>JAICLV010000134.1 GCA_025925185.1 Acidothermaceae bacterium
CGCCGCGAACGTCGCGCTGCCCGACCCAGCGGGCGCCAAGGTGGTGCGGGTGGGCACCGCCGAGCAGCTTCGCGCGGCGGTGCTCGACGCGGCGGCGGACGCCGACGCCGTGGTGATGGCCGCGGCGGTCGCGGACTTCCGGCCAGCCAGCTCCGCGTCGTCCAAAATCAAGAAAGCGAGCGGGCTGCCGGCGCCGGTCGAGCTGGTCGAAAATCCCGACGTGCTCGCCGAGCTTGGCCAGGCGCGTCGCGGCGGCCAGGTGCTCGTCGGCTTCGCCGCCGAGACGGACGACGCCCTCGCCGGCGGGCGCGCGAAGCTGGCCGCGAAGGGCGCCGACTTCATCGTCGTCAACGAGGTCGGTGACCGTCTCGGGTTCGAGGCGGCCGACAACGCGGCGACGATCCTCGCCGCCGACGGTCGCAGCGTCGTGGTGCCGCGCGGGCCCAAGGAGCAGTTGGCCGACGCGGTTTGGGATCTCGTCATGAAAGCGCTGCCGCCTCCCCGCTAGAATCGGCACGCGATCGCCCGCCTGCACGGGCGAGCTTCAACCTAGGCAGTTTGGCTTATCAGGGAGCGCCCGTTGTCTCGTCGCCTGTTCACGTCCGAGTCGGTCACCGAGGGGCATCCCGACAAGATCGCTGACCAGATCAGCGACGCCGTCCTCGACGCGTTGGTGAAGGACGACCCGAAGAGCCGGGTCGCCGTCGAGACCCTCATCACGACCGGCCAGGTGCACGTCGCAGGCGAGGTCACCACCGAGGCTTACGCCGACATCCCGGCGTTCGTGCGCGACGTCATTCTCGGCATCGGCTACGACTCGTCGACGAAGGGCTTTGACGGCGTCTCGTGCGGCGTGTCCATCTCGATCGGGTCGCAGTCGCCCGACATCGCGCAAGGTGTCGACGAGGCGTTCGAGCGCCGGCACGGCGAGGGAGTGGACGAACTCGACAAGCAGGGCGCGGGCGACCAGGGCCTGATGTTCGGCTACGCGTGCGACGACACCCCCGAGCTGATGCCGCTGCCGATCGCGCTCGCGCACCGCCTCGCGCGGCGGCTGTCCAAGGTGCGCAAGGACGGCACGGTCCCTTACCTGCGGCCGGATGGCAAGACCCAGGTCACCATCGAGTACGACGGCGACAAGCCGGTGCGGCTCGACACCGTCGTGGTGTCAAGCCAGCACGCCGCCGACATCGATATCGAGACCTTGCTCAAGCCGGACGTGGCCGAGTTCGTGGTCGCGCCCGAGCTCGTCGACCTGGGCCTCGACACTGCCGGCCACCGGCTCCTCGTCAACCCCACGGGTCGGTTCGAGATCGGCGGGCCGATGGGCGACGCCGGCCTTACCGGCCGCAAGATCATCGTCGACACCTACGGCGGCATGGCCCGCCACGGCGGCGGCGCGTTCTCCGGCAAAGACCCGTCGAAGGTCGACCGGTCGGCGTGCTACGCGATGCGCTGGGTGGCGAAGAACGTCGTGGCGGCTGGTCTGGCGACCCGGTGCGAGGTGCAGGTCGCGTACGCGATCGGAAAGGCGCACCCGGTCGGGCTTTTCGTCGAGACCTTTGGCACCGGCGTCGTCTCGGACGAGAAGATCCAAGAGGCAGTGGTGGCGGTCTTCGACCTGCGGCCGGGCGCGATCATCCGCGACCTTGACCTGCTGCGGCCGATTTACCAGCAGACGGCGGCCTACGGGCACTTCGGCCGTCCCGAGCTCGACTTCACGTGGGAGTCGACCGACCGCGCCGAGGCGCTGCGCGCGGCCGCCGGCCGCTAGCTCCGCCGTCGCCAGCTCTCGCGTGGCTGGCTGTGGATCGCCGGACCCGCCGCGTCGCCGCGATCTGGTAAGACTCCCGCATGCCATCCACCACCTCGCCTCGTCGGGCGTCGGCCTCGGTGCGGTCGCCGGCGTCGACGTTGCCGGTGGCGCGGGTGGCCGTCGATGTCGCGCTGCCACATCTTGACCGGCTGTTCGACTACCTGGTGCCGGAAACCCTTGCCCCGCAGGTGGTTGCCGGGTCGCGGGTCCGGGTGCGGTTCGCCGGCAAGCTGGTCGGCGGGTTCGTCGTCGAGCGGCTGGCGTCGTCCGAGCACGAGGGCCGGCTGGCGTTCGTCGAACGTTCGGTGTCGGCGGAGGTGGTGCTGACACCGGCCGTGCTGCGGCTCGCGCGCGCGGTGGCCGACCGATGGGCCGGCACGCTCGCCGACGTGTTGCGCCTCGCCGTGCCGCCGCGGCATGCGCGGGCCGAGGCCGCGACGACCCCGCCCGCTGTGGGAGAAGCGGCTGAGCCGGACCGGTCCGGCGGCTGGTCGCGCTATCGCTCGGGGGAGCAGTTGCTCGACACGCTGCGGTCGGGTGGCTCACCGCGCGCGGTTTGGGCCGCGCTGCCCGGCGGCGGCTGGCCCGACGAGATCGCCGAGCTGGTGGGGGCGGTCTGCGCGAGCGGCCGCGGCGCGCTCGTCGTGCTACCCGCCGGCCGTGACGTCGCGCGAGTCGACGCGGCGCTCACGGCGCGACAAGGCCCCGGGCGCCACGTCGTCTTGACCGCCGACCTCGGGCCCGCGGAGCGGTACCGCCGGTTCCTCTCGGTGAGCCGGGGCGAGCGGCGCGTCGTCGTCGGCACCCGCGCGGCCGCGTTCGCGCCGGTCGCCGACCTGGGTTTGGTGATGATCTGGGACGACGGCGACGACCTGCACGCGGAGCCGCGCGCGCCCTACCCGCACGCCCGCGAGGTGCTGCTGCTTCGGTCGCACTTGGCGGGCGCCGCCGCGGTTGTCGGCGGTCACGCGGTCACCGCGGAAGGCGCGAACTTGGTGGCCGGCGGATGGGCGGTGCCGGTCGCCGCCGACCGCCGCACCACACGGGCCGCGGCACCACGGGTGACCACCGACGACGATCCAGCGGCGGCTCGGCAACCGGGCCTGCCCGCCCGGTTGCCGACACCGGCCTGGCGAGTCGCAAGCGAGGCGCTGCGCGCCGACACCCCGGTCTTGGTGCAGGTGCCGCGTCGCGGTTATCTGCCGTCACTGTCGTGTGTCCACTGCCGCTCGCCGCTGCGCTGCCAGACCTGCCGGGGCCCACTCGCGACGACCGGTTCGGGCCGCGCTCCGAGTTGTCGATGGTGCGGCCGGCTGGCCGCCGGGTGGAGCTGTCCCGAATGCGGTTCCTCGCGATACCGGGCCGCCGTTGTCGGCGCCAGCCGCACGGCTGAGGAGCTGGGTCGGGCCTTTCCTGGCGTGCCGGTGCGCACGTCGGCGCAGGGGCAGGTGCTCGACACGGTGCCCGCCGGCCCGGCGTTGGTGATCGCGACGCCCGGCGCCGAGCCGGTCGCCGATGGCGGCTATGGCGCGGCGCTGTTGCTCGACGGCTGGGCGCTGCTCGGTCGCGCCGACCTGCGAGCCGGCGAGGAGGCGCTGCGGCGCTGGCTGAACGCGTCCGCGCTGGTGCGGCCGGCGACGACGGGTGGCCAGGTGGTGGTGCTCGCCGAGGCGACACTGCCACCGGTGCAGGCGCTGGTGCGCTGGGCGCCGGGTGGCCACGCCGACCGAGAGCTCGCCGAACGGCGCGCTCTCGGGTTCCCGCCGGCGGCGGTGTTCGCCGAACTCACCGGTGAGCCGGCCGCGGTCGACGACTTCCTCGACGCGGCGACGTTGCCCGCGTCGTCCGAGATTTTGGGACCGGTGCCCACGACCGCGCGTGCGGGCGAGACTGAAACGGTGCGGGCGCTGGTCCGCGCGTCGCGCGCGGTGGCTGCGCAGCTGGCCGCCCAGCTGCACGCGACGCAAGGTGGACGTAGCGCGCGCAAGCTGCCGTCGGTGCGGGTGCGCGTCGACCCGGTCGACATCGGCTGAGCCCGCTGCCAACTGCGCCGCGCCTGCTGCCAACCTCGCCGAGTGAAGGGTTTGCGCTGCCAGAACCGCGAATTCGACAGCGCAAACCCTTCACTTGAGAGATGACCTCAGGTCGCCACGAGCTCGTGGGCCCGCGGGTCGGGGACTCGCTCGAGGTCGCGGGAAAGCTCGCCGGCGAACACGTCACCGCCGCGTGGCGCGTTGTACACGGCCTCGTTGAGGATCTTCTCCCGCTTGGCGACGATCGTCGGCACCAACGCCTGCCCGGTGACATTGATCGCGGTACGACCCATGTCGAGGATCGGGTCGATGCCGATCAGCAGGCCGACACCGGCGAGCGGCAGGCCCAGGGTCGACAAGGTGAGGGTCAACATGACGATCGCGCCGGTGGTCCCCGCGGTAGCGGCAGATCCCACCACCGAGACGACCGCGATCAGGATGTAGTCGGTGACGCTGAGATGCAAACCGAAGAACTGCGCGACGAAAATCGACGCGACCGCCGGATAAATCGCGGCGCAGCCGTCCATTTTGGTGGTCGCGCCGAGTGGGACGGCGAATGACGCGTACTCGCGAGGGACGCCGAGATTGCGCTCCGCGACCTGCTCGGTGAGTGGCATCGTGCCCAACGACGAACGCGAGACGAAGCCGAGCTGCATCGCGGGCCAGGCACCGGAGAAGAACTGGCGCACGTTGAGTCCGTGAATGCGCAGCAGCGTCGGGTACACGATGAGCAGCACGATCGCGAGGCCGATGTAGATGGCCAGCGTGAAGACTCCTAGGGAGCCGAGCGCGGTCCATCCGTAGCTCACGACCGCGTTGCCGAGCAGGCCCACGGTGCCGATCGGGGCTAGCCGGATGATCCACCACAACACCTTGGTGACGATCTCGAGCGCGGACTCGTTCAGCTTGATGAACGGGGCCGCCTTCTCGCCGACCTTGAGCGCCGCGATGCCGATGGCGGCGGAGATGACGATGAGCTGCAGCACGTTGAACGAGACCGTGGTCGTCGCGCTTGAGCCGGTCACCGAGGTGCTCGCCTGGAGTCCGAAGACGTTGCTGGGAACCAGTCCGGTCAGGAACGCCCACCAGTCGCCGGTGTGCGACGGCGCCTTGGCGAGGTTGGCCGACACGCCCGCGTGCGCTCCCGGCCGGAGCACCAGGCCGAGCACGATGCCGATCGTCACGGCGATGAGCGCGGTGATGGCGAACCAGAGAATCGTCTGCCCGGCCAGTCGGGCCGCGTTCGTGACTTTCCGCAGGTTGGCGATGCTGGCCACGATGGCGGTGAAGACCAGCGGCACGACCGCCGCCTTCAACAAGGTCACGAACAACGACCCGATGGTGTTCAACGTGCTCGCAAGCCAGTTGGGGCTGCCGTCCGACACGGGGCCGATGCCCCGTGCGAGCAGGCCGAGGAGGACGCCGAGGACGAGGCCGGCGATGACCTGATAACCGAACGAGATGCGAGAAAGCCGTTTGAGGGCTGGCCTTCTTCGCTGAGCGGACTCCACTGTGGAGGACGACATGATGGACCCTTTCAGGGATTAGACGCAGTGCGGTGACGTGACCGCGGCGCGCGCCACGGCACGTGAAAGTCATGAGGAATCGCACGGAACCCGTGCGCGCGCTGCCAGCCGCGCCGATTCGAAGACGTGTGGAGAGGCGACCGGCTGGTGAATCAGCCGCAGCGGCGACACGCCGCGCTGGCGATGCGGAGCAGGTCGATGTGGCGACGCCGAACGAGCGTCAGCTCCTTCATCACGACCCCTCCTTTCATGCCTCGCGTGGACGGCGACTCGCGCCTTGCCTGTGCGGCGACCGCAGTATAGCGCCGCCAACGCGCCGCCCGAGCCGGCCTCGGTGAAGAGCCGACGGCCCGTAGACTTGGCTTCGTTGGAACATGTCGCGCCGGAGTGCGCCGTCCTGCGGGAGATTTGCGTGGCGATACAGCCAATCCGCCTGTTCGGCGACCCGGTATTGCGCACGCCCGCAGAGCCGGTGACGACCTTCGACAAAGAGCTGCGCAAACTCGTGCGCGACCTCGTCGAGACCATGCAAGACGCGCCGGGCGCCGGTCTCGCGGCCCCGCAGATCGGCGTCAGCCTGCGGGTTTTCACCTACGATGTCGACGGCGTGGTCGGCCATTTGATCAACCCGACACTCGACCTGTCCGACGAGCAGCAAGACGGCGACGAGGGCTGCCTTTCCTTTCCTGGCTTGGCGTTTCCGTGCAAGCGGGCGATGCACGCGATCGCGAAGGGCTTCAACGAGTACGGCGACCCGGTCATGATCGAGGGCAGCGAGTTGCTCGCCCGTTGCGTGCAGCACGAGACCGACCACCTCGACGGCGTGCTGTTTATCGACAAGCTCGACTCCGAGCAGCGCAAGCTCGCGATGCGCGCGATTCGCGAGGCCGATTGGGCGGGCGATCCGGTGCGGGTCAAGGAGTCGCCGCACAACACCTATGGCCGCGCGCTGTAGCGTGCGCGTCGTCTTCGCGGGCACCCCGGACGTCGCCGTCCCGTCGTTTCAGGC
>JAICLV010000016.1 GCA_025925185.1 Acidothermaceae bacterium
GCAGCCGGCTGTTAACCGGCAGGTTATAGGTTCGAGTCCTATCGCAGGAGCGTTCGCTCTCGGCCGTAAGATCACCGCACCGGGGCGGTAGCTCAGCCGGTCAGAGCAGCGGACTCATAATCCGTCGGTCGTGGGTTCGAGGCCCACCCCCCCCACCAGCCCCACCAGCGAAAGCCCGGCGTCCGCGCGTCGAGAGTTCACTTGCGGTCTGGTCGCGGTCGGCGAAGTCGACCGCAGCTGCACTCTCGACGAGTGCAGCCCGCCGGCATGCTCCAGCAAGCTCAGCCGGCGAAGACGGCGTAGCGGTCCTTGCCGGCCGCCTTCGCGTCGTACAACGCGATGTCGGCGTTGCGCAGCAACTCCTCGCCCGCCTCGTCGCCGGTCTCGTAGCTTTGCCGGCCTCGGGAGACGGGGACCCCGTCCGCGCTCGCGCCGGAGACCGCGACGCCGATGCTGGCGTTGACCCGCAGCGCCACCTCGGGCAGCTCGTCGAGCTGGTACGGCCGGTGCAAAGCGTCGAGCAGCCGCTCGGCAACCGCCGCGCCGCCGTCTGTCAGCGACGTGCCTTCGACGAGGACGACGAACTCGTCGCCGCCGATGCGACCCGCGGTGTCGCTCGTGCGCAGACATCCGTTCAGGCGGGCCGCGACCGCGCGAAGCAAGGCGTCGCCGACCGCGTGACCGTAGGTGTCGTTGACGTCTTTGAAGCTGTCGAGGTCGATGAACAGCACGGCCGCAGCGGTGCCGTTTCGCCTCGCCCGCTGGGCCAGCTGCCCGATGCGGTCCATGATCAACGCTCGGTTCGGAAGGCCGGTCAGGTCGTCGTGGAGCGCGCGATGGCGCAGTTCCTCCGTCTGCTCGCGGACCAGTCGCAGCGCGCGACCGCGGCTACGCAGCAGCACCTGCAGCATTCCGAAGATCAACACACTGATCGCGACGCCGAGTGCGGCGACAACCGTGCCTTGCGCGTCGGGCGACGCGCCGCCGGTGAGGATGCGACCGGTGACCTGCACCGACCAGGTGCCGCCGTCGCTGACGGGGACGGTGAGCGACGAGACCTTGCCCGTCAACCGCGTGCCGCTGGTGGCAAGCACGACCGGGTTCGCGACGTCGCCTCCGAGGACGGCGACGTGCATCTCAGGGTGTCCGGCTTGCGCGGCGGCGATGATGGCCCGACCGTCGAAGGTCGCGGCGACCCAGCCGAGGAGGTTGGCGCGTCGCTGGTCGACCGTCGTCGGCGCTTTGCCGCCGTCGTACACCGGCGCGAACGCGAACATCTCACCGGGATAGATGATCACCGGTGACGCCAGCGTCAGCTGGCCGGAGTCGCGGGCCGACGCGAGCGCTTTAGCTGTCGGCGACGTGCCATAGCCGGGAAGCGTCGCGGCGCAGTAGTCGAGGGTGGGTGGCAACTGGCCCGATGGGCCCAGCCACACGGCTAGCCGGGCCAGGCAGTACTCCGCTCGCTGCCCAGCTGGCACCACCGCGTACGCGCCGCTGATCTTTAGCGCCTTCGTCTGATCATGGGTGACCGTGTCGACGAACTCCGGAAGTTGGCCGGCGGGCACCCGCCTCACGAAGCCGAAGCCGAGGCTGCCGGGATAACGGTCCCGCGCCGCGAGCTGCTCGAACCATGCGGCGTACTCGGTGTTGTCGAGGTCGGGATGAAGCGCGACCAGTGCCTGCTCCACCGTCGTCAGGTCGGTCTGCCGCAACAACGACGTCACCACGGACGACGCGACCGCCGAGGCGGTCGTCTTGAAAACCGCCGCGCGCTCGCGCGCGACGTCCGCGCGCCAGGTCAGGCCGGCGAACACGCTCGCGGCGCCGAGCACCACAAGCAGCAGGCAGCTCGTCGCCGTCCATAGCCGGTCGCGCGCCCGTTGCGACGATGGGTCGGCCACGTCGCGTGGTGAGTGTTGCGGCGACACACCTGCCCATCGGCCGCCGCGCGTCGAATCCAACCAGACCAGCGGTGTCATTCCTCACCAGCCAGGTCGAGCGCTACGATCGCCGCACGGTAGGAAGCCTTCTTTACAATCTTGCGCATCCTCACAGGGAGTTCGGATCATGGCCGTCCCGTCGCGCGCGCTCGACCCTGGCACCTCGGCCACGATCGCCAGTTGGCAGGTCTGCTCGTCGGTCTCGGCGCCCGATGGCGCGACCGTCTCGCGGTCTGAGTTTCGCCCTGACGGCTGGCTCGACGCGCCCGCCCGTTCCACCGTGATGGCTGCGTTGCTGACCGCCGGTCGCTATCCCGACGTCCTGCGCTCAACGAACATGCGCGACCAAGTCGACGAGACGCAGTTCCAGGTGCCGTGGTGGTATCGCGCGCCGTTCACCGTCGGCCGTGGCGGACGAACGTTGGTGCGGGTCGACGGTGTGATGCACAAGGCGCAGCTGTGGGTGAACGGCGACCTGGTCGCCGACGTCGACGAGATAGCGGGCGCGTATCCCGTCAGCACATTCGACGTCACAACCCGAGTGCGGCCCGGCCTGAATTGTCTGGCGTTGCTGGTCTTTCCGGGCCATCCGATGACCGATCTCTCGATCGGCTGGGTCGACTGGAACCCGCTGCCGCCCGACGCCAACATGGGCGTCTGGCGCGACGTCCACGTGATGCGCACCGGCGACGTCGGGCTGTTCGACGCACACGTGCGCACCACGTTGTCGGCCCATCGCGCCGACCTGCGAGTCACTGTCGACCTCGAGAACGCCTCGGACGACGCGCGCGTCGTCGTGGTGACCGGCGTGATCACTGGCGCGCGCGCGGCCGACGCGGCGGACCTCGTCTTCTCCGGAGCGATCTCCCTAGCGGCAGGGGAGCGGCGCGACCTTAGCTTTGACGTCGGCATCGACGATCCCGCGCTGTGGTGGCCGGTCGGGCAGGGAAAACAATCCATGTGCCGACTTCGGCTCGTGGCGACAATCGACAGCGTGATCTCGGACGTCGCGAGCGCGTCATTCGGCATCAGGGAGGTGACCAGCCGCATCGTTCATGGCGGTGGTCGGCTGTTCAGTGTGAACGGCCGGCCGGTGCAGGTGCTCGGTGGCGGCTGGTGTCCGGACATCTTCTTGCGCCACGACGCGCGGCGGTTACGCGACGAGCTCACCTATGTGGTGGAAATGGGCCTGAACGCGGTCCGGCTCGAAGGAAAGCTGGAGAATCCGGAGTTCTACGAGATCGCCGACGAACTGGGCGTCATGGTGCTGCCCGGCTGGGAATGCTGCGACAAGTGGGAGTCGCACGCGGGCACCGGCGGCGCCGCGTGGACCGAGCACGACTTCTCGGTCGCCCGCCGCTCGATGGCGAGCGAGGCGCGGTTGCTCCGCAACCACCCGTGCGTCATCGGCTTCATGATTGGCAGCGACTTCGCGCCGCCGGAGCGGCTGGCTGACGGCTACGTCGACGAGCTTGTGTCGGCCGGGTGGGATTTGCCGATCATCTCCTCTGGCTCGACCGATTGGAACAACGCGTGGGCGTCTGGTCCGAGCGACCTCGGCACCACCGGCACTCGCGCGGCCGGGCCGTCAGGCATGAAGATGTGGCCGTACGACTGGGTTCCGCCGGTCTATTGGTACGACACGAGAGTCGGCGCCGCGGTCGGGTTCGACAGCGAGTGCAGCGCCGGTCACTCCGTGCCGCGACTGCCGAGCTTGCGCAAGATGCTCTCGCCCGACGAACTCGACCGGCTGTGGCAGCAACCCCAAGCCCGGCAGTACCACGCGGCTCCGCCGTCGCCGTTCGACAATCTCGGAATCTTCGCCGACGCGCTCGCTAAGCGCTACGGCGAGATCTCCAGCCTGCGTGACTTCTTGCGCAAGGCGCAACTGGCGAACTATGAGATGGTGCGGGCGCAGTTCGAGGCCTACCGGAGCCGGTTCACGGCGGAGCAGCCGGCGACCGGCGTCATCTATTGGATGCTCAACACCGCGTGGCCGAGCCTGAACTGGCACCTGTACGACTACTACCTCGACCCGGCCGGCGCGTACTTTGGCGCCAAAAAGGCGAACGCGCCGGTGCATGCGCTGTACGACTACGCCACGCGCGAGGCCGTCGTCGTGAACGCGACGGCGGGTCGCGCCGGACCGCTGCACCTCGAAGTCGTCGTCCGCGACGTCAACGGCGCGGTGCTGTCTCAGCAGTCTCACGACATCGAGGCAATCGAGCCGCAGAGTGCTTACAGGGCAAGCAAGATCGAGGTGCCGAGCCAGGTCACGACAACGTACTTCGTCGAGTTCCAGATGACGGGCCCGGACGACGCGACGCCGTCGCGCAATGTCTACTGGCTGTCAACCGTCGACGACGTCGTCGACTGGGAGAAGACGTTCTGGCAGCACACCCCTCAGTCGACGTTCGCCGATTTCACGATGTTGCAAGAGGTTCCCGCTTCGACGCTGGAATTCGACGCGCGCACCGAGGTCGCTGGCCCGCAGTTCAGCACGCGCGTCACGGTGCGCAACGCGTCGCCCACGGGAACGCCGGCGGTCGGCGTGCACGCCTCGGTGGTCTCGCTGGCCGATGGGGAGCCGGTCGCACCGATTCATTGGGACGACAACGACGTCACGCTGTTCGCTCACCAAGAGGCGACGTTGACCGCTCGGCACGCCGCCATCGACGTGCGAGTCGAGATCGACGCGTACAACGCCGCCGCCCCGGTGTCGGTTAGGGTCCGGCCTCAACGTTAGGCGCCGGGATGGCCGCCGTCACGAGTTCCCACGCCTGGTCGAGACCCGCGGCGAGACACCCGTCGACGACGGCGTCCGACCCCAAGGCGCTCACCTTGACCTCCGGCGTGACCGGCGCGAGCTTCCGCAGCTGCTCGGTGACCGCGTCGATGAAGCCGGGCGCCTGTCCGATTCCGCCGCCGAGAACGATCAATTCGGGGTCGACCACGGTGATGACCGCGCAGATCGCTTTCGCGACCAGCAGCGCCTCTTCGTCGACTACCGCCGCGGCCGCCTCGTCGCCAGCCGCCGCGGCCGCGAAGACCTTTTGAGCGGACGTCGAGTTCCGCACGCCCGCTCGTTTTGCGGCCCGCACGACGGCGGCAGCGGACGCGGCCGCTTCGAAACTGCCGCGTTTGCGCGCGTCGGCGACGTCGGCGCCGTGGCCTTCGGAGAACGGCAAGTAGCCGATCTCGCCCGCGGCGCCGTGCGAGCCGCGGTGGAGTTTGCCGGCCAACACGAGTCCCATGCCGATACCGGTGCCCACGGAGACGAAGGCGAAGTTCTCGACGTCGCGGCCGTGCCCGTGCGCGCGTTCGGCGAACGCCGCGACGTCGATGTCGTTCTCGACCATCAGGTGGGCGCCGAACGCCTTGCGCAGTTGCGTCAATACGGAGCGAGACTCCCAACCGGGAAGGCTTCCGGCGAGCACCAGCGCGTCGCGGCGTGGGTCGTAAACGCCAGGACTGCCGATCACGGTCTGGGTGATCGCAGACTGCTCGACGCCAATTTCGGCCAGCAGGGATTGAGAAAGCACGATCAGTTCTTCGACGAGGCGGTGGCCGTTGGTCGCCTTCGCCCGAGCCGACGACCGAGCCCTGGCGGTGCCGGTCATGTCGGCGATCGCGCCGCGGATGTACTGCCGGCCGACATCGAGGCCGAGCACGAAGCCGGCCTCGGGCCTGACCTCGTACAAGATGGCCGCCGGCCCCGGTACGCCGGTGCGATGACCCGCGGCGCGCACGAGCCCCGCCCGCTCGATGTTGGCCAACGCCAACGACACGGTCGGCTTCGACAGTCCTGAGATACGCGCCAAGTCGGCGCGTGAGAGCGGGCCCGCGCGACGGATGTGATCGAGCATGACCTGCTCGTTCATCGCCCTGATGAGCGCGGGGCGGGCAACCGATCGCCGGCCATGAACGCCGCTGACGACGGTCACGCTGACCTCCAAAAGTTGGGCCGATCGTACTCAAGCCGTTACCTCGCGGTCTTGCGCCTGGCCGAATCAATAGGTTAGTTTCCTAACAATCTTCGGCGGACGCCGCTCAGCAGGAAGGTTGCGCATGACGCGCTTGCCGGTCGTCTTGGGGCTCGACTTCGGTGGCACGAAAATCGCCGTCGCGGTTTGCGATCTCGAAGGCACCCGCCTCGGCACGACCACCGTCGACAGCTTTCCGGACGACGGCGCGGCGGCCGCCATGGATCGCGCGGTCGCCGCTGGCCGCGCGTTGTTGGAAACGGCGGCGCCGCAAGGACTTCTCTGTGCGGTCGGCGCGGCGACGTTCGGAATCCCGTTCGACGACCGGGTCGAGTTGGCGCCGACGATCCCGGGTTGGGAAGACCTCGCGTTCGGGCGCGAGTTGAAGGCGGCGTTCCCCGGCGTGCCTGTCGAGTTGGCCACCGACGTCAAGGCCGCGGCGCAGGCGGAGGCACGCTGGGGGGCGCTCGCCGGGTCCGACCCGGGGCTGTACCTCAACCTCGGCACCGGCTTGGCTGCGGCGATCGTCGTCGGTGGCACGGTCGTCATCGGCGCCCATCGCGCAGCGGGGGAGATCGGTTACAACGTGCGCGACGTGAGCGATGTCGGAGCGCCGCTCGCGCAACGCATCACGCTCGAAGACGTCGTGAGCGGCAAGGCGCTCGCCACGCTGGCGAGCACCGAGCTGCGTCGCCCCACCACCACGACGCAGTTGTTCGAACAGGCGGCGAGCGACCCCGTGGCGGCGGCGCTCGTCGATGAGTTCGTCCGCGAACTCGCGATGCATGTCGTGAACCTCGCGGTCGCCGTCGACCCATCGCGAATTGTGGTGGGTGGCGGCATGGTGCGGTCGTGGGCTCGCCTCGCTCCCGGCCTGCGCAGCGCGCTGGACGTCGCGGTGCCGTTCCCGCCGGAACTGGTGACCGCGGAGTTCCCGTTCGACGCGCCTTTGATCGGAGCGTTGGCGATCGGCGTCGAAGCCGCCGGCGCCGTCCGCGGCGAGGAGGCGCTCGCATGATTTCCCTTTTCTACCAACGAATCTTCCGGGCGAACAGTGAGAGGCAATCACGATGAGGCGTTTGAGAGGCGCAGCCATCGCCGTGTCAGTCGGCGTCCTGGCGGCCGCGTGTGGCGGAAGCAGCAAGAACAGCAGCAACACCAACCCGACAGCGGTCGGCACAGGCGGCGCGACGTCCGCGGCGACGTCAGGGCCGTCCGGCAGCGCCGGCGCAAGCGCCGGTTCGCACAAGAAGGGCGGCACCGTCACCATCTCCAACGAGGCGGGCCAGAACTGGACCTGCCAGTTCAACCCGTTCAACCCGGCGGTCAACTCGCTGTCGGTCGGCTTTGTGTACGAGCCGCTCGTCTACGTGAACTCGCTCAAGGCCGGCGCCGAGACACCCATGCTCGCGTCGTCCTATAAGTGGAGCGACGACAAGAAGTCGATCACGTTCGTGATTCGCGACGGCGTGAAGTGGAACGACGGTCAGTCGATGACGGCGGACGACGTGGCGTTCACCTTCAACCTGATGAAGCAGACGCCCGCGCTCGACCTGTACTCGTTGTGGACCGGCGCCGGCCTGCAGAGCGTGACGGCCAACGGAAACCAGGTGACGATGGCGTTCGCAGGCAACGCGCAGACGTACTTCTACCTGTTCGCGGGCCAGGTCGGCATCGTGCCGAAGCACATCTGGTCGACCGGCGACCCTGCGTCCAAGCCCGACACGTGGGCGGACGAGAAGCCAGTCGGCACCGGGCCCTTCATGGTCAACCCGTGCGCGCCGAACAACATCACCTACACCGCCAACCCGAGCTACTGGCAACAGGGCAAGCCGTGGATTCAGACGGTGCAGTACCCCGCCTACCTTGACAACGGCCCGGCGAACCTCGACCTCGCCAACGGCAAGGCGCAGTGGGGGGGCCAGTACATCCCGAACATCGACGCCGCGTACAAGGCCAAGAGCAAGGACAACAACTACTGGTTCCCACCGATGACGAACGTCGCGCTGATCCCGAACAACGACCCGTCGCACAAGGCGACGAGCACGCTCGCGGTGCGGCAGGCGATCGCGGCGGCCCTCGACCGGCAGAAGATCTCTGAGCTCGGTGAGAGCGGCTACCAGCCCGCCGCGAACCAAACGGGCATCGTCACGCCGACGTTCGACAAGTACTTCGATCAAGGCGCGTTGACCGCTTCCGGCTACGACAAGCCGAACACCGACAAGGCGAAGCAACTTCTCGCGAGCGCGGGCTACGGCCCTGACAAGCCGTTGAAGCTGACGGTCATCACGGTCTCCGGCTACACCGACTGGGACGCGTCGCTCGCCGTGATCAAGCAGCAGTTGAAGCCGATCGGCATCGACATCACGGTGCAAGACCTCGAGGGTCAGACCTACAACGACCGGCTGTACAAGGGTGACTTCGACCTCGCGTACGGCCCGCAGTTGTCGGGCGGCCCCTCGCCGTACTACGAGTTGCGACAGTTGCTGTACTCCAAGAACTCGGCGCCGGTCGGCACCGACGCAGCGTCGAACTACGAGCGCTACAACAACCCCGCGGTCGACAAGCTGTTCGACGACTACGCGACGGCCGACGACGCGACGCAGGTCTCGATCATCAAGCAGATCTCCGGTCACATGATCTCGGACGTGCCGTTCATTCCGACGACGGAGTCGGTCGACTGGTACCAGTACAACACCACCGACCTGCAGGGGTGGCCGACCAAGGACAACGCGTACGCCCAGCCGGCGCCGTGGAACTTCCCGGACAACGAGCAGGTGCTGCTCAACCTGTGGTCGAAGTCGGCGCAGAAGTAGCGCGTCGCGGGTAAGGTACGCAGCCGGCGCAAGGTGAGCACGAGGAGCCAGCGATGAGATTTCTGCTTCGCCGCTTAGGGTTCTTCGTGCTCACCTTGTGGGCGGCCATGACCATCAACTTCTTGATCCCGCACATGATGCCGGGTAGCCCCGCTCAAGTGTTGAAGGCCAAGCTCAACCACAGCGGGCGCATCGCGTCGCCCGAGCAGCTGAACGCGCTGCTCGCGTCGTTCGGGTTCGACCCGAAGGCGGGGCTGTTCGACCAGTACCTCACCTACCTGAAAGACATGGTGACGTTCAACTGGGGCGTCTCCATCGGCGGGAGCAGCCTCGGCGCCTCTGTGACGTCGATGATCCGGCAGGCGCTGCCGTGGACTCTCGGCCTGGTCGGCGTCGCGACCATCATGGCGTTCGTCATCGGCACCCTCATCGGCATCGTCGCCGGGTGGCGGCGTGGTGGGTTGCTCGACGGCATCGTCCCGCCGGTCTTCGTCGTCACCTCGGCGTTGCCGTACTTCTGGGTGGCGCTGCTCGCGATCGTGTTGTTCGCGAACGGCGCGCACGCGTTATTGCCGAACGACGGAAACTACGATCTCGGGCTGCATCCCGAGTGGTCAGGACAGTTCATCGGCAGCGTGTTGAAACACGCGATCCTGCCGGCAGGCACGATTCTCATCACCGCCATCGGCGGTTGGATCCTCACCATGCGCAACAACACGATCACCACGCTGGCTGAGGACTACGTGCGAATGGCACGGGCCAAAGGCCTGCCCAACCGGCGCATCATGTTCGACTACGCCGCCCGCAACGCGCTGCTGCCAAACCTTTCCGGTTTCGCGATGTCGCTCGGTTACGTCATCGGCGGCACGATTCTGGTCGAGTACGTGTTCAACTACCCGGGCCTCGGTCACATGTTCTACCTGGCGACAGCCGGCACCGATTACCCGTTGTTGCAGGCGCTGTTCATGTTGGTCACCGTCGCGGTGCTCGTGGGCGTGCTGCTCGCCGACGACGCGATCTTCCTGCTCGACCCCCGCGCGCGGGCGAAGGGATAGCGGCGGATGAGCACCCTCCTCATCGACAGCGCCGACGGCACGGATGTGCGGCCAGCGCGCAGACGCGGACGCCGCGGCTTGGGGCGGGCGATCCTGTCCAACCGCAAGGCGATGGCCGGGCTCGCGCTCCTCGTGCTGTTCTGTTTGCTCGCCGCGTTCCCACACCTCTTCGTGCCCTGGCAGCACGGCGACCCGCGCACGGTCGGCGCGTTCCAGCAGTTGCAGCATCCCTCGCTCAAGCACTGGCTCGGCACCACCGGTCTTGGGCAAGACGTCTACGCCGAGCTGATCTACAGCACCCGTGAGTCGCTGCTGATCGCGCTCGTCGCCGGACTCGGGGCGACCGCCATCTCGGTGCTCATCGGCGTATCGGCCGCCTACCTCGGCGGAATCGCCGACGACGCGCTGTCGATGCTCACCGGCGTGTTCTTGGTACTGCCGACGTTCCCGCTCATCATCGTGCTCGCGACGTACGCCGGTAAGGGCAGCCTCGGCGTCGTCATCGTCGTGTTGATCGCGACCGGCTGGGCGTACGGCGCGAACCAGTTGCGCGCGCAGGGACTGTCGTTGCGAAATCGCGACTTTCTCGAGTCCGCCCGGGTGCGCGGCGAACGACGGTCGTACATCATCGTCGTCGAGGTGCTGCCGACGATGACGTCGCTGATCCTCGCCAACTTCCTCGGCGCGGCGCTCTACGCGGTGCTCACGGCGGCCGGCCTGCAGTTCCTCGGTCTGGGCGATCCCAGCTCGCTCAGCTGGGGCACGATGCTCTACTGGGCGCAAAACCAGGGCGCGTTGGTCAGCGGCTTCCCGGCGTGGGCGTTGGCTCCAGGCCTCGCGGTGGCGCTGCTCGGCGTCTCCTTCGCGCTGCTCAATTACGCGTTCGACGAGATCAGCAATCCGGCGCTACGACCGGTTCGGAGGCAACGTGTCAAGCGCGCCGATTCTTGAGGTCCGCGGCCTGACGGTTGAGTACGCGTCGTCGCGCGGCGCCGTCAGAGCGGTCGACAACGTCGATCTCGACGTGCACGCCGGGGAGTTCGTCGGCGTGGTCGGCGAGTCCGGCTGCGGCAAGTCGACCCTGTTGTTCGCCATCGCGCAGCTGCTGAGCCCACCCGCCGCGATTACGGCCGGCACGGTGCGGTTCAAAGGCGAGAACCTGGTCACGATGACCGAGAAGTCGTTGAACGCGCTGCGCTGGCGCGACTTCTCCGTCGTGATGCAAAGCGCGATGAACGCTTTGAACCCGGTGAAGAGCATCGGCGCCCAGTTTCACGACGCCATCGACGCGCACGACGAGCACGTCGACCCGAAACGCCCGGCGGAGGTTCTCGAACTGGTCGGCATCGACCCGATCCATTTGAAGAGTTACCCGCATCAGCTCAGCGGCGGCATGCGGCAGCGCGCGATGATCGCGATGGCGCTGCTGTTCACGCCAGACCTGGTCATCATGGACGAGCCGACGTCCGCCCTCGACGTCGTCGCGCAGCGCCAACTCATGCTGGAAATCAAGAGGTTGCAGCGCGAGCTGGGCTTCGCCGTGATGTTCGTGACCCACGACATGTCGCTCGTCAGCCATTTCTCCGACCAGCTGCTGGTGATGTATGCGGGGCAGGTCGACGAGGTCGGCTCGACCCGCCAGGTCTTCGACAGTCCCGCGCACCCGTACAGCCGCGGGTTGCTCGACGCGTTTCCCTCCGTGAAGGGCCCGCTCGTCCGGCTGACCGGCATCCCCGGGTCACCGCCCGACCTCGCGCACCCGCCGGCCGGGTGCCGCTTCAACCCGCGCTGCCCTGACGTGTTCGACGCTTGTCGCGAGGTCGAGCCCGAGCTTTACGACGTCAACGGTGTGAAGGCGCGCTGCCTGCTCTACCACCCGCAACGAGCCAGCCTGAAGGGCTACCGAGGAGGTGACGCCCGGTGACCGATCTCGCGACGATCGAAGACGCCGACCCACGAACCCCGTCGTCCGCCACGCCGTTGCTTGAGGTTCGCGGGCTCACCCGACATTTCAAGGTGGGCGGCAACCTGTCGCGCAAGACGCTGCACGCGGTCGATGGCGCGAACTTCGTCATCAACCGCAGGGAGATCGTCGCTCTTGTCGGAGAGAGCGGCAGCGGCAAGAGCACGATCGCGCGTCTGCTCGCGCGCGTCTACAAGCCGACAAGCGGCGAGATCTACTACCAGGGCCGCCCGCTGTCGAGCATGCGAACGCGCCGCGACCAACTGGCTTATCGCAGCGACGTGCCGATGGTGTTCCAGGACCCGTTCAGCTCGCTCAACCCGGCGTTTCGGGTATCGCACGGCATCATGCGCGGCCTGAAGCTGCATCGAAAGGACATCACCCGCACCCAGCGGTACGACGAGGCCGAGCGGGTGGTCACCGCAGTCGGCCTGACTCCGGCGTCCGACATCTTGCAGCGCTACCCGTACGAGCTGTCCGGCGGGCAACGACAGCGCATCGGATTCGCGCAAGCCCTTGCGTACAAGCCAAAACTGATCCTCGCCGACGAGCCGGTGTCGATGCTCGACGTGTCGATACGGCTCGGCTTGCTCAACGTCATGGCCGACCTGCGCACCGACGAGGGCGTGTCCTTTCTCTACATCACGCATGACATCGCGAGCGCACGCTACGTGGCTGACCGCGTCATCGTCATGTACGCGGGTCACATCGTCGAGACCGGTCCGACGCAGGCGGTTCTGGAGAACCCGAAACACCCATACACGCAGCTGTTGCTCGGAGCCGTGCCCGACCCGCGGGCGCCGCTAGAGATCCGCGACGAGAGCGACCACGGCGAACCTCCGCAGGTCGTCGACCCGACTCCGGGTTGTCGGTTCCGTTGGCGCTGCCCGTTCGCCATCGAGGAATGCCATCACGTGACGCCCCAACTTCGGCTGCTCGGCGATCGGCACGAGGCCGCGTGTCACGTTGCGAAACCCGACGACGACACCTCCGCGAGCGCGTGATCACGTCGTCCGAATAAATACATCAGCAGCTCGGATGGCGGGCCGGTCAATGTCAGGCGCGCGCCTCCGGCGCCCGCGTCTCGGGCATGATGGCGCTCGCCGGTGCCAGCGCGCACCAGATCGAACCCGTCGCGTTCTTTGCGCAGCGAGAACTTGCTCAGTCGCTTGACTTGTCGCCACAGCTCCTCGTCGACCGGTAGCGAGAGCGCGCGCGGTGCCCACTCGGGTTGCGCACGGCGGACGTCCTCGTGATGGACGAAGAACTCCACGCCGTTGGCCTGCTCGTCGAACAACCGGATCGGCGACCAGACCGGCGGCCCGGTGCGAACGCGGCGCACCAACCGGCGGAAGTCGCCGCCGGCGATGCCGTCTTGCACGCGCTTGGTCCAAGGCGCGAGTAGCGGGAGCGCGATGCCTGGCATCGCGTCGAACCGGCCCTCGCGCACCACAAGGTGGGCGGCCAGGTCGCGGGTGCGCCAGCCCTCGCACAGCGTCGGCTCGTCTGGCCCGAGCAGTTCGAGCAGGTCACACAAGCTGGCGCGTTCGGTCGGCGCGAGGCGTGTCATGCTCCGACTTTACGGACAACGCGTCGATCGTCCATGCCACGGCGAGCACCACGCCGACGGCGACGCAAAAGCCGCCGAGGGTGTCGGTGGAGTAGTGGTAGCCCGAGCCGACCAGTGCGGTTGCGACGGCGGCCGCGCCAAGCAGCGCGGCAACCGACAACGCGTAGCGCAGCGCCACCGGCCAGCGAGGTCGGCTCGGGCCAAGCAGCGCCACCACGATCACGATCGCGACCGACACGGCCGCCGTGGTGTGCCCGCTGGGAAACGACAGCGCGTCGTTGATGCGGCGGTTGATGAGCGGCTTCAAGACGAACTCCGCCACACCGGCCGCGAGGGCCGGACCGAGCACCGCGAGCAGGGCCGTCCGCCGCCGGTTCGCCCAGACAAAGAGGACGGCGAGCACCGCGCACCCGACGACCACCGAGATCGGGTCGGCCAACGCCACCAGGTGATGCAGGAACCGCAGGTGGCCGCGCAACTTGTGGCGCACGCGGGCGTCGATGGCGGAGTCGATGCGGCCGGGCCGGCTCTCGTCGGCGTAATGCGCGCCGAGGGCGGCGACGCCGACGGCGGCCAGCCCGATGATCACCGCGATCAGGCGTCGCCCTTGCAACAACGGGGGAGGCGCCATGCCGCGAGTCTACGGACGACGCGATGCCAACCCTGCGATTCTCGAGGAGCACGCACGACCCGCGCAGGGTCGGCGCGCAGAGCGCGTGCGCGCAACAGCGCGAGGTACTAGCGTCGGGGCAAGCCGTCCATCGCGCGCGTTACCGCGCGCGGCCACGAGGAGCTGAGGATCGTGCCGGAGCCGTCCCCATCACCATCTGCCGAGCGCAGCGGGTCGGTCGATCACGACGTCGACCTGTTAATCGTCGGTGCTGGCCCGTCCGGCTTATACGCGGCCTATTACGCGGGTTTTCGGGCGCTCTCGGTCGTGGTCGTCGACTCCCTGACCGAGCCCGGCGGCCAGCTCGCCGCCCTTTATCCCGAGAAGGTCATCTACGACGTCGGCGGCATTCCGTCGATCCTCGGCCGCGAACTGGCCGCCGACCTTCACAAGCAGGCGCAGACCTACGACCCGACCATCCTGCTCGGCCACAGCGCGGGGGAGCTGACCCGGCTCGACGACGGCACCATGACCGTGGCCACCAACACCGGTCTGCTGATCCGCGCGAAGGCGATTTTGGTCACAGCCGGAATCGGTATCTTCACACCGCGCCCGCTGCCTGCCGGTCAGCAATACGAGGGCCGCGGATTGCGTTACTTCGTTCCCGATCCGGGCGCACTGAAAGACAAGCGGGTGCTGATCGTCGGCGGCGGTGACAGCGCGGTCGACTACGCGCTCATGCTCGAGCAGGTCGCGTCCTCGGTCACCGTTTGCCATCGGCGCAACGAGTTCCGCGCGCACGAGGCGTCGGTGCAACAACTTCGCGAGTCGTCGGTGCGCATCTTGACGCCGTACCAGGTGTCGAGCGTCGACGGCGACGGCAAGGTCGAGGTTGTCGAGGTCAAAGACCACGACACCGGCGCCGTCGAGCGGCTGCACGTCGACGAGCTCGTCGCCGCGCTGGGCTTCGTCGCGGAGCTTGGGCCGCTCGCCGACTGGGGCATGGAGTTGCGCCACCGGCACATCGCGGTCGACACCACGATGGCCACGTCGGTGCCGCGGATCTTCGCGGCCGGCGACATCACCGACTACCCGGGCAAGGTGAAGTTGATCTCGGTGGGGTTGGGGGAGGCGGCGACCGCCGTCAACAACGCGGCGGTGGTGGTCGACCCGTCGAAGAAGCTGTTCCCCGGCCACTCGTCCGACCCGGGCAAGCAGCCGACCTGAGCAGGCCCACCCCTTGGCGCCGAGTGGGCGGATCTGCGTGTGGCGCGCCGCGCCGGCGGGGCGAGTCTTTACCCACTCGCTGCCAAGGGGCGGTCGAGCGTCGGCGTGCCTCGTTGGCGCTGAGGTGCCCGGTGATGCACAATGTGACAGCTGGGACGCAAGAGACAGTACTGAAGGACGTCGGGGAAGGCGCACCTCGGTCGACGTCTCTCGGAGGTTCCGGTGGCAACACGCGGCGTCTTGTACGTCCACTCAGCGCTGCCCGCGGTCGGTCCGCACATCGAATGGGCCGTGGCAGGCGTTCTTGGCGTGCCCGTTCGCCTGGACTGGCGGGCCCAGCCCGCATCGCCTGGCACGGTCCGCACCGAGTCGGCCTGGGTGGGCGAGCCCGGCTGCTCGGCGCGGCTCGCCTCCGCCCTGCTCGGCTGGCCGGTGCGCTTCGAGGTGACCGAGGACGCCAGCGCGGGCTGCGACGGCGAGCGGTACGCGTTCACGCCGAGCCTCGGTCTCTTCCACGCCGCCACGTCGGCAAACGGCGACCTCGTCGTCCCGGAGAACCGGCTTCGTTCGTTGCTCGCGTCAGGTGACGACGTGCGCGGTGGCCTCGACCGGCTGCTCGGGTCGCCGTGGGACGCCGAGCTCGAGTCGTTCCGCCACGCCGGTGACGGCGCTCCCGTGCGCTGGCTGCACCAGGTCGGTTAGTCGAGACAAGAATGAGGGCCGGTCACCCACCCGGGACCGGCCCTCACGCATGCGCGCCCCTTACAACGGGATGTTGCCGTGGGCGCCGCGGTTCTGGGGGGCCTCGGCGATGGTCGCCGCGATGACGCTGCGGGTCTCCTTCGGCGACACGACGTCGTCGACGACGCCCATCGCGATCGCCTTGTCGATGCCGCCGGCGAGCTTCTCGTGCTCGGCCGCGAGTTCGAGCTCGAGTGACGGGCGCAACGCCTCACCAACCTCGGCCAGCTTGCGCCGGTGCAAAATCCGCACCGCGGCGACCGATCCCATGACCGCGACCTCGGCGCCGGGCCAGGCGAGAACTTTGGTCGCGCCGAGGGCCCGCGAGTTCATCGCGATGTAGGCGCCGCCGTACGCCTTGCGGGTGATGAGCGTGACGCGTGGCACGACCGCCTCGGCGAACGCGTGCAGCAGCTTCGCGCCGCGGCGCACGACGCCGTCCCACTCTTGGCCAAGGCCAGGCAGGTAGCCGGGCACGTCGACCAGCACGATGAGTGGCACGCCGAACGCGTCGCAGGTGCGCACGAACCGCGCCGCCTTCTCGGCCGACGTCGAGTCGAGGCAGCCGCCCAGCCGCAACGGGTTGTTCGCGATGACGCCCACGGTGCGCCCGCCGAGCCGACCCAACGTCGTGACGATGTTCGGCGCCCACTTCGTGTGCAGCTCGACGCCGGGCGCGTCGAGCAGCCCGTTCACCAAGGGGTGGACGTCGTACGCGCGCTTGGCTCCTTCGGGCAGCAGGCCCTCAAGGTCGATGTCGACAAGCTCGGCGTCGCCGAGTTTTCCTTGATTTCCAAGCAGATCCGCGAGTTCGCGGGCGCGGGCGAACGCCGCGAGGTCGGAGTCGGCGAGCAAGTGCACGACGCCGCTGCGTCGTCCGTGCACCTCGGCGCCACCGAGACGCTCCATGTCGACGTCCTCGCCGGTGACGCTGCGGACGACGTCCGGGCCGGTCACGAAGATGCGCCCGTGCGGAGCCATGATGACGATGTCGGTGAGCGCCGGGCCGTACGCGGCGCCACCGGCCGATGGCCCGAGAACGACCGAAATCTGCGGCACTTTGCCCGACGCTCGGGTCATCGCGGCGAAGATGCGGCCGATGCCGTCGAGGCTCTCGGCGCCCTCGCGCAACCGGGCGCCGCCGGAGTGCCACAAGCCGACGATGGGCGCGCCGTCGGCAAGAGCGCGGTCGTACGCCGCCACGATCGCGTTGCAGCCGGCGCTGCCGAGAGCGCCGCCTTGAATGGTCGGGTCGCTGGAGAACGCGACCGCTTGCGTGCCGAGCATCTGCCCGACACCCGCGAGCACGCCGCTGTCGTCAACCGCGGTGATGGGTTCGAAGGTGCCCTCGTCGAACAGCGCGGCGAGCCGGGCGCTGGGGGAGCGAGGGTCGACAGCGACTGGAGTTTCGGTTGCGGTCATGAGTTTTCCCTTCAGACCGGCTTGATGACGAGGACGACGTTGTGGCCGCCGAACCCGAACGAGTCGCAGATCGCGGCGCCCTCGCGCAACGGCCGCGGGTTGACGGTGGCGATGTCGAGGTCGACCTCGTCGTCCTTGTCGTCGAGGTTCAACGTGGGCGGCACGACTTTCTCCCTGACCGCCAAGATGGTCGCGATCGTCTCGACCGCGCCGGCCGCTCCGAGCAGGTGGCCCATGTTCGACTTCGGCGCGCTCACCACGATGTTGTCGGCGTCGTTGCCGAACACCTGGCGGATCGCCTTTGCCTCTGCCGCGTCGCCAGCCGGCGTCGAGGTCGCGTGCGCGTTGATGTGCGTGATGTCGGACGTCGTGAGACCGGCGTCTTCGAGCGCTGCCCGCAAAGCCCGGCTGACCCCGCGGCCCGCTGGCTCGGGAGCGGCGAAGTGGTACGCGTCGGCCGACATTCCGGCGCCAGCCAGTTCGGCGATGATGTGCGCGCCGCGCGCGTTGGCGTGCTCGGCGGTCTCTAGCACGACCGCGCCGGCGCCCTCGCCCATGATGAATCCGTCGCGCGCCTTGTCGTACGGGCGCGACGCCCGCTCGGGCTCGTCGTTGCGGGTCGACATCGCGCGCATCGAGGCGAACGCCGCGAGTGGCAGCGGATGGATCACGGCCTCGGTGCCGCCGCATAGGACGACGTCGGCGCGGCCGCTGCGAATCATCTGCAAGCCGTACGAGATCGCCTCGGCGCCCGAGGCGCATGCGCTCACGGGCGCGTGTACGCCGGCTTGCGCGCCGACCTCGAGCCCGACGGTGACCGCCGGGCCGTTCGGCATGAGCATGGGAACCGTGTGGGGAGAAACCCGCCGCGGGCCGCTTTCCTTCAGCACGTCGTACGCGTTGAGCAGCGTGGTCAAACCGCCGATGCCGGTCGCGAAGACGACGCCGAGCCGGGTTTTGTCGACGTCCGGCCTGCCGGCGTGCGCCCACGCTTCGCGGCCTGCGATGAGCGCGAGCTGCTGCGACCGGTCGAGGGTGCGCGCTTCGACGCGCTCGAGCACGGCGAGCGGCTCGACGGCGATTCGTGCGGCGAGGCGGGCGGGCAGCGAGAGCGCCCACTCGTCCGTCAGCGTGATGATGCCCGACCGCCCTTCGAGCAAGCCGGCCCATGTGGAGGCCACATCGCCACCGAGCGGAGTGGTGGCTCCGAGGCCCGTGACGACCACCTGCGGACGGTCGGCGGCTACAGCAGTCAACGGAATTGCCTTTCCTGATGGGAAATTTGAAACGTGAGGCGGGGAAGGGCGGCGGCGGCGCGGGTTTCGTGGTGAGGTCGCGCAGCCGCTCGCCGTCCGCGATAAAGCTGTTAAGCGGTGACGCCAGCCTTCTCGATGTAGGTGACAGCGTCGCCGACGGTCTTTAGGTTCTTGACGTCGTCGTCGGGAATGCGGACGCCGAACTTCTCCTCGGCCGCGACGACGACTTCGACCATCGACAGCGAGTCGACGTCGAGGTCGTCGGTGAAGCTCTTGTCCAGCTGGACGTCGGCGGCAGGAATGCCAGCGACCTCGTTCACGATCTCGGCGAGACCGGCGAGGATCTCCTGCTGAGACAGGGCCATGAGTGTTCTCCTTACAGGGGTGGGGTTTACGGAACTTCTACGACTTGGGCAGCGTACGTGAGGCCGGCGCCGAACCCGATGAACAGGGCCGACTGGCCGCTTTGCACCTGGCCGCTTTCTAACAACGCCGACAGCGCGAGCGGAATAGAGGCGGACGACGTGTTTCCTTGCGTCTCGATGTCGCGCGCGATGACGACGCTCGGCGGCAACTTCAGCGTCTTCACCAGCGACTCGACGATCCGCAGGTTGGCCTGGTGCGGGACAAACGCGCCGAGCTCGTCGGCGCGCACGCCCGCGAGGTCGAGCGCCTTCTGCGCGGCCGGGCCCATTTTCGTGACGGCCCAACGGAAAACCGTCGGCCCGGCCATGCGCAGCGCGACCGGCTCAAGCGATTGCCCGGTCGCGAGCGCGTGCTGCACCTCGACGTATGTCGGTCGTTGGGTGATGGTCTCGATCTGCGAACCGTCGCTGCCCCACACCACCGGGCCGATGCCGGGGGTGTCGGACGCCGAGACCACGACCGCGCCGGCGCCGTCGCCGAAGAGAAACGCCATGCCGCGGTCGTGCGGGTCGATGAAGTCGGTCATCTTCTCGGAGCCGATCACGACGACGTGCCGCGCGCTGCCCGAGCGCACGGCGTCCGAGGCGACCGACAGCGCGTAGCTGAAGCCGGCGCAGGCAGCGTTGATGTCCATGGCGCCGGCGTGGGTGGCGCCGATGCGGTCTTGCACGTGGCTCGATCCGCCGGGGGTCTGGAACGGGTGCGAGCAGGTCGCCAGCAGCACCAGGTCGACGTCGGCAGGCTCGACGCCGGACGATGCGAGCGCCTTCGACGCCGCGCTGGTCGCCATGTCGACGACCGACTCGTCGGGCGCCGCGAACCGGCGCGTGACGATGCCGCTGCGCTCGCGGATCCACTGGTCGCTGGAGTCGATCTGCTGGCAGATCTCCTCGTTTGTGACGAGGCGCGACGGGCGGTGCTCGCCGATGCCGACGATGCGCGCGCCGGGAGCGCCGGTGGGGAGTTTCACGCGACCACCTCTGGGTGCAAGCGAGCCAGCGGTTGACCGGGCGACACGGGGTCGCCGTCCTCGACGAGCCACTCGAGCAGCGTGCCACCGTACGGCGCGACGACGTCTTGCGCCTCCCGCCTGGTGACCACCTTCCCGAGCACCGCGCCTGCGGGGAGCGCGTCGCCCGGTTGGTTCGGCGTCGCCTCGAACGTTCCGCCCAACGGCGCCACGAGCAGTCGCCACGACGGCGTGGCGGTGAACTCGATGTCCTGCGCGTGCTTCTCGATGAGGGCGCGGGCGGCGTCGAGGTCGTCGGGCGTCTTCAGCGCCAGCGTCTCGACACCGGGCAGCGCGCGCCTCACCAGGCCGACCAGCGTGCCGGCCGGCGGCAGCTCGATGACGGCGGTCACGCCGAGGTCGCCGAGGGTCTTCATGCAGGCGTCCCACCGCACCGGAGCGGCGACCTGGTCGACGAGCCGGCCGACGAAGTCGGGGCCGTGCTGTACGACGACACCGTCGGCGTTTTGGAGCAACCGGGTGCGCGGGTCGGTCGCAGGGACCGCGACCGCGAGTTCGCGCAACCGGCCGACCGCGGGCGCCATGTGGCTGGTGTGGAACGCGCCCGCGACGGCGAGCGGACGAAGTCGCGCGCCCTCGGGCGGGTTCGCGGCGAGCGCGTCAAGCTGTTCGAGCGTGCCCGCGGCGACGACCTGGCCGGTGCCGTTCACGTTGGCCGGGGTGAGGCCGAGCTCCTCGAGCCGGGCGAGCACCGCCTTGGGCTCGCCGCCGAGGACTGCGGTCATCCCGGTCGGCGTCGTGGCGGCGGCCTTCGCCATCGCGCGGCCGCGCTCCCGCACGAGCACGAGCGCCGACTCCGGCGTCAGCACCCGGGCGATCGCGGCTGCGGTCAGCTCGCCGACGCTGTGCCCGGCGACGACGGCCACGCTGCCCGCCAGCTCGTCGAGCGAGTCCTGCGGACGTGGCCGATCGACGATCGTCGAGGCGGCCGCCAGGCCGGCCCCAACCAGCAGCGGCTGGGCGATCGCGGTGTCTTTGATCTCCTCGGCGCCAGCGGCGGTGCCAAGCCGGGCGAGATCGAGGTCGAGCACCGCGGACCACCAGGTCACCGCGTCGGCGACGCCAGGCAGCTCGAGCCAGGGAGCGAGGAAACCGGGAACCTGAGCCCCTTGACCGGGGGCGAGAATCGCGAGCACGAGATCCACCTTGCCGAGAAATCGTCGAAACCGCGCTGCCCAGGCGGACCAAGTCGGCGCGATCACTTTGTGGGAAACCTACAACGGACCCGCAACCGCCCGACTACGGCGCCAGCCGGCCGAGTACGAGCGCGATGTGCAAGGTGAAGGCCTCGCGCGGGTCGGTCGCGGCGTACCCGGTCACCTCGGCGACCCTTCGTAGCCGGTAACGCACGGTGTTGGCATGCACGTATAGCGCGCGGGCGGTGGCCTCGAGCGAGCCTGCCTGTTCCAGATACGCGCCGAGCGTCTCGACCAGGGCGCCACCGGCCGCCACGAGCGGGGTGTAGACGTTGTCGATGAGGTGCTTGCGGGCGATCGCGTCGCCGTCGATCGCGCGCTCCGGCAGCAGGTCGGCGGCGAGCACCGGCCGCGGCAGGCTCGCGCGGGCCCGGCAGGCGTGCAGGCCGGCCAACGCCGCTTGGGCCGACCCGGTTGCGGCCATCAGGTCGGCGACGGGTGGCCCGATGACGACGGGGCCGGGCCCGAACTGGGCGAGCAGGGCGCGCGAGGCGCGCAGCGGGTCGGGCGCGCCCCCGAGGATCGCGACGAGACGGTCGCCCTGGACCGCGGCCATCGCGTCGAGCCCAGCGTGCTTGGCGGCCCGGCGAACGCCGTCGACGACCGCCTCGGGCTCGTCGTCCGGGGGTGTGCCGATGACGACGGTCACCGACGACGGGGTGCCCCAACCGAGCGCGCCCGCCCGGGAGCGCAGCGCCTCGTCGGCCTCCCCGCGCATCAACGCGTCGACGACCATGGCCTCGAGCCGGGCATCCCAGGCGCCGCGCGCCTCGGCGGCCTGGGCGTAGACCTGGGCGGCGGCGAACGCCACCTCGCGGCCGTAGATCAGCACCGACTCGCGCAGCTCGGCGGCGCCACCGGGCGCGGCGATGGTGTCGGCCGCCGCCTCGACCACGTCGATCGTGATGCGCACCATCTCGACCGTTTGTTTCAAGCTCACAGTGCGCGCGAGTTCGCGCGGCGCGGTGCCGAACACCTCGCCGGTCACCTCGCGGCTGCCGTCGGGGTGCTTGAACCACTCGACGAACGCCGCGATGCCCGCTTGCGCCACGAGCCCGACCCACGACCGGTTCTCGGCCGGCATCGCGCGGTACCAGGGCAGCGTCTCTTCCATCCGGGCGATCGCCGCGCGGGCCACGTCGCCGGTGGCGCGTTCGAGGGCGCGCGCGGTCGCCGTGCGGACCTTGGAGGGGGCGGCCTGCCGGGCGACGCTCACCGGCTAAGTGTGCCGCAGCCCGGCCGAGGCGCTGATCAGATGTCGGCGGGCAGAGTCGGCCCACTGCCGACGGTCTCGTCGGCGGGCAGCGCTCGCCGCCACGGGCCGATCAACGCGACGTACTCACCACGGCGCAGGATCGGGCGGGCGTATGCGGCCGCGAGGCCGTCGCGGATCGCCTTCAGCGCGGTGTTCACGATGTGCGGCTTGGGGTCGTACGGGTCGAACGGGTCTTCGAGCCCGGCCAGGTCGCGCGCGAACATGGCGTCGACCCGGTCGAACGCCGCGAGCACCTCGATCACCAGCGGGGAGTTCGGCGACAGCGCGCGGTGCCGGGCGCCGGCGACGAAGCGGTTGTCGCGCCACCCGTGCGCGAGCCGCGCGATCTCGCGATCGGTCAACTGCGGCAGCTGCGCGAGCATGTTCAAGATCTCGTGCAGATTCGGGTGCTGGTCCAGCGAGGAGACACGCCGTCGCCACGGCAAGAACCGGCTCCAGGTCGTGCGCACTGGCACTGGTCCTCGCCTCCTCGCGTCGCTCCCGCGGTGTGGTGTCGGTGGCGACACTGTCCATCGTCGGGGAGGTGCGCCGAGCGGAGTAGCCACGCTGCGACAAACCATCCCATGTTGACTCGTCTTGGCTCCGGGGCTGGCCCATGCTGCCTAGGCATTGGCGCACCGTCGAAGAAATACTTGCAACTTGAGCGACAAGTTTTCTACACTTCGAGTTGCAAGCTATCGAACAGGCACCTAGCCTGCGACCACCTCGAGGAGGTAGATCATGCTCTTGGAACGAGTCGACCCGTACCTTGCCGAGTTCGACCGGCTCACCCAACGGGTGTTCGGCACAACGCAAAGCGCCGGCCTTCCGATGGACGTGATCCGTCGCGGCGACGAACTCATCATCTGCCTCGACGTGCCGGGCGCGGCCGCCGACAAGATCGGCATCACGCTAGAGAATCAAGTGCTCACCATCAGCGCGGAGCGGCGACTGAACTACGGCGAGACTGACGCCGTCTTGGCGCAAGAGCGCTTCGAGGGCACCATGAGCAGACGAGTCCGGATTCCGGACTGGGTCAACGCCGAGAGCGTCACCGCCGAGTACGTCGACGGTGTGCTGACGGTGCGCTTGCCGTTGGCCGACAAGGCGAAGCCGCGCCAGATCCAGGTCACGACCGGCGCGTCAGCGCAGCAAATCGAGGCCTGAACTGGCCTGGGGTGGGCCGCCGGGCGTTTTCCGCCGC
>JAICLV010000031.1 GCA_025925185.1 Acidothermaceae bacterium
CGAAACCGCGATGTCGGTTGCGGAGGTGTACCGCTACAACAGCGACTGGAAGTTCAAGGTTCTAGGCGATGGTTATGCGCAGGGCATCGCCGGCGTGGCTCGCGATTACGGGCTCACGCTGTGACCCCGTTCGCGCCGGATGACGCCCCACCACGAACCGACCTGCCGTTCCTTCGCCGCCGCGCTCGTCCAAGGGTGCTCGCACCATCTGCTCCGGCTCACACATCCAACCCGGCGCTTGCCGATTTCCTCGCATCACGCGGTCCACGGCCCACCGCTTCGGACCCGCCGCCGGTAACGCCAGCCGTATCGACAGACCTCGACCTGTCAGCCAACCCCGATTTGTCAGCACGACCCGCGCCGCCGGCGCGCGTCGCTTCGCCGCGGCCAGCCGCGGTCGATGCGAGGCCGGCGCGTCGCGTGCAACCGGGCAAGCCCGCCATCTTGACGCCGAAGGCGCCGGTGGTGACCCTCACCCGGCTGCAGTCGGGGGTCGGCGCGTTGACGATCGAAGCGGTTTTCGACGCTTCGGTAGGCGATTTACGCATTGGGGCCTCGTACCAACTGCGGTCAGGCATGTCGTCGACCGCCCGCCCGAACTCGATCCGCCCGGTCAGCCTCGACCCGCGCGGGCGGCTCAACATCGACCTTCGGCAGTGCCGCGACATTCAACGAATTGCCGTCTACGGCTTTTCCGAAAGCCGATCGCCACTGCGGTGGGGCGGCACACTCGTCGCCACGACGTTCGGCAACGCGAAAATCGAGGTAGCGCTGGATCGCCCGCCGTCGAGTGGCGTCGTGGTATTCATGACGCTGTTCAACGTGCGGGGCGAGTTCGTCATCAGAGCCGAGATGGAAGAGATCGGCGGCTCGGTACGCGACGCATCAAATGCCTACGGTTACGAGCGAATCACTTGGCGCGACGACCGCAACCCGGTCGACTGACTACAGCGCCACGCCGTAATCGATCGCGATGCCCCTAAGGCCTGACGCATAGCCCTGCCCGACGGCCCGGAATTTCCAGTCGGTGCCGTTGCGGTACAGCTCACCGAAAATCATCGCGGTCTCAGTCGAAGCATCTTCGCTGAGGTCGTAACGAGCCAGCTCGGTGTTGTTGGCTTGATTGACGACCCGGATAAATGCATTACGAACTTGACCGAAGCTCTGCTGCCGAGATTCGGCTTCGTAGATGCTGACCGGGAAGACAATCTTGTCGATCGTCGGCGGCACGATCGCGACGTTCACCTTGATCTGCTCGTCGTCGCCTTCGCCCTCACCAGTCAAGTTGTCGCCGGTGTGCTCGATCGCACCCTCAGGACTCTTGAGGTTGTTGTAGAAGACGAAGTGACCGCCGGAGACGACCTTGCCGTCAGCACCGACAGCGATGGCCGACGCGTCGAGGTCGAACTCCGCACCGGTCGTCGTGCGGGCATCCCATCCGAGGCCAACGGTGACAGCCGCGAGGCCCGCCGAGCCGGCCTCCTTGGTCAGCGAGATGTTGCCGCCCTTGCTCAAAGACACAGCCACCGGTGTTCCCCATTCTGCGAGCGATGCCAACGCGCCGTACGGCGATGCTAATAGGGCGGACGAGTCGGCCTATAGGCCGGGTTCTGTCGTCTGCGCGTTTCCGCGCCGACGGGCGACCATCCATCTACGACTGCCGTTGCCGACAGCCTCCAGCGGTCTACCCGCAGGCTCGGGCGGGCCGCCCTCGAACGCCTGCGCAGCGCCGCCCGACGCAAATCGGCCGGCGCCTCTTGACCTTGCTCCAGGTGGGGTTTACCGAGCCGCCTGAGTCACCCCAGGCGCTGGTGGTCTCTTACACCACCGTTTCACCCTTACCGCGCGCCGCCGAAGCGCCGCGCGGCGGTTTGTTTTCTGTGGCACTTTCCCGCGGGTCACCCCGGGTGGGCGTTACCCACCACCTTGCCCTGTGGAGCCCGGACCTTCCTCGGCAGCAGCGGTTTCCCGCCCCTGACGCGGCCGCCCGGCCGGCTCGTCCGCCGTTCGATCAGTCTAGGCTACGACGGCACTCCCGGATTGGATACAATCCCGCAAATCACGACGACCGGGCAACCCCCGACGACCGAGGAGCAGCCATCGCGATCGCGGACGACATTCGGGGCATCGGCCGACTGAGGCTGTGGGCGGCGTACCTCAGCGGCGGGTTCGGCCTCGCGATGCAGGGTTACATTTACTTCCTCATACCGCTGCGGGCCCATGAGCTCGGCGCGGGCTACCAGACCATCGGCCTCATCGCGGCGGCCGGAACGCTCGCGCCCGGGCTGCTGGCCGTCACCCTCGGCGCGCTGATCGACCGGATCGGGCCGAAGCGCGGCTTCATCCTCGGCGCCAGCGCGATCACCGCGGTCTGCCTGGTGGCGCTGCTCGTCACGAACTACTGGTGGTTCCTGGCACTTCAGCCTTTCCTCGGCCTGTCGCAGACCTTCGGCTGGCTCTCGTCGCAGGGCCACATCACCAGCCTCGGCACGCCGGCGCAACGCCCGATGCTGACCGGACGCTTCAGCTTCTTCGTCAACGTCGGCCAGATGGCGAGCCCGGTTCTCGCGGGCGCGGTCGCGCAGGCCATCGGCCTGCGGTGGGCGTTTCTGGTGCCCGCCGCGTACGCGGCGTTCTTCGTCGCACTTGGGTTTGCTCTCATCGACACACGCCCTGACGCGGGGCCGAAATCGCGGACGGCGAAAAGCGGCGGGCTTCGATCGGCGATCCAACTGACCACGCTACGGGGCATCCAGGTCGCGCTGCTTTTGACGTTCGCGCGGCTTTGGATCGCGACCGTGTTCAACACGTTCGTGCCGGTGTACCTGGTGGGAAAGGGCTTCAGCACCGGGTTGGCCGGAACGGTTGTCGCAACCGCGAGCTTGGTGGCCGCGGTAATGGCGCCGACCACCGGGTACTGGACCCGGCGCATGTGCAACGAGCGGGCCACCATGCTCGGCCTCGGCTGCGGCGCGCTTTCGCTGCTGCTGGTGCCGCACATCGCAGCGGTTCCCGTCATCTACATCGCGCCGATCCTCTGGGGCATCGCGCTCGGCACCAGCCTGCCGCTGCTCATCAGCATCGTGACGTCTGCCGCGCCCGCCGACCAACGCGGCGTCGCGCTCGGCCTACGCGTCTCCGCGAACAAGGCCGCCGCCACGGGAGCGCCGGTGCTCGTCGGACCGCTCATCGCCGCCCTCGGGATGGCCCTGGGCTTCACCGTCGGCGGTGCGCTCGCTTTGGCGCTGCTAGCTGGCAGCCGGCTCCTTCACCGGGCCGACCGCCGCGCGCCTGCTCGTTTGGCAGAAGCGGGCGTCACGCCTCAGTGACACCCGCCGCCGGTGCGAACACGAGCGCGCGCGTCGCCGGGTCGGCCCGCTCCAGCCGAACCTCGATCCGCTCGCCGAGCGGCAGCGCCTCACCGTCGCACTTCGCCCGCACCGGCGGGCGACGCAGCTGCACCGTCCCGCCGTGATGATTCCGCTCGACGACCGCCGCCTCGAACGTCTCCCCCACGTGCGGCGCGAGCAACACGGTCTCCACGAGGTCGACGCAGGCGCGCTCGAGCGCGTGCGCGCGGTGGTCGGACGCCGCCATGACGGCCGGCAGGGTCGGCAATCCGTCGCGGACCCACGCCGGGACCTCCGACCCGACGCACACGGCCGCGCACAACTCGCCGACATATCGATCGACCAGCCGGCGCAGCGGGGCGGTGGTGTGCGCGTAGGGGGCGGCGACGGCCGCGTGCTCGTGGTCACCTGGGGCCGTGCCATCGAAAGCGGTGTAACCCGCGCCGCGCAGCAATCGGGTCGACAGCTCCAGCAATGCCGCGCCAATGTCGGTCGCCGGGTCGAGATCGCGCACAAAAGCTTGGTATGTAAGCGATTTGGGCCACTCGACATCGAGCACGTGCGCGCTGCGGCGCAGCATGTCGATCGAGCCTTGGTCAGGAGCGGGCAGCGTGCGGAGAATGCCGACACCGGCGTCGAGCATGATTCCGGCCGCCGCCATCCCGGTCAGCAAGGAGATCTGCGCGTTCCAGTCTTCGACCGGCAGTGGCGCCCGATACCGCAACCAGAAGCCGTCGCCCACGTCGTCAACCTCTTGCTCGGGCAGCCGCAAACTTACAGCGCCGCGCTCGATCTCCAACTGCTGCCGCAGCTTTCCGACCTCGGCAAGCAGCGCCAGCACATTGTCGTCCGATATGACTTTGTCTATTGCCGCCTGCGCGCCGGCGTAATCGAGCCGCGCGCGTGATCGAACCATCGCCCGGATGACGTCGACCTCGACCTGCCTGCCGTCGCCGTCGAGGTCGACGACCCACACCAGCGCCGGTCGTGACTCCCTCGGGAGCAGGCTGGCGGCCGCCTCGCCGATCGCAGGCGGATGCAAGGGCGTGCGCATGTCGGGGCTGTACAGGGTCTCGCCGCGCAGATGAGCCTCGAGGTCGACGGGGCCGCCGGGCGCGACGAACGCGGCGACGTCGGCGATGGCGTATCGCACGCGATAACCCAAGGAGCGGCCATCGACGTGCCGACGCTCAATGTGCAGGGCTTGGTCGAGGTCTATCGAACCGGGCGGGTCGATGGTCACGAAAGCGATGTCGGTGAGGTCGCGGTCAGGCAATCGTGGACGGCGCGCGGCCTGCTCGGCCGCGATCAACGCCGTGCCGGGGAAGTCGCCGGGCACACCGAGTTCGGAACGGATGGCGGCGAACCCCTCGCGAAGTTGGGCGCCATCGGCGACGAGTCTCACGCGACGATGTGGCACGCGGCCACCGTACGCTACGTGCGTGTGGTTGATCGCGGCGCTTGCCGGCGGAATCTGCGTCGCGACCGGGGCGCTTCCGTGGCATGTCGCTGTCGACACGACGCAACGCGTCGGACCGATTCTCGGCTTTCTCGCGGCGATCACGGTCGTCGCCGAATTGGCGGACGTCGCGCAGGTCTTCGACGTGGCCGCGACCCGCGCCGCGAAACTGGCGCGCGGTCGGACGACGACGCTGTTTTGCCTGGTGCTGCTGCTCGGCGCGTTCACGACGATCGTGTTGAGCCTCGACACGACCGCGGTGCTGCTGACGCCCGTCGTGCTGGCCCTCGCGTCGCGACTGCGATTGTCGCCGCTGCCGTTTGCGATGGCGGCGGTGTGGCTGGCGAACACCGCGAGCCTGTTGCTGCCGGTCTCGAATCTGACCAACCTGCTTGCGGTCAGCCGGCTTCGCGCGTCGGCGGTAGATTTCTCGTCGCGGATGTGGCTGCCAGCGTTGTTCTCGCTGCTCGTGACCGCGCTTGTTCTCGGCGTCGTGTATCGCCGCGACCTCCGCGGGCGCTACCTCGTTCCCAACGCGATCGACGTTCGCGACAGTGCCTTGTTCCGGATTTCTGCCACCGTGTGCCTGGCCGTCGCGCCGTTCTTCGTCAGCGGGATTCCGGTCTGGATCACCGCGGCCACGGCGGCTGTGCTTCTCGTCGTCCTATTTGCTATTCGTTCGCCGCGGGCGTTGAAGGTCTCGCTGTTGCCGTGGCGACTTGTGCTTCTTGTCTGGGGCTTGTTCCTGTTCATCGCCACGCTTGGCGTGCACGGGCTTGACGACTTGCTCGGGCATCTCGCCGGCCACTCGGGTTCGGCGGTTGGGGTGCTGCGCACGGCCGGTGCCGGGGCGGGTGCGAGCAATCTGTTCAACAACCTGCCGAGCTATCTCGCGCTCGAGCGCGTCACCGACGGGCGGCACGACCAGGTCTTCGGCTTGCTGCTGGGCACGAACCTCGGGCCGCTCGTGCTGCTGTGGGGATCACTGGCCACCCTGCTATGGCGAGAACGATGCAAGGCACGCGGCGTGCACGTCAGCGCATGGGAGTTCGCTCGGGTTGGACTTCTTGGGGTGCCGGTGCTGCTGGTCGTCGGATGGGCGGGCTTGCTCGTCACCGGCTGACTCGCTTGCTGCACAGGATCGTCGACGTCCTGCGAGGGCATCGCAGCCGTGCCGCACGCGGGTATGACACCGGGCCGGAGCTAGCGTTTTTCAGACAGGTGCGAGACGTCGTTGAAGGTGCGCAACACCTGCGGACCGTCGTCGTAGTAGTCGAGCTGCGTGAGGCTCGCGTTGTCGACGTGCAGCCGATACAGCGACGCGAGGGGCGCGTCCAGCGCGCTCGCCACAAAACTCGCCACCGGGCGCGAGTGCGTGACGACGCACACGGTCAAGCCGCGGTGCCTATTGACCAGGCGCTGCTGAGCCCGCGATACCCGATACCGCAACGACTCGTAACTCTCCCCGTCGGGCGGAGACAGCGACGGATCACTCAACCACGAAGACAATTCTCGCGGCCAGCGTTCCTGCACGGTCTCGAAAGTCAAACCCTCCCAGACACCAAACGAGACCTCGCGAAGGTCGTCGTCCTGCTCCACGGGAGCCCCGACCGCCGACGCGATCACCGATGCTGTCTCTCGACATCGAGACATCGCCGACGTGACCACGAGATCGATGCCACCCCGAGCGCCGAGCCGTGCCGCCACAGCGCGCGCCTGTGATCGCCCTTCTTCGATCAGCGGCGGGTCACCGACACCTGAGAAGCGCTTCTCGACGGAGAACGCCGTCACTCCGTGCCGCACCAACAACAAGGATGTCGCCGCCACTGTCGGTCCCCAGCCCACGATGCGATTCGGCGCGCCGGCCGCAACTGGTTCGGCAACACGAGGTGGCGCCGCACGCGGACGCCGACCGACTCCCGCGTCCATCGCCTCGTTCGCCAACCGGTCGGCGGCCTGATTCCGCTCGCGTGGAATCCACGTGTAGGAAACGTGTCCTGAACCGAACGAGGCCGCCAAGGACGCCGCCTCACGCGCCAGCACCCGCATGTCTGGATGCTTGACCTGCCATCGGCCCGACATCTGCTCGATGACGAGCCGGGAGTCCATCCGCACCTCGACGAACGCCGATGGGTCGATCTCCTGAGCCAGTCGCAACCCCGCCAGCAAGCCGTTGTACTCGGCGACATTGTTTGTGGCCACTCCCAAAAACTCAGCGGCCTCACGCAAAACCTCGTTGGTGGAAGCCTCTCGGACGACGGCGCCATATCCCGCCGGTCCGGGATTGTTGCGCGAACCGCCGTCCGCCTCGACGATGAGCCGTCGGCCGCCGGAGGCAGCCGCGCTCACAGTCCGGATTCCGCGGTACGCACCAGGATTCGCCGGCACTCCTCGCAACGCATCACGGCGTCAGCAGCCGCCTCGCGAAGAGTCCGAAGGTCGCCTGGGTTCAAGGTCAGGTGGCAGCCCTCGCAACGGCCCCGGTACAACGCCGCTGCGCCCACGCCGTCCGACGAAGCTCTGACTTTTTCATACAGGGCAAGCAAATCGGCGGGAATGTCGGGCACCACCGCCGACCGAGCCGCAACCGTGGCCGTGTTCTCCGCGTCGATCTCCGCGAACAGCTCGTCGCGTCGCGCCGCGAGCCCCTCAGCTTCCGCCGCGAGCTTGTCGCGCTCCGCCGTCAACGAGGCGACGTCGTTTTGCGCGGCCTCCCGCCGTTCCATGACATCGAGGACGACGTCCTCCAGGTCGGACCGCCGCTTCACCAACGACGCGATCTCCGACTGCAGGCTTTCCAGATCGCGCGCGGAGCTGACCGAACCGGCGTCGAGCCGTTGCTGGTCCCGCTCGGCGCGGCTGCGCACCTGGTCGACGTCCGCCTCTGCTTTCAACTGCTCACGGCCGAGGTCCGACTCCGCAGTCTGGGCGACGACCAGCGCGTCGGCGACCTCACGCGACCTCGCCGCGAGTTGTTCGATCGCAGCAAGTTCGGGCAGCGTGCGGCGTCGATGCGCGAGGCGGTCGAGGGAGGCGTCCAGCGCCTGCAAATCAAGCAGTCGCAGCTGGGCGGCGGGGTCGGCGTTCAGCGCTCTTCCTCTCGAGACGCGACGTGACCGCTCCACGGATCGGTCACGATCAACGAGACTTCCGTGCCCACCGTAGTGCCGCGCGCCTCGAGCGCGGAACGCAGCCGCGCCGCGACGTCCGGCAGCCAAGGCCACTCGGTCGCCCAGTGCGGCATCTCGACGATGGCGCAACCGTCGTCGGCAAGGTGCTCGCTCACCACGTGATGACGCAGGTCGGAGGTCACAAAAACGTCGGCGCCGGCCGCGGTCGCGGCGGAGAGATACGGACCACCGGCTCCCCCGCACACCGCGACCCGTCGCACGATCCGATCCAGCCGACCGGCGACCCGACCGCCACCTGCCGTCGACGGCAGCGCGGCACCAACGCGCGACGCGAAATCACCCAACGACATCGCCGCGTCGAGCCCGCCGACCCGACCGGCGCCGGTCTGCCCCGGCCACGACGCCAGCTCGAACACGTCAAACGCCGGTTCCTCGTACGGGTGCGCGCCCCGCAGCGCCGCCACGACGTCGAAGCGACGGCCCCGCGGCAACACCATCTCGATCCGCGTCTCCTCGACCCGGGTCACCTCGCCGACCTCGCCGATCGTCGGCCGCGCACCTGATCGCGGCAGGAAAGTGCCGATCCCGGACGACGTCCACGCGCATCGCGCGTAATCGCCGAGCTCACCGGCCCCGGCGGTGGCCAGCGCGTCGAGGAGTTTTTCGGCGTCCGGCTCAGGAACGAACGTGACGATCTTGTCGAGCGCCGGCGCGGGCAGCGCCTCGAGCGGGCGCACATCGTTCAACCCAAGCGCGGCCGCCAACGCGTCAGAGACGCCGGGCATCGCGTGGTCGGCATTCGTGTGCGCGACGTGCAACCCGACACCGGCCTTGATCAAACGATGGACGACGCGACCTTTGCTGGTGGTTGCGGCAACCGATGACGTGCCGCGCAAGAACAAGGGATGGTGGGTGACGAGCAGATCAACGCCCAGCCGCTCCGCCTCGTCGACAACCGCTTCGACAGGGTCGATCGCGAACAGCACCGTGCGCACCGGATCGGCTGGATCGCCGCACACCGTGCCGACGGCGTCCCAATCCTCGGCGAGCGAGGGCGGGTACAGCGCCTCAAGTGCCTCGACGATTTGCCCGAGGGTTGGGGTTTCCACGCTCGCAGGCTAGCAACCTGGGCGCAGCCAATGGGTAGCGTCGGTGAGCGTGAGAATCGCAGCGATCAACGCGGCATTGGCCACACTGGGCGGCAGCCTCTTCATCGGCGCGCCAGCAGCGTCGGCGATCGCGCCGTCCGGCGCTCTCGAGTTCGCTTACGCTCAGTTCTCCCGAAGCCACCCGACTCCTGACACCGGAGCAGAAGGCACGCTGCACGTCGTGACCAGCGCGGGCGATGCGGCCCTGAACACCGGTGTGCCCGCCACGGCGCAGGTCGCGATGAACGCCGATGGACAGCTCGCGTTCGCCGCTCCTGCTGGAGAGCGGCAGCTGCAGGTCTACACGGTCAACGCGGACGGCGGCGGTCTGACGGCCGTGACGCCGGTCGGATACGGCTACCCCGTGTGGTCGCCTGATGGGTCCCGACTCGCTGTCATCCGATGCTGCGACGGGTCGAGCGAGCCCGTCGTCGCCGTCGTCGATGTGCGCGCTGGTGACACGATGGCTTCGTTGCCGGTGGACCAGGCTCCCGGGGTGATCCAATCGGTGAGCGGTTCCGCGGTGTGGGCACCCGATGGCTCGAAGGTCGCGTTCACCGCCATCCAAGCGAACGAGGGCAGCGGCGGCACCGCCTACATTCACATCGCAAACGCCGACGGCACATCGCCGACCACCTTGGCTTCCTACGCGTTCGGCGTGTTGCCCGACAACATCGCGTGGTCACCCGACGGGCAGTCGATTGCCTTCGCGGGCGGCGTTCTCGACGGCGCCAGCATGAGCTACGGCGTTTTCCTCGCCAAACTCAACGGATCGATCTCCCGCGTCCTCGCGGGGAACACAGCCGCGGACGCCGTGATCGACGGCTTCTCGCCGGACGGCGCGCGGCTACTCGCACACGAGGACTCTGGCGCCAACTCAGGGGTCCTTTCGATCTCCACGGACGGCGGGGGAAGTCAGACCTTCCCGATTCCTGGCGCCGCCAGCGCCGCATGGGCGCCCGACGGCCAACACGTCCTGTACTGCCAGCGAACGACGACGAACAACGGTGGCGCCGTCGCGGTTGCGACTGACCTTTATCTGCTCGACACGTCCACTGGCGCGGCGAGCCCGCTGACAACGTCACAGCAAGCGTGCGACGCGGCCGTCGCGCCGGCAGTCCTCCGCTTCGCGGGAGCGACGCGGGTCGAGACGTCGATTTCCCTCTCGCGCCAGCGCGCCAGCGCGCCAGCGGTGGTGATCGCCAGATCCGACCTGTACCCCGACGCGCTCGCCGCCGCACCGCTCGCGGCGAAGGTGGGCGGCCCGCTGCTGCTGTCACCGCCGTCCGGGCTCACCCCTTCGTTGAAAGCGGAGGTGACGCGACTCGGCGCCACAACGGCGTACCTGGTCGGTGACACGACCGCGCTCTCGGCGCAGGTCGCCGCGGACCTGCACGGCACCGGGGTCACGACGATCATCCGCATCGGCGGGCCTACCCGCTACGACACCGCCGCGTTGATCGCACATCGCGTCGGCGGCACGCGCGCCTTCGTCGCGCGCGGGGACGATTGGCCGGACGCCGCAAGCGCGGCGCAACTCGCCGCGCGACTCGCCGAGCCGGTCCTGCTCACTCCGAAGGACTCCCTCGACCCCGCGGTGAGCGAGACGTTCGCCGACCTGCGCATCACCTCGGCGACGATCGTAGGCGGACCGGCGGCCGTGACGGCGTCCGTCGAGACCGCGATCAACCACGACGGCGTGAACACGACTCGGTTCGCGGGCGCCGACCGGTACGCGACGTCGGTCGCGGTCGCGCAGCAGATACCCGGGCAGGGGGCCGACGCTGGCGTGACCCTCGTCAGCGGCCGCAACTGGCCCGACGCGATCGCGGCCGGCCCGAGCACGACGCATCCGCTGGTTCTGGTCGATCCGACGAACCTGGCGAACTCTCCTGCCACGAAAGCGTGGTTGATGTCACGCTCGACGAGCATCGTCGTAGCGGTCGGCGGCCCGGACGTCGTCTCGCCTGCGGTTGCGACGGGCGCGCTTGGCTAGGCGTCGAGATAGTGCGCGAGCGAGGCGTAAGTCGCCGACCACTCCGACGCGGCAGCCGCCCGGTGCTCGTCGTCAATGAACCCGAACGCCGTGAACCGGCCACTGAGCGCGGTCTGCTGGTGGTTCATCGCGTCGAGCCGCACCCGCCACAGCGCGTTGACGGGAGCGTCGATGCCGAACGATCCTTCGATCGCGAAATCCTGCGGCATGATCAACCGCGCGACATGGCCGAGCAAGACCCCGTTGCCGTCGTCGCAGTTCTCCAGGAAGCGCCCGCCGACCCGCGGCTCGAGCACGATGGACGCACCGCCGTGCACCCGATGCGGCCACCACGCGCCGATGTGCAGCAGCGCGTCGAAGACGCGCCGTCGTCCGGCTTGCAAGGTGAGATCGGATCGAAGATCGATGGACGACGGAGCGAACCGCAGCTCCACGGCCGTGGGCGGGGCGGCAAACCCGGTGCCGACTCCGGTTTCCGTCACAGCCTCCATCGTGCCTTGTTTTGCCTCCACTGACTAGTGAGGGTGTCCCGATCAGCGCCAGCGGGGAGGCTTCGAGCCGACGAAACCGGACGGCGAAAGGATCTTCGGATGGCTGGCAACAGCTTGACCGGCAAGACGATCGCGTTCCTCGTCGCCAACGAGGGCGTCGAGCAAATCGAGCTGACCGAGCCCTGGCAGGCGGTGAAGCAAGCGGGCGGCACGCCGAGGCTCGTGGCACCCGAGAGCGGCAAGGTGCAGGCGTTCAACCACCTCGACAAGGGCGACACATTCGAAGTCGACGAGACGGTCGAGTCGGCGAGCCCCGACAACTTCACCGCGCTGGTGCTGCCGGGTGGTGTGGCGAATCCCGACCAGCTGCGCACCGAACCCGCGGCGGTGGCGTTCGCCAAGGCGTTCGCCACCAGTGGCAAACCGATCGCGGTGATCTGCCACGGACCGTGGACATTGGTCGAGGCCGGCGTCGTGAAAGGCCGCACGATTACCTCGTGGCCGAGCCTGCAGACCGACATCAGGAACGCCGGCGGAACCTGGGTCGACGAAGAGGTGCACGTCGACACATCCGGCCCTGGCCCGATCGTCTCGAGCCGCAAACCCGATGATCTCAAGGCTTTCTGCCAGGAGATGATCGACACCTTCGCGGCCTGAGCCAAAACGGTGGTGGGCGGTCGGCGTCCGGCCCGGGGTGAACGGTGTCGGACGCCGACCATCATCGAGGACGCCCGAGCGTCATGACGAGTTGCGTCGTAGCAACGTTTCACCGGATCCGGTAGCCAATTCCGGCCATTCTCCGGCTAGTCGCCATTTGAATGCACCCGCCGACCTTCAGCGACATCGCGCACGGCCGATTGGTCCACGTACGTGAACGCGATCAGTGAGGGTGGATATATCGGTGGCACGCTCAAGGAAGGCGGTCGCCTGCACGCTCTCGGCGATCATCAGCGCGGCGATGGTGATGGCGACGTCCGAGGTGGCGTTCGCCGCCGTGCCCGACCCCGACCCCACGACGATCGCGTGCGCGGTCTCGACCGGCTTCTTGAGCCAAGGCGCGACCGGCAGCGACCCCACGCAGTTGTACGCGGAGCAGTTCGGCTCAGGAAGCATCGCGTTCAACGTCGTCGGCACAACGCATGGCGTCGTCTACAACGCGATCAGCGTCAACCCGGCCAACGGCTACCTCTACGCCGTCGAGACGAGCCCGAACACGGGGAACCTCCTGCGCATCAACCCCACCGATGGCACGATCGAGGACCTCGGCGCGACATCACCGGCGCTCAGCAACTACGTCGCCGGCTCGTTCGACGCAACGGGCGCGCATTACTACGTCTCAAGCGGCAACAGCACCTCGCTATACGATGTAAACGTCAATACCGCGGTGGTCACGCCGATAGCCCTCGTCGGCGGATCGACCGGGCTGGCCGACTACACGGTGATCGACGGGTACCTGTGGGGCTTCAAGTCCTCCGCGCCGGTGCGCATCGACGCGTCGACCGGCCAGGTGACGACATTCGCGGCGGTTCCCGGCATGCCCACCGGCACCTATGGCGCCGCGTTCACGCTCGGCAACGGCGACGGCGAGTTCGGCAACAACAACGGTGGCGTCACCCAGGTGCACATCGGCGATCCCAGCTCGGCGACGCCGACGTTCACGATCGTCGCGACCTCGTCGTCCAACAGCGCCTCGACGAACGACGGTGCGGCGTGCGTGTCCCCTGCGACACATCTGTCGGTGACGGCCGACGCGCCGACGACAGTCGCCCCGAACAGCACCGCCACCTGGACGGTCACCGTCAAGAACGAGGGGCCAGCGGCGTCGTCCGGCTTCACGCTCACCGACGTGCTGCCGACCGGCTACACGGCCGGCACGATGTCTCCGGGCTGCGCCGCGACGGGCAGCAACGTCTCTTGCACGCACGGCGGCCTCGCGGTCGACGAGAGCGCCACGATCACGATCTCGGCGACCGCGCCGAGCACCGGCAGTTGCGGCACCGGCAGTGTGCCGAACACCATCAAAGTCCAAGGCAACGAGGCGGATTCGAACCCTGGCGCCGGCGACAGCGTGAGCTCGCCGAACATCTGCGTCACAGGAGACACGCCGCAAACCATCGACTTCCCGCAGCCCGTCGACACCACCGTCGCCGACAGTCCGACGACGCTTACGGCGACCACGACGTCGGGGCTTGCCATCGACTACAAGTCCTCGACTCCGAGCGTCTGCACGGTTTCCGGCGACATCGTCACTCTCGTGACGGCAGGCATCTGCACCATCGCCGCCGACCAGCCCGGCGACGCGACCTACCAACCCGCCCCGACCATCATCCGTTCGTTCACAATCGCGGACGGCGGCGGCAGCACCGGCACCATCGACACCCAAGCCATCACGTTCCCCCAGCCGGCCGACACCGACGTGCTGTCGGGACCGGTCGCTTTGGCGGCCACCGCGAGTTCCGGCCTGACCGTGGCGTACACCAGCATCACGCCGGGAATTTGCTCTGTGACAGGCAGTTCTGTGACGTTGCTCGCCGCCGGCGCCTGCACGATCAAGGCCGACCAGGCGGGTGACGCGTCATACGCGGCGGCCTCGACGGTGACGCGTTCGTTCGCCGTGCTCGCCCACGGCCAGACGATCGCGTTCGCCCAACCGACCACGGCGGACCTCGCCGACACAACGGTCGCGTTGACCGGCACCGCGTCGTCCGGGCTGACCGTCGCCTTCACCGCGCAGACACCGAGCGTGTGCACGGTCGCCGGCGGCACGGCCACCCTGGTGGCGGCCGGCGTTTGCTCGATCCGCGCCGACCAGCCCGGGAATTCATGGTATTCGGCGGCACTTCCGGTCATCCGCTCGTTCGACGTGACCGACCTCGTCGGTGGGTCGACCGGCGTCGTCGCGCTGCAGACCATCACGTTCCCGCAGCCGCCGAACACCGACGTGCTGGCCGGGCCGATCGCCTTGAAGGCTACGACCGACGCGGGGCTGCCGGTGAGCTACACCAGCCTGACGCCCTCGGTCTGCACGGTGTCCGACGCGTTGGTGACCGTCGTAGGTGTCGGCGTTTGCACAATCGACGCCGACCAACCCGGCGACGTCACGCACTCGGCGGCCTCGACCACCACGACGTCGTTCACCGTCGCGGGTCTTCCGCAGGCCATCACGTTCTCGCAGCCGTTGACGGCTGACGTCGCCGACGTCACGATTTCGCTTGCGGCCACGGCGGATTCCGGCCTCGGCGTGACGTACACCAGCAGCACTCCGACTGTTTGCACGGTGGCCGGCAGCACGATCACGCTGCTTGCCGCCGGCGGTGTGTGCACGGTGAAGGCAGACCAGCCGGGCGACGCCACGCGCGCGCCGGCGCCGACGATCACCCGGTCGTTCGCGGTGACGGGCGGGCTCGGAGCGCCGACGGTCGACACGCAAGACATCACCTTCCCCGCGCCGACGGTGTCGCTCTCGGGAGGGCCGGTGACGCTCGCCGCGACGTCCGACTCCGGTCTGCCGGTGTCGTACACGAGCGGCACGCCATCGGTGTGCGCGGTGGGCGGGACGACGCTGACGCCGATCGGCACAGGCAACTGCGTCGTGTACGCCGACCAGCCGGGCAACGCCTCCTTTGCCGCGGCCTCGACCGCGGTCGCGTCGTTCGCGATCGCGAGCGGTGGCGGCGGCGGCGCGGTCCCGGTCGCGCCTGTCGCCACGACGTCCCGGATCGGAGGCCTCGACCGTGACGCGACGGCGGCCCAGCTCGCGACGGCGAGCTACCCGACGGCCGGCTCTGCGCACGTCGTCGTGCTCGCGCGCGACGACGTGTACGCCGACGCGCTCACGGGCTCACCGCTCGCGGTGACGCTCGACGGCCCGGTGCTGCTCACGCCCACCACGACGCTTTCCCCGTCAGCCCGCGCGGCGATCGAAACCGTGCTGCCGAACGACGGCCTCGTCATTTGCCTCGGCGGTGTCAACGCGATCAGCGCTGCCGTCGTCTCGCAGCTCCAAGGTCTGGGCTATCAGGTGCAGCGCATCGGCGGCGCCGACCGCTACGCGACCGCCACGTTGATCGCCGACCGTGTCGCGTCCAACCACGCCGTGTCCAAGGTCTACCTCGCGACGGGGCTAAACTTCGCGGACGCCTTGCCAGCCGCCGACGCCGCCGGGCTCACGAACGGCGTCGTGTTGCTGACCGCCGGTTCGCAGCTGCCCACCGTCACGACGGCGTGGCTGCGGACGCACAGCGCGTCGGCCATCGCGATCGGCGGGTCAGCCGCCAGCGCAGCGCCGACCGCGACACCGATCGTCGGCGCCGACCGCTACGCGACCGCCGCGAAGGTGGCGGCCGCGGTCGCGCCGAACGCGAACGGGATCGCGCTCGCGACGGGCGCGAACTTCCCCGACGGCCTCGCGGGCGCGGCGTTCGCGGCACACAGCGGGTGGGCGCTGTTGCTCGTCAACCCGATGGCCGCGTCGCTGAACGGCGACCAGACCACATATCTACAAGGAGCGCGAGCCAGCGTCCGCAGCGTCACGACGATCGGCGGCGCGTCGGCGCTGCCCGAGGCCGTCGCCGCGTTGGTGACCGCGGGCCTCGGCGGCTAAGCGGCCCTCCCTCTAGTTTTTACGAGCACGCTTGGATAAACTTCGGCCATCGACGTGGATCATGGAAGGTGACCTCGATGGCGACAGCGGAGCGGGTCCTCGACACGCGGATCGCGACGACCCGCAGCTGCGCGGAACAGACCAATGACACGCTCGACGAGATCGCAGTCGGTGACAGCTTCGTGCTGATCGCCGACCACGACCCGATCGGCCTGCAGTACATGCTGGCTGCCGAGCGGCCAGGCGTGGCGAACTGGGAACTGCTTGACGACGGCCCGCCCTACTGGCGGGTGCGCATCCGCAAGGGCGAGCCCACGTCAGCGCGATGACCGACCTCTCCTCGCGCGAGGTCGGCCGCCTGCAGCACCTTCAAGTCGTCGTCAAGGAAGAGACGCCACTGCTGCCGCGCGTCGCGTTCGCGCTCATCACCGTCGCATCGCTTGCGGGCGCAGTCTTCACCGGTCACGGCCTCGGCGTCAGCGGCGCGTGGCTGTTCGTCCGCTGGTTCGGGTTGTGGACGGCGGCCCTAGCGGGCGGATTCCTCGCCTGGCGGCTGGGTTACCTGCGCACCGCCGAGAAGGACCTCGACCACGCCACCGTCACGGCGTACAACGACACCGCGCTTCGTCGCGCGGATCTGGTTGGCCGCGTGCTCGCGCCACTGGTCGCGCTTGGGGCGGCGGCGCCGTTCGCGGCGAGCTACCTCGACAACCGGCCGAGCCTGCGCTGGTTGATCGCGGCGGCGATGCTCGCCTTGGCGGCGATGCTCGCGGTCGGCGTGCGACGCACGGGGGTCGCCGCAACGGCCGCGCTGCTCGTCGTCGTCGTGGTGGTCGGGTGGGCACAGGCTGACGCCGGTAACGGTGCGTACGGCTGGATTCGAGTCGCGCACCTGTCGGCGTTCGCGTTGTGGCTCGGCGGCGCGTTGTGGAACATCGCGGTCGCCATGCCCGCCGGCCGGGCCAATCCGACCATCGACGCCGTGCTCGCCGGTGCCCGCCAGCTCGATCGATTCCGCTGGGTGGTGCGGGTGGCGCTGCCCACCATCATCGGCACCGGCTTGGCGATGGCCGACGTCTACCGTGGGCTGCCGGGCAGCTGGTGGCTGCATTACCCCGGCGCGCTGATCCTGGTGAAGGTCGGCGTCATCGTCGCGTTGGTGGTCGTCTTCATCGCCTGCCCGCTGTTTCGGCAGTGCTCGCCGGTGCGCGGCGTGTGCAACGTCGACGACCTGCGCAGCGCCGATCAGGCCGATCAGGCCGATCAGGCCGATCAAGCCGACGAGCCGGTCTCGTCACGGTGAGCGCGAAAGCCGGCGTCCTCGACAACCGGCGCACGCCGTGCGCCGTCGGCTTGATCCGGGCCGCCCAGCGCATGAGCGAGCTGCAACCGGGAAGCAAGCTGGAGATCTGGAGCCGCGACGTGTTCGCGCCGATGGAGATCCCGCTGTGGGCGAGTCGCGACGGCTACCGCGTCGAGTCGCGCGCCCGCGCCGGCATCTGGCCCTGGAGGTTCCACATCTTCGTCGTGGCACGATAAGACAAAGGCAAGGAGGTCTTCATGTCCACATCTCATGAGCGTCTGTCGGTGCACGACCTAGATCCAGCCGCCACCCAGGCGGTGCTCAGCATGGAGAAGTACGTGCGGTCCAGCGGCATCGACAACCAGCTCTACGAGCTGGTCAAGATCCGCGCGTCACAGCTGAACGGCTGCGCGTTCTGCCTCGACATGCACAATCGCGACGCCCGCGCCGAGGGTGAGGACCAGCGCCGCCTCGACGTGCTCAGCGCTTGGCGCGAGGCGCCGCAATTGTTCAGCGAACGTGAGCAGGCCGCATTCGCGTTGACCGAGGCGGTCACGTTGATCTCGCAAGACGGTGTGCCGGACGACGTGTGGTCGCGCGTCAGCGCGGCGTTCGACGACAAGGAGATCGTCCACCTGCTGATGGCCATCGCGACGATCAACGTCTGGAACCGGCTCGCGGTCTCGACGCACCAGGCGTTGCCGTCGCTCCCGTGACCGAGCCGACACAGCCCGCGCTCGAACGCTACGACGACTCCTGGTCGAGCGCGCTCGCGATCGTCGCGCACCCCGACGACGTCGAGTACGGCGTCGCCGGTGCCGTCGCGCGCTGGACGTCGCTCGGCAAGCAGGTCGGCTACTGCCTCGCCACCCGCGGCGAAGCGGGCATCGACTCGTTGCCGCCCGAAGAAGCCGGCCCGCTTCGCGAGGCGGAACAGCGCGCCGCCGCGTCGATCGTCGGTGTCGAGGACGTCGAATTCCTGGGCTACCCCGACGGTGTCATCGAGTACGGGCTGCCGCTGCGCCGCGACGTCGCGCGGGCGATCCGCCGGCGCAAACCCGATGTCGTCGTCATCATCAACCACCGCGACTTCTGGGCGCCCGGGCGACCTAACCAAGCCGACCACGTCGCGGTCGGACGCGCGGTCATCGACGGCGCGCGCGACGCGGGCAACCGCTGGGTCTTTCGCGAGCTGCTCGACGACGGCTTGCCACCGTGGCAGGTGCGGCACGTGCTGTCGGCCGGCGGCGACGCCGTCACCCACGGCGTCGACATCAGCGAGCACTTCGACAAGGGCGTCGCGTCGTTGCGTGCGCACGCCGCCTACCTCGCGGCGCTGGGCGAGAACCCGCTCGCGGATCCGGAGGAGTTCTTGGAGTCAGTCGCCCGCGCGACCGGCGCCCGTCTTGGCTGCGTGTTCGGCGCGGCCTTCGAGGTCGTCGCTGTCTAGCTCGAGCATGTGGCGGCGCAACTCCCGCCGCTCGTCCTCGGTCAGCCCGCCCCAGACTCCGGCGTCCTGGCCGGTCTCCAATGCCCACGCGAGGCATTCCTGGACGACGGGGCATCGAGCGCAGACCGCCTTCGCTTCAGCGATCTGGGCCTCGGCCGCCGGACCATGCCCGATGGGGAAGAACAACTCTGGGTCGACGTCGCGGCAAGCCGCCCTCTCGCGCCACTCACTCATCGACAGCTCTCCGAACCTTATCTGCAACCGACTCCGACCCTAACTCTGTTTACACAATGAGGCTAGTGTTTACTTTCCGCCACTGTGATCTTGGCCATAGCGGCCCGACGCGATCCTTTTCTACAATCGTGGTTGTGAGAATGAGGGTGATGGAGATGCTTCGTCGGCAGTCGAGACGGCGGTCGAACAAAGAGCACTACCGGCAGGTGGCGATGCGGGTCGACCGGGCCTTCACGGGCGGCCGGTCGGCGGAGGAGCAGCTGGGCGAGTTGGTGCGCGCCGGCGCGCCGCTCAG
>JAICLV010000165.1 GCA_025925185.1 Acidothermaceae bacterium
ACCACGAGAGGTCGACGAGCAGGCAGACCGCGGCCGACGTTTGGCGCTCGGTCTCGACGACCTCGAAGTCATCGACATGAAGCCGCACGCCGTCGCGCGACGGACCGCCACGCAGAATCGCGTTTTGCACGGTGCGGACGACGTCGAGCGGCTGCTCGTCACCAAACTGCCATTGCCGCGAGCCGCCGGTCAGCTCACCCGCCGCGCCGGCGTCGGCGACGTCGTGGTCGCCGCGGGTGGCCGATGACAGCGAGGCGAAAACGCGGCGCAACGCAGTGGCGCCGAGCCGGCGGACCGCCTTCGGTGTCAGCTCAAGCTTGCCGTTCTCGCGTCGCATGTACCCCTGACGCTCGAGTTCGCGCTCGATGCTGCGCAGCTGCCGCAGGTCGTCGACGGCCTGCCTGCCCAGTGCGCGGCGTACCGCTTCCTCGTCGACGTCGTCGAGCGTCGCGCCGGGATACTCCTGTGCGAGGGTCGACTCCAGCTCCTCGATGTCGGCCAGTGCTTCAAGAGCGGACGTCGCGTCGGACATGCCGAGCGGCTGCTCACCGCGCATGCGGGCGCGGCTGCTCCAGTCGAGGTCTGGACGGCGCTGTCGCAGCGCGTCGTTCAACCGCGCCATTTCCGAGGCCAGGCCCATGTCCTCCATGGCGCCCGCCATTAGCGCGGCGAGTTCGTCTCGCTGCTCGGCCGTCATCGACGCCAACGTGCGTTGCATGGCAGCCGCGCGCCGCGCGAGGGAGTCGACGAGTTCGTCGAGGTTTTCCGGGTTGTCAGGGAAGAACTGGCCGTGCTTGGCCATGAACTCGTCGAACTGCGCTTGGGTGTGCTCGCCGCGCGAGTCGGAGGCAAGCATCTCGTTGAGGTCAGCGAGCATGTCTTTGACCGACTGCATCGCCGCGGTCGCGTCGGGTGAGTCATTTTGCAACTGCTGCATCGCGTTCTTCATGCCGCGGAACTGGCTGTCGAGCAACTCTTGGCGCAGCAGGTCCTTCAACTGCTCATAGGTGGCCCGCGCGTCGGGGGATTTCCACTCGTAGTCGGACAGCGCGCGGATCGCGCGGGCAGGATCGGACGGCAGCGTGTCGAGTTCGGACTCCCGCAGCCGCGCGTCGTCGCTCGGGTCGGGGAACAGCGCCGCGCGTTCCTGACCGACGGCCTTGTCGAGTAGCGCGCGCGCCTCATCTAGCGTGCCGTCGAGACGACCTTTCTCCCGCAGCGCGCGCCGTTGCTCGCGCACCCGGCGCATGAGGTCGTCGATTCCGCGCAGCCCCGGGGCACCGCGGTGCAGCAACTCGCGCAGCGCGTCGGAGGTGTTCGCGCCGTCCAAGACAGAGTCACCCAGCTCGTCGAGGGCGCGCGCGATGTCGTACGGCGGGGCCAGTGGGTCTGGTCCGTCGTGCCATGGCCCGTATCGGTAGGCAGGCGAGCTCATCGGATCAGCCGCCGTAGACGGTGCGGCCAGGCACTTCGTCCTTGCTGAGCCGACGGGTCAAGTACAAGCCTTCCAACGCGAATTCGACGGCGGCCGCGGCTTGGCCAGGGTCCTCGCCACCGTCGACGCCAAGCCGCTCCATGACTTTCGCCAGGCCTTGCACGGGCCCGACGCGCTTCAACAGCTCCGCGGCGGGGACGAGTTCGCCGGTCTCGACCGTCTCGCCTTCCTCGAAATGTCCGAGCAGGCCTGACAAATCGGCGGTTCCGAGCTTTGCGCGGAACGTCTCCGCAGTCGCCCGGCGAAGCAGGTGCGCCAGGACGTCGCGCTCCCGCCCCTCCTCGCTGACCTCGAATTCCACCTTGCCCTGAAGGGAGTCCACGATCGACGGCAGGTCGCAAACGCGCGCCACGGCGTCCGGCTCGTTCGTGATGGCGCCACGACGTAGTGCGGACGCCGCCACCGTCTCGGCGGCCGCGATTGCGAATCGAGCCGAGACGCCCGAACGCTGGTCGACCGACGTCGACTCCCGCACCAGCCGCGTGAAGCGGGCCACCACCTCGACCAGGTGCGTGGGCACGGTGGCGGCGAGCACGGCCTCTTGGGTGATGAGCCCGACCTCGTCGGAAAGTCTTAGCGGGTAGTGCGTTTTCACCTCGGCGCCGAAGCGGTCCTTCAACGGCGTGATGATGCGGCCGCGGTTGGTGTAGTCCTCGGGGTTGGCGCTCGCGATAAGCAGGACGTCGAGCGGGAGCCGCAGCGCGTAGCCGCGGATCTGCACGTCGCGCTCCTCGAGCACGTTGAGCAACGCGACCTGGATGCGCTCGGCGAGATCCGGTAATTCGTTGACCGAGAAAATGCCGCGGTTGAAGCGCGGCACCAGACCGTAGTGCACGGTCTCGGGATCGCCGAGTGTGCGACCCTCGGCCACCTTGATGGGGTCGACGTCGCCGATCAGGTCGCCGACGCTGGTGTCGGGGGTCGCGAGCTTCTCGCCGTAACGGTCGTCGCGATGCTTCCAATCGACGGGCAGGTCGTCGCCGAGTTCGGCGGCCAGGTTGCGGCAGCGGGCGCAGACCGGCGCGTACGGATGGTCGTTGATCTCGCAGCCGTCGATGACAGGGGTCCACTCGTCGAGCAGGCCCGCGATCGTGCGGATCAGCCGCGTTTTGCCCTGACCGCGCTCGCCCAAGAGCACGAAGTCGTGGCCAGCGAGCAACGCTCGCTCGACGTGCGGCAGCACCGTCTCGTCGAAGCCGACGATGCCGGGGAACCGCGGTTCGCCGGCCCGCAGTCGGCGGAGCAGGTTGTCGCGCACCTCGGTCTTGACCGGCTTGTGCTGATGGCCCGACTCGCGCAATGCGCGCAGTGTCGCGATGGTCGGCCGGGATTGGGGAGCTGCCTCAGGTGTCATGTGCACGCTTTCGACCTTACGTCGGGGCCGTGCTCGGTGCGGCGGTGGTTTTCGTCGCGACGCCCGGGCCCTGGGCGCCTGAACTCGTCCGAGGATGGGTCTGTGGAGGCGCCTTCGGACCCGCCAGCCCCCTGAACGTGATCAACCCGCAACGGCGCCGGGCGGGGGCCCACCCTGACGGCGGCGTGACAGCGGTTGGCTCGGCTGCGAAACTGTCGCCGTGCCACGCTTCGGGGACGGACTTGCCGTCGACGCTGATCTCGTCCAGGCCGCGGAGTCGGCTGCCCTGCAGGCCCGCCGACCGCTCGGCTCCCTCAACCCCGACTTGGCCTGCGTGTTCGTCAGCGGCGCCGACCCCGACCAGCTTGGCGCGGCGCTGTCGCGTGCGTCGTCGGTCTTGCGGGCCCGAACCGTCATCGGCTGCAGCGCGAGCGGCGTCATCGGTGCCGCGCAGGGCATTGAGTCCGCGAGCGCGGTCAGCGTCTGGGCGGCGGTGTTGCCGGGCGTTCGGGTGCGCGCGTTCCACCTTGAGGTGATTCGTACCCCGCAGGGCATGGCGATCCTCGGCCTGCCCGAAAGCGAGGACGCCGACGAGGTCGCGGTGTTGCTCGCCGACCCGTACTCCTTTCCCGCCGACGGTTTCGTCGAGCAGACCAACGACGCGCTCGGGCTGCCCTTGGTCGGAGGCATGGCGACCGGCTCTCGCGGACCCGGCTCGACCCGGTTGCTGCTTGACCAGCGGATCGTCGAACGAGGTGCGGTCGGGGTCGTGCTCGGCGGGCCGGTCGGCGCGCAGGCGATGGTGAGCCAGGGTTGTCGGCCGGTCGGCCCGCCGATGACGGTCACCGCGTCAGACGGCAATCTGCTGCTTGAGTTGGCCGGAGTGCCCGCGGTGCAAAAGCTGCAGGAAATCATGAGCGTGCTGTCCGCGACCGACCAGGCGCTCGCCACCACCGGCCTGAACGTCGGCATCACCATCAACGAGTACCTCGACGAGCACGACCGCGGGGACTACATCGTGCGCGGCATCCTCGGCCTCGATCAGGCGCGCGGTGCGATCGCGGTCGGCGACTGCGTCCCCGTCGGCCGGACGATTCGCTTCCAGGTGCGCGATGCCGCGTCCGCCGACGACGACCTGCGTTCGATGCTGCTTGAGGTGCGTCGCAAGTTCACCGACGTCGAGGGCGCCTTGCTGTTCTCCTGCAACGGCAGGGGAACCAACCTGTTCACCTCCGCCGACCACGACGTCTTGGCGATGCGGCAAGGGCTTTCGACGTCGGGTGTGGCGGGGTTTTTCGCGGCCGGCGAGATCGGGCCGGTCGGCGGCCGTAACCACCTGCACGGTTTTTCGGCGGCCGTGCTGGTCTTCGGATCGTCAGCCGCCGAGCTGGTGCCCGGCGGCGCATGACCCAGCCTGACCCGATCCGGGCGCTGCGCCGCATCGCGTTCTTGCTGGAACGGGCGCACGAACCGACCTATCGCGTGCGCGCGTTTCGCGGCGCCGCGGCCGCTCTCGAAAAGCTGACGCCAGAAGACATCGGACGACGCGCGCAGCGCGGCACGCTGACGGAGTTGCCTGGCATCGGCAAGGTGACGGCGGGTGTCGTGACGGAGGTGCTGGCCGGGCAGGAGCCGTCGTATTTGCAGAAGCTTTCGGTGGAGGCGGTCGAGCCGGTCGCGGAAGGAGGCGCCGAACTGCGCGCAGCGCTGCGTGGCGACCTGCACACCCATTCCGATTGGAGCGACGGCGGCAGCCCGATCGAGGAGATGGCGGTCGCGGCGCGGGATCTCGACAGCGGGGCGCACGACTACATCGCGTTGACCGATCACTCGCCCCGGTTGACCGTCGCGCGCGGATTGTCAGCGGAGCGACTGCGGGAGCAGCTGCGAGTCGTCGCGGAGCTGAACGAGCGGCTCGCGCCGTTTCGGATTCTCGCCGGCATCGAGTGCGACATTCTCGACGATGGGTCGTTGGACCAAGATCCGAAATTGCTCGCTGAACTCGACGTCGTGGTCGCGAGCGTGCATTCGAAGTTGAGGATGCCATCGGACGCGATGACAAGACGGATGGTCAACGCGGTTCGCAATCC
>JAICLV010000117.1 GCA_025925185.1 Acidothermaceae bacterium
ATCTCCTACGGCGTGGCTTGCTGCACCTGCTTCAGCACGTTGTCGGAGACCGCCTTCACACCACCGAACGTGGTCGCCGAGGTGATCGTCGCGGAGTGCGCTTGCAGGTAACTGGCCACCGACGACGGCATCGCGCCGTCCGACGGCACCAACAGCAGCGGCGCGTTGCGCTTGCCGAGGCTGGGCACCGCGACCATCGAGTCAGCGAAGTTCTCGCCTGTCGCAACTCCGGTGACCGACGGCTTGGTGAAGAACTTCGCCGCCACCAACGCCGCCGTCGCGTACCGGTCGGCGCCGACCAACGCGGTCGCCTTCCCATCGGCACTGCCGGCGTGACCACCGACCGCGAACCGCGCCGCCCCGGTGTGCGCGGCCAGGTAGCTGCTCGTGGCACCAGCCTGAATTCCGTTACCTGTCAGCAAGACCGCGCCGTGGTTGGCGATCGCCGCAGGGCCGGCCGACAGCGCGTCGGCGAAACTGACACCGGACGCCTCGAAGACCGTGCTCGGGTTGCCCAACGCGTTCGCGATCGCGACCGCCGTTGCGTAGCGGTCGGCCCCGCCGATGCGCTGGACCTTGAAGCCGAGCGCCGAGATCGCGCCCGACACTCCATCGCTGATCGCTGCCGAGTTCCCGAGCAGGTAGACAGTCCCGCCTGCGGGGAGCACGCGACGGATCTCGTCACGCACGCTCGTCGACAGGATCGTCGACCCCGTGAGCAGCACCGGGCCGTTCTTCGCCGCGGCCAGCGGGCCACCGGTGAGCGCGTCGGCGAAAACGTCGTCACGCGCGATCACCACAGCGGACGCCGAGCCGCGCGCCGGGTAGTCGGCATGCGACACCATCACGGCGGTCTCGGTGCGGTCGGCCCCACCGAGGCGGGTCACCGGAGTGGCGCCACCGGCGAGGTTGGCGTTCGACAGGTCGCCGATGCTCGGCGTCGTGGTGGCGTCAATCGTGACCGACAAGTCGCCGGTCTTCGAATCCCTCGTGACACCAGGCACTTTCTGCCACGACGTGCCGTCCCACCAGAAGAGCGAGGACGAAGGGGTGCCGTGCAACCTCAGCGTGGTCGACGTGAAGCCAGAGCCCAGCTCGAGCTGCACGTTGTAGAAGCCACCAAACGACGGGCCGTTCAGCGCCGGAGTCTCATCCCGTGCTGGCGTGCCAGACGGAGAGCCGCCCAACGTCGCGATCGTGAGGCCGCCGGGACCCTTGCCACCAACCGTCAGCGGACCGGTTGTCGCCGTCACCGTGCCACTTGCGTCGGTGCTCTCCTTCGACTGCGAATCGGTGCTGTCCGCCGGAGGCGTCGGCAACGTCGGACGCGCCGTCGCGTTCGTCTTCACGGTCGACGACGTGTTGTTCGCGACGTCCGGGTCGTTGGTCGAGCTGGTGACCGACGCGACGTTCGACAAGTCACCGGTCGCCACGACCGACACCTTGAACGTCGCGCTCGCGCTCGACGCCAAGGTCGCCACATTGCACGTCAGCGTCGAGGTCGCGATCACGCAACCCGCTGAGGTCGTGGTGAAATCGCGGCCGCTCACGGGCAGCACGTCGGTGACCACGACGGCATTCGCGGCGTCCGGACCGTTGTTGGAAACGGTGATCGCGTACGTGACCGTGGAATTGATGTACACCGACGACGGCGCGCTCATGCTGATCGCGAGGTCGGCGCTGGTCGCCGCAGGGGTGACAGAACCCGACGCGTCGGACGCGGCGCTGGTGCCGCTCGCGTTGGACGCGGTGACGGTGAAGGTGTACGCCATGCCGTTGGTCAGACCGCTGACGGTGCAGGAAGTCGCCGGCGCCGTCGCGACGCACACCGCGCCACCTGGCGCCGCGACAACGCGGTACGACAGGATCGGCGACGTGCCGGGGTCGGGCGCGGTCCAGCTCACGGTCGCCGCGCCGTTGCCCGCTGTCGCGGTGGGCGCGGCCGGCTTGGACGGCGGATCGCCCGGCGTGGCCTCACGCGAAATGTTCGAGGAAACGCTGGTGCCGTTGGCATTCGTCGCCGTCACCGTGAACGTGTAGCCGGTGCCGTTCGTGAGGCCAGGGACCGCGCAGCTCGTCGCCGGCGGCGTGGCGGTGCAGGTCGCGCCGTCCGGCGCGGCAGTGACGGTGTAGCCGGTGATCGGTGAACCACCGTCGGCCGGCGGCAACCACGAGACGTCGACAGTTTCGCTACCCGGCGTGACCGACGGCGCAGCCGGCGGGTCCGGCTCGCCCGCCGCCAACGTCGTCGCGGTCGTGGGCGACGACGGGGCGCTCGTGCCGGCGGCGTTGGTCGCGGTCACGCGGAACGCGTACGTGCTGGCATTGGTGAGACCGGTGACCGTGCAGCTCGTGTCGGTCGCGGCCGCCGTGCAGCTCGCGCCGCCAGGGGCGGCGGTCACGGTGTACCGGGTGATGGGCGCGCCGCCGTCGGACGCCGGGGGCGTCCAGCTCACGGGCACCTCGCGGTCGCCCGTCGGGCCGGCGGTCGCGGCGGTCGGAGCTCCAGGTGCGTCAGCCGTGCACGCGATGTCGTCCGGCGACTCCCAGGTGAAGCGGAGCTCGATGCCGGACGCGCTGAACGTCGGTGTGTCGAACGAGATGCCGAAGATGGGCATCACGCCGGGATCGAGTGCCGACAGGTCGACCGACCCGCTGCCGTCGACAGCGAGGCCGCTTGCGATCGCGTTGCCTGAGTTGTCGGTGACGTCGACCGTCGCGCTGGTGTAGCCGGCTGGCGCCGGGTCGACGATCTGCATGCTCGACCACGACAGCGCCGCACACGCCGCGTTGGGGATGAGAACCGTTGCGGCGACCCGGGTGGTGCCACTGCAGCCTGACTGTCCGGTGAACGCGTCGAAGTTCTGAATCTGTGACGTGCCGCCGTCGGCGTTGGTCCAGATGCAGCCGTAGCGGTTGGGGTCGGGGTTCACGGTGTACAGCAAGCTCGAACCGACCATGCTCTTGGGGAAGTTCGCGCACTGCGACCCGGTCGCGAAGTCGTAGCAGTAGACGACGCTGTTGCCGCCCGCGACGAGAACGCGGGTCGCGATGGTTGTCGTGCTCTCCCAGCTCCCGCCATTGGCAATCGCCGACTGCAACGCGGCCGGCGTGACCGCCTGCGACCCGTCGAAGTTCCAGCAGGGGACGACGTTCGGCTGGGGAATGCAGACACCAACGTGAGACCCGCTCGCGTCGAGCATCGGGAAGGGCTTGGCCTGGCTGTTGGGGGCGAGAACCGGCCAGCTGCCGGAGCAGACGCTGCCGCTCGCCGGGTCGAAGCAGTCGAGCTTGCCGCTGTCGGTCGAGGTGAAGACCTTTCCGTCAGCAACCGCCGCCCAGTCGAACACCGAGCTGCCGATCGCGGACAGGTCTGGTTGCTTGAACGGCTGGCCGTCACAAGGCGCCTTGGTCTGCGTGTCGAAGCACAGCAACGCGCCGTCCAACGGACTGCCGCTGCCGGCGGCGTTGACGGCGTACATCTTGCCGCCGACGAGCGCGCCGCCGTCGACACCAGAGCCCATCGGCATCGCGGCCGCGCCGGCGCCCGTCAGCGGCGTGAAGCCACAGAACGGGTTGGCGTCGGTTGACGCGAGGTCGACGCAGATGACGCCGCCGGTGTTGTCGGAGGCTCGCGTCGTCCAGCCGTAGAAGTCGCCCGTGGTGGTGTCGACCCATCCGGTCGAGTGACCGGGGGTGCCATACCCACCGCCGCCCCCGTCGGTGATCGTCTTTGGCCACGCTGCGCCGTCCGCGCAGTGGCTGCCGTCGCTTTGCTCGTGACAGTCGATCTGATACGCGCCCGAGTTGTGGTGGAAGACGTTGTAGATGCGGGCACCGTAGAACTGGACGTCCCAGCCGTCACCCGAGGTGGCGCTGCTGAACGTCGAGCTTGGCGGCGCCGCGACCGTGACGTCTTTCGTGAGCGGAACGCTCGTCGCCGCGTTCGCGACAGAGCCGAGCGAGAGGACGCTGGCGGCGGTCACGAGCGTTGCCAGCATCGCGACGCTGCGGCCGAGCCATCGGCCGGTGGCTAACTTCAACAACGAGGACTCCAGTAGTCAGACGGATAACGAAGCCCTGTTCGGCGTAGGACTTTCGGCCGTGAGGCTTCACCACACACGGCGTGGGATTTCCGCCCGCAGTGACGGGATCACATAGTCACAAGCGGCTACGGCCGCTGGTCCGCTCCGCTGTCGCGCGCGTAGTGCCTGATCAGCGGCAACGTCGTCCGGCAATCTTGCTTGGGTTAGTGGGTCGCGGCGCAGGCGTTGCTCTCCGAGGAGGTGCTGCTGCTCCTGCTGGTCGGCCCCGTGGTCTTGCTGGTCGTCACGCTGGTCTGTGCGCCGTCCACGCGACACCTTCCATCGAACGCAGTCATGCGCGGCGCGGCAACGGCGGCCGCCGTCGGCTCAGACGCAACACCTGATCGCGCGCGGCTCCAATCCGTTCGAAGACGCCGTCTACGTCGGCCTCCCCGCGCTCGCCCTGCTCATCGTCAGCGCGTGGATCGGTCTGCTCTCTGGTGTTCTCATTTCCTTGCTGGCCTTGGGTTCTGGCGCGCACGGCGCATTTTGGACCGGGCTTTCGCATCTCTTCGCACCGCTGCTCGCGCTCCCCGTCGTGTCGAGCATCGTGCCCCAGCGGTTCGGTCTCTTGCTCGACCTGCTCGTCGCGTTCTGGTTGGCCCGGTTGACCGACGACGCCGTGCGCAGGTTCGCCACTCGTCAGGTGCTGGCCGCTGGTGCGGTGCTCGCGGGGGTCGCGTTGGTGCTCGTGTCGTGGGTGGCCACGCCGCCGGCCGACCAAGTCACGTGGGAGGCGTCGACGTTTGGCACGTCGGTCGACGGTCATGATGCGGTGCTTCGACCCGGGTCTTGCGGCACCGGGCGCAAGCCCTGACCTTCGGCGAGTTCGCGGAACTCGTCGGGGACGTGGCCGACGTCCGAGAAGAAGACAGACGCGTAGCCGATGGCGTCGCGGCCGAACCGAAGTCGCACCGTGTCGGCCGATCGGTCGGCGACCCAGCGCAGCGCGCCCTTCGTCGATCCCGGACGGCGTGAGTCGTCGCCCAAGCCGAGCGCGAGTTCGAGCTGCAGGGTCGATTGGTCGGTCAATTGCGAGACCGAGACCGCGAGCAGGCTGACACTCTTCTCGTCTGGGTGATCGGCGAGCGCGGCGCGGGCGAGGTCGACCGCCACTTCGTTGAGTGTGGACGTCGCGGAGATCCCGCCTGACAAGGTGATCGAGCGGGTCACCGACCGCATGTCGGCGAACCGCACCCGCACGGTGATCGTGCGGCCGGCCCGCCCCGCCGCGCGCAACCGCCCCGCTACGCGATCCGCGAGGTAGCCGAGCGTGGTCTGGAGTAGCTGCGGTGTAACGGTTTTCTTCCCGAGCGCCGCTTGTGCGCCGACGGAGGAGGCGCGTCGTCCGGACTCAACGCCACGGGGGTCGATGTTGCTGGCCAACGAGGAAAGCTTGTCGCCTACGGCGTTGCCGAGCAGGTGCTTCAGCGACCACCCTGGAGTGGCAGCGAGCTCGCCAATGGTGCGGATGCCGCGTTCTGCGAGCTTCGCTTGTGTCTTCGGGCCGACGCCCCAAATGAGCGCCACCGGCAGCGGGTCGAGGAACTCGCGCTCCTTGCCAATCGGCACGACCACGAGACCGTCGGGTTTCGCGACCTGCGAAGCGATTTTGGCGAGGTGCTTGGTGCCGGCGACACCGACGGAGATGGGCAGCCCGACCTCGGCGCGCACCCGACGCCTGATGGTGGCGGCGATGCCGATCGACGAGCCGAAAAGCTTGAGGGCGCCGGTGACATCGAGGAAAGCCTCGTCGATGGAAATGCGTTCGACGATCGGGGTGAAGTCGCGCAGGATGTCGATAACCTTGTCGCCGAGGCGCTGGTACTCGGAGAAGTGCCCGCCGACGAAGCGCAAGTCTGGGCACAGCTCGCGGGCGCGTCGACCCGACATCCCACCGCTGACGCCGAGCCGCTTGGCCTCGTACGAGGCCGCGAGCACGACGCCACCGCCGACGGCGATCGGATGGCCCAGCAATGAGGGGTCGAGCAACTGCTCGACCGACGCGTAGAAGGCGTCGAGGTCGGCGTGCAGGATGCTCGGCTCGGGCGCCATCGGCGCAGCCTAGTCGAACATGTGTTCGACTAGCTAGCCACTGCCCGCCGTAACCTTTCAACGCGGATTGCGGACCGTGGCAAACTCACGGCATGAACCAGCGTCAGTTGCCGAGGTGGGGTGAGCTGAAGCCGCTGCTGCGGATCAAGCCGGTCGAGATCAACCCGACGAGGCGACGCCTGGCCAAGGCGTTGACGATCGCGGACCTGCGGGCGCTCGCCCGGCGGCGGACGCCGCGCTCGGTCTTCGACTACACCGACGGCGCCGCCGAGGGCGAGATCAGCCTGCGCCGGGCCCGACAGCTGTTCCACGACCTGGAGTTCCACCCGCAGGTCCTGCGAGACGTCGCCGACCTCGACACCTCGACGCCGATGCTCGGCAAGGCCGCGGCGCTGCCGTTCGCGTTCGCCCCGACCGGTTTCACCCGGATGATGCAGCACGAGGGCGAGCGCGCGGTCGCCCGGGTCGCCGCCCGCCGCGACATCCCCTACGCGCTGTCCACCCTGGGCACCACCTCGATCGAGGACGTCGCCGCCGCGGCGCCCGCCGCCCGCAAGTGGTTCCAGCTGTACGTGTGGCGCGACCGCGCCGCCGGCGAGGACCTGATGAAGCGGGCGGCCGCCGCCGGCTACGACGCTTTGATCCTGACCGTCGACGCGCCGGTCGCCGGCGCGCGGCTGCGCGACCTGCGCAACGGCTTCGCGATCCCGCCCGCCCTCACGGTCAAGACGATCCTGGACGGCGCGACCCACCCCGTGTGGTGGGCCAACCTGCTCACCACCCCACCCCTGACCTTCGCGTCGTTGAACGCCTGGGAAGGCACCGTCGCCGAGTTGATGAACTCGCTGTTCGACCCGACGATGACCATCGCCGACCTGGAGTGGGTGCGCTCATGCTGGGACGGCCCGCTCGTCATCAAAGGCATCCAAACCCTCGACGACGCCCGCCGCGTCGTCGACGCCGGCGCCGACGCCATCGTGGTGTCCAACCACGGCGGCCGCCAACTCGACCGGGCGCCCGTCCCGCTCCGGCTGCTGCCCGACGTGGCCGACGCGGTCAGCGGCCGCGCGCAGGTCTACGTCGACACCGGCGTCATGAGCGGCGCCGACATCATCGCCGCGCTCGCGCTAGGCGCCGACGCGGTGTGGGTCGGCCGCGCCTACCTCTACGGGCTGATGGCCGGCGGCGAACGCGGCGTCGACCGAGCCGTCGACATCCTCCAGAACGAGATCCGCCGCACCATGCAACTACTCGGCGTCCGCACCCTCGACGAACTCACCCCCACCCACGTCAAACTCCCCTAAGCACAAGCCCGGCGCGTTCTGCGCCTCAGCC
>JAICLV010000002.1 GCA_025925185.1 Acidothermaceae bacterium
AGCCGACCGCCGTCTGGGCTCCGATCAGCGACACCACCTCCAGCGAGATCTTGCCGACCGGCTGGTCTTGAACGGCCTGCACGGTCACGCCGGACAGCGCCGTGGTCGCGGTCGCGGTCCAAATCTCGGCGTCCCCACGCTGGCTGTTGGCCTGCTGCAGCCGGGTCCAGGTCAGGCCACCCCCGGAGACCGTCAGGGTCTGAGTGGCGGCGAACCCGCCCGCCGAGACCAGCGCGACGAGTAGTTCACCGGGTTGGCTGGTCGAGATCGCCGGACTGGTCGCGGTTCCGGAGCCGTCGCTGACATCGGCGGAGAACACGTTCTGGTCCACCGTCAACGTGCCCGCGACGGTGTCCGCGGCCGGGGTGACCTCCACGCCGGCCAGATCCCAGGTCTCGTCGGTCGGCGCAGTATCACTCAAAACGACCGCCTGCCCAGCGGTCGTCGTCGCGACATCGACCTGCTGGGTCCAGGTGTTGCCGAACGTGCCGTCGCCGCTGACCGCATGCAACACAGTCTGCCCGTCGCTGGCCGTGGTTGTCTCCGCGTTCTTCCAGGTAAACCCGGCGCCGAACACCAGCGAGTTCGCCGCGACCGCGTCGAAACTCAACCCTGGCGCGCCACTCGACCCGCCGCCGGTGTGCCCGATCACGCTGCCCGCGCCGGTGAACGACAACACCTGCAGCGTCATCTTCCCCACCGCCGTGACCTGCTGGCTGGCGGTCACGCTCACCCCGGACAGGGCCGTCGGTGTGGTCGCGGTCCATATTTCGGCGTCGCCGCGTTGGCTGTTGGCTTGCGCCACTCGTGACCACGAAAGGCCCGCGCCGGTCACGCTCACCGTCTGCGTGCTGGTGCCGCCACCGGCGGCCACCAACGCGACGAGGGTCTCATTGGGGTGGGTGGTGTTGAACGTGTCGGTGCTGATCGTGCCCGACCCGTCGGTCACATCGGTGGCGGTGATGTTCTGATCAACCGTCGGGGTGGCCGGGGTCACCGGCGCCCCACCGGACTCGCTGAGCACCCGGCCGACCGCATCCAACCCGTAGCCCTTGCTCGAGGCCTGACCGTCGACCGTGCCGGAGATCTGTTGGACCAGGTCGTTAGCGTAGTAGCCCAAGGTGACGTCGCCGCTGCCGCCAGCGTCGGCCGACGGCACCGTCAGGGTGCGGCCGAAATCGTCGTAGCTGTAACCGGTGTCGGTGATCCGATCCGCCTGGTCGTAGCTGTGATTCACGGTGGTCGGGGTGCCTGAGCCGGTGCACGCGCCCGCCGTCGCCGCGAACGAGGACGTGGTTTCGCTGGTGCGGTCGGAATCGGCGTTGAAACCGTAGGCTCGGCTCGTGCAGGTGCCCGCCGCGTCATCGGTCGCGGTCGTGAGTCTGCCGGCGTTGTCGTAGCTGTAGCTGCTGGTCGTGCCTGCCGCGTCGTTGCTCGCGACGATCCGCGACGCGCTGTCGCGGGCGGCGGTGCAGTCCAACCAGGTCACCCCCGACTCGGTGTAGGAGATTTCGGTCGACGCTCCGGCGTTGTCGTAGGAGTAGGTGGCGACCAGCCCGCCGGGGTAGGTCTGGCTGGTCAACTGCCCGTCGTCGTCGTAGCTGCCGTTGAACGTGCCGGCGAGTGAGTCGCTGATGCTGGTGACCAACCCGCGGTGCTCACCGGTGCCGCCGTCGTAGGTGTAGGTGGTCGTGCCTTTCGGGTCGGTGACCGTGCTCGGCCGCCCGTCGATGTCGTAGCTGGTCGTCGTCGTCGACCCGGTGGAATCGGTGTAGGTGTGGGTCCGGCCCAGCGCGTCGTAGCCGGTGGTCACCGTCTTGGCGTTGCTGTCGGTCGTCGTGGTCGGCAGCCCGGTGTCGGCGTCGTAGCTGAACGTGCGCGCCGGCACCGCGGCGCCGTCCGCGCCGGCCGGGTCGACCACCACGGCGGAGCTTGTCGTCCGACCCGCCGCGTCGTAGCCGGTGGTCGCCGTGCGAGTGACGCCGCCCGCGGTTTGGGTCACCGTCAGCGGCTGGTCGTAGACGTTGTAGGTGGTGGTGGTCACCGGCAGCGGTTTGCCCGTGCTGGGTTGCGCGGCCGGCCCGGTCGAGCACAATAAGCCGGCGAGCGGTGCGCTGACGCACGCACCGGACCCGGTCGCGGTGTAGTAGGTAATGTCGGTAGTGTGCGCATCGTCACCGACCCCGGACCCGTCGACGCCGGCCATCGGCGCGCGTGACTCGATCACCTGACCCGCGTCGTTGTAGCGGGTCTTGGCAACCAGGTTCCCGCCACTAGCCATCACCGTCGTGACGCTGGTGGGCTTGTGCAGCACCCAACCGGTCACATCGCCAGACACCAACGCCGCGTACCCGGTTTGGGTGGTCACCGCGTCGTTGTCCGTGCTGGTGTTGACGATCTGCGCCGACCGCACGCTGGTGGTGACCAGCCGGTACGGGCCGCCGCCGCCGGGCGCGCCTTGATCGTAGGTGTTCACCACGTGTTGGCGGCCGTCGATCGTCGACCCCGACGCGAGTTGCATCGGGTGCGTCGGGCCGAGCGTGGTCAACAACTCGGTCCCGTCGCTGCTGTAGGTGTTGATGGTCGCCAGCGCGTTCGCGCGCTGGGTTTCGCTGCTCATCGCGGCCACCGCCGGATCGGTCGCCGCGGTCGGGCTGGCCGCCTGCGCCAGGTTGCCTGGGCTGATCGACCACAGCGGGTTGCCGACCGGGTCGTAGCGGGTGGCGCTAATCTGCCAGCCGCCGTTGCCGTAGGCGGCGGTGTTCACCGGTCGGCCATTGACGTCCATGTAGGTGATCGCCGCGTACGGCCAGTCAGCGCTGCCCGGGGTGCCTGCGGGCACGTGATCGGCTGGGAACACCGCGGTCGCGGTGTCGACGATGTCGCTGCTTTGCCCCCACGCCGAGGTGACCGATGACCGCAAGTCGACCGGCCCGGTGCCGTCCCACGCCACGTCGTAGGCGATCGTCTGGGTCGCGGTCGGTCCGGACGGGTCAGGGTGTTGCACGCTCGCGAGTCGTCCGCTGCCGTCGTAGCTCAACGTCCAGGCCGACAGGCCCGGTGGGGTGAGCGTGGCAAGTCGTCCGTTGGTGTCGTAGGTGTAAGCGGTGACCAGGTGCGGGCTGATCCGCGGATCCCAAGCCTGCCGAAGACGCCCATCCGCGTCGTAGGCGTACGCCGCGACCTGCACGGTCGTCATCGCCGAGGTCGCCGGGTCGTATGAGGTGAACGACACCCCCGCCAGCTGCCCGCTGTAATCGCCGAGGGTCTCACCGGATGCGGTGGTCGTGTCGGCGTAGCTGAACTGCAGGGTGCGGCAGCCGGCCGTGGTGGTCGGCGCGGTCGAGCAGTCGACCCCGTCCGGGACCGGCGCCAGAATCTGGGTCACCCTGCCGACCGAATCCAGCGTGTACGTCGTTGTCGTCGCGGCCGGGGTGCCGCTGGCCTGCACCACCTTGGTGGTGCCCCACACGCCGCCGCTGGTCTTGCTGTAAACGGTTTGGGTGCCGCCGCGTTCGGTCAACGTGTACTGCGTCGAAGAATCCTTCGTGATCGTCGACCCGTCCGCGGCAGTATCGGCGACACCCACATAGGTACTACCGTTGGAGTTGTAGATCTCCTCGGTGCCATCAGGGTCCACCAACGTCACATAGCCGCTGGCCGAATGGTCGACGAAGGTGGCATCGGCGTGCCCGGCGTTCGGGCCGTAGAACGCCGCCCGCCAGCCCGGGCCGAACACACCGGCCGCCCCGGAGGCAGTCGTTGGGCTGAGCGTCGTGAACGTGCGCCCCAGCGTCAGCGAACCCTGATACGACGGCACATTCACATCCGTCGCCGACACCGCATAGTCGCCGGTCAGCAACGCCACGCTGCCGGGCCCGACCTGCTGCGTCGCATCGGATTCGGCGAACGCGTGGGTGGCCAACTGCACACTGTGCGCGCTTGTGCAAATCGACGGCGACGACGAGCTGGTGCCGAAACAGGCCTCGACCTGCACCAGGCCATCGGCGCCGACAGTTGATGCCATGTTCCACGACAAACTCGCCGACGACGCCACTGGCCACGCGTTCACGTCCGCCCCGGTGCCTGACACCGTAACCGGGCTCGAGCCGCCGCCTGGTAGCGAGATCGGGGCGAAGCTGCCCGTCGATCCGACCCGGTACTCATACCACGCGTAGCCATACCCCGACGGCGCGGTCGCCGTCAGCGCCACCGACTGTTGCGTGCGAGCCTGATCCGCCGGGCTGTTGATCGTGCCGTTACCGATGGCGAAATAGAAATACCCGACATTGACATTCGCCGCGCCGTCAATCACATCGATCTCGAGCACATGCCCGCCGCCACTCAGCCCGGTGACAGCCAACGTGGAGGGGTCCGATGCGGAATTTCCCCAGACAACGCTGTCGGAATAGTCGATCCCGTCCAAGGACGCTGATTCGGCGAACACATCTGTCGACGAATCCGTCCACGTGAAGCTCCCGCTCGTGCCGGTTCCCAGCGACGGGAAGGTTGAGCTGATGGTCGGCGCGGCCGGCGCCGTCGTGTCGACAGTGAAGATCGTCCAGCTTCCCCATGGACCGAAATTCGTGCCATTGAAGGCTCGCGCGCGCCACTCATAGTTGCTGCCATTCGACAGATACCCTGTGGTCACCGGCCAGTACGTTTCCTGACCAGAAGGGACCGATGCGCTGGACCCGTACACCACCCGGGTCGTGGGTGAGGCCGCGGTTCCTGCCCAAACCTCGAACGACAGCGTCACCGGGTTACCATTTGGGTCACTTGCCTGCCCGTACAGCCACGGAGTCGCCGACGCGACGTTCACCAGCTGTCCGTCGCCACCGTCGTCGCAAGTGAAACCGCACGGGCTGGTCGACCGCCCAGCCACCACGGACGGGGTGCTGTTGTACTGAATCGACAACGTCGCGCCGTTACCGGCGAACTTCTTCCAATACAAGTCATTGATCTCGTTCGGACTCTTCAACTCAACCGAGGCTTTCTGGTGGTTCGCGGTTCCGTCGGCGGCGTTGTTCGCCCAGGTTTGCGCCATCGACGTCGTCGTCCCGTCCACCCCCGGGTTGGCGGCGGTAAACGTCGCAAGACCGGCGGGGCAGCTGGAGGAATAGCCCTTCGCTACGCTCAGCTTTCCCATCTGCTGGTACGTCGCCGGCGGACTATTCCAGCTGTTCGCGCTGGTGAAATTCGACGAGGCATACAAGTCGACCTCTTCGGGCGTGCACGAATACGACCAGATCTCGTTGAAACTCAGCGACGCGGACACCACCGAAGCGCCCGCGATCGCGGAAGTGGAGAACTGGTAGAACGCCCGGTCGGTGTCAGTACCCGAATCGTAGGTTCCGACATGGGTGACGCCGGTCACCCCGTTCTCGGTTTGGGAGTTGTCGAAGTTGCTCGCCGTCCGGTAAAGCGACGTCGTGTACATGTAGTGCGCGCTGGTCAACGAACTGGGTGGATCAATCGTCACCGGATACGCCACCGACGGGTCCGCCAAAAAGGCCGCTGACGGACGCACCGTCAACGCGAGACCGGCCAACCCCTTCGACAGCGTGCTCGGCACCGCCGCCGTGCGCGTCGGCTCAGCCGCCGCCGGGTCCATCTCCGCGCCCCACATCACCGGCTGGTTCGACACCAACGCGACCTGCCCGCTCGAATCGCTGTACCGCAGTGACCCGTTCGCATCCTGCGTTACCGCCAGCCCCGAGGTGATGATCGGCAAGGAGAACGACACTGCCGCAGACGGGCGACGGGTGAGCACGATCGATGACTCGTAACCCGTCACCCCCGCCGTCAGCACCAAATCCACGCCCGGTTCGACGTCGTGATACGTCGCGGTGTCACCCTCGACCGTCGGCGCCGGCAATCGCCCCGGCCAGCCGACACTCACACCCTCGCCCGAAAGCTTGACCCGGTTCAACGCCGTGCCCTGACCGGCAGAGAACACGACCGGCAGCGCGGACACCTTCGGCGCGAACCCGCCTGGCACCGGCACCAACGTGGTGTCGACGGGCTGCCAGGCGCCATGGACCTGCTCGCGGATCGGCGCCGAGCTCGCGTCCGTCGTCAACGATCCATCGGGGTTCGCGTACGTCGTCGTCGTCTCGGTTTCGAGGCCACTCACCTCGATGCGATGCCTCAGCAACCTCGCTGCCAGGTGCGCCGACGTCAGATCCGGCCTCGTGTAAGTCTGCGTGCCTCCCTTGGCCGGGCTGGCCGCCGGCTGGGGCGTCGCGGCGATCGCGCTTGACGCTTGGCCCGCGACTATCGGTCCGGGCGCCGAAGAGGCCGGCCGCTAGCAACGCAAGCGACGTAACTGCAGCAAGTGCACGCGAAAGCCTCATCGAACGCTCCGGTCTACAAACGCCACAATGACGAACCCAGACCAGAGAGTAGCTGCGGAGACACACACGGTGATGGAGCCGAACAGGTGAAAACGGTCAATGATCATGTAGTCGACTAATGTGATCGAGTCTGCCCAATGGTGATTAGCGTGAGCTGTAGCCGCTGCTCCGTGGTGACTGGCCATGGGGCGCGCCGTCAAGGCCATCCAGCACCCTGGCCCATGCCGATCCTCGATGCGCCGCGCAATCAGCCCAAGCAGCACTCGCGCGTGTCGACTCCACGCGCCCACTTGCGTGGCGGCGTCGATCCGAACAGGCTCCGCCATGAGTTGATGACGGATGGGTGCCATATTGGGTAAGCACGAGGGCGAGCAGTTCCACGGTTTCAGGGTCATTGTCGCCGATCTCGTCGGTGATGCGGTCCGGCCGCGCCACGAGGTTCGCCACGTCGTCGTGGTCGCCGCGCAGGTGGCTGCACGAAGGGCGGAACGAAGCAATTGCTCCAATGCCGGACCAGCGAGCAGCCCGATCGCCCCGACCGCACGGGCAGCCGCTGGGTCGCCGGTGGCGAGCCCACTACATCGCGGATGGCGGGAATGATGTCGGCTTGCGCGATGGCTTCGGCGAACGCATATGTGCTCGATCGAACACCGGCGAACGGTCGGCCGCGCACCACCCCCAACTGCTCGGCCACCCGCGCCGCCGGCTAACCGGCGGCGACGCGCTCGACCATCAACCTGCGGGCATAGTTGTTCGTGCGGGCATTAGCGTGAGCCATCGAGGTCCTCCGCGGTCGGCGTGAATGCGAGGCACATCAACTCCTCCGGGAGGTCCTCCCAACATCAAGCCGCCACGCCGTCAACAACCTCCCGGGTCACTACACCTAGACGGATACGTCTGGGGCGTGAAGTGGCAAAGCCTGTATCCGGGCATGCGTCTCCTCAACACGTCCAAGTCCGCTGACCGGTGGGCGCAAGAACTGTCAGTGCCATTCCACACGGCGGTTATCGAGGCGAACGGGCACCGCATCGAACTCGTGTTTTCGGATCTGAGCATCACGGCCGTGCAACCGGGCTACGCGCCGTTCACTGTCGCGTCCACGCAGCGAAACTCCGGTCGTTAGCCGGCGGCGTCGTCGAGCGCCTTCGTCACCCGCCGATGCGCCTCCCAGATCTCCTCAGGCAGATCAGGGAACTGCTCGAGATGCGCTTGTCGGAAGCCCATCTCCTGCCGCCACCGCGCGACGTCGATGTGCAGCAACACATCGAGATCGGCGGGGTCGATCTCGAGCCCTTCAAGCTCAAGCTCCTCCCGCGACGGCAACACGCCGACCGGAGACGGCACGCCGGAGACCTCGCCGTTCTTCAATCGCACCAGCCACAGCAACGCGCGCAGGTTCTCGCGGTAACCGGGCCAGCGGAAGTGCCCGTCGGCGGGGTCGCGCTGGAACCAGTTGACGTGCGCGAAGATCGGCTTCTCACGCACCGCGCCCATGATCGCCAGCCAATGCGCGGCGTAGCGCCCCTCCGGATACGACATGAACGGCCGCATCGACATCGGGTCGTAGCGCAGCTGGCCCTCCACACCTTCTGCCGCGAAGGTCGCCTCGGCGCCGAGCGTAAGGCCGTCGTACACGCCTTCCGCGACGTCCGGCATCGCCCGGACCAGCGGCTCGCGGTCACGGGTGCGGCCGCCGAAGATCACCGCGTCGATCGGCACTCCGCGCGGGTCGTCGAAGTCTCGCGCGATGTTCGGCACGTTCGCCAGCGTCGTGGTGAAGCGGCTGTTCGGATGCGCCCACGCTTCCAGTTTTTCGGCCTCCGAGCGGTCGGCGATGGGACGGCCGGTCCAGTCGAGCCAGCCGTCGACATCGGACGGCGGTTGCGGCGTGCGCCCCTCCCACCACACCTCGTGGGTCTTCGGGTTGTAGGCGACGTTGGTGAACAGCGTCTTAGTCCCAGGCGCGACCGCGTCCAGGGCCGTCGGGTTCGTCGCCTCGTTGGTGTCCTTCGCGACGCCGAACACGCCGAACTCGGGGTTCATGGCGTACAGCCGCCCGTCGTCCGGGTTGACCCACAACCACGCGATGTCGTCGCCGTAGAACTCGACGTGGTAGCGGTCCCCGAGCGCGTCTGGCGCGAGTGTCATCGCGAGGTTCGTCTTGCCCGACGCGCTCGGAAACCCGCCGCACACGTGGTACTTGCGGCCCGTTTGCTTGTCGGTGATGCCGAGCAGCATGAACTGCTCGGCGAGGAACTTCCCTGACGCCCAACCGTCGTACGAAGCCTGCCGCAAGCCGTGCGCGATCTTCCCGAGCAACGCGTTGCCGCCGTACGACGAGCCGAAGTGCAGGATCGTGCGCTCGTCGGCGAGTGTCACGAAGTACCGCTGGTCGTCGGGCGTGCCCTGCCCGAGGTTCTCAAGGTCGCCGGTCACATGCACCGCACGCACGAACTCGTCGGGGTCGGCGAGGTTGTTGATGTGTTCGACCCCGACGCGCGCCATGCGGATCATGTGCAGGACGACGGTGCGCGAGTCGGTGAGCTCGACGCCCGCCGCGTACTCCTCAAGCGGCGAGCCTGGCTGCGCCATCAGGTACGGGATGACGTACATCGTCTTGCCAGCCGACGCGCCGCGCATGCGCTCCTCGAGCAGCGGACGCATCTGTGCGGACGGCCGCCAGTTGTTGTAGACGCCCTTGTCGTCGGGATTGGCGGTCGCGACGATCGTCCGCTCCTCGGAGCGCGCGGTGTCTTTGATGTAACTGCGGGCGTAGTAGATGCCAGCGCCGGCGGGGAAGATCTCACCCGCCTCGAGCGCCTCGGCGATCAGCCGGTCGTCGTCCGCCGAGTCGACGACCTCGACGCGCGCGGCCGCGGTCAACTGCGCCCAGTACCGGACGTACTCGCGAACCTGCGCGCTCTTCACGCCCGAACGATCGAGCACCTCATCGACGTCAACCATGCGATCGCCCTCCTCTACCCCCACCGCCGCGACCGGTGGACGTGATCCTTGTGCCCTTCCAGCGGGTGGAAGAACTGCTTTCATCACGGAGACGTTGAGCGTGAGGGCGCACATCAGTCGTCTGCCGAACTCGTCACTTCCGACTATTGCGCCCTCGCACTCCATGGCGCCAGATGAGATCCGTCACATCGCTGCGCGACAAGAACCGCCGAATCCCTTCTGCGCACGCCAATTTGTTGCGGCGCGCAACGTGAGGCGCGGTCGCGGCGGCGACTGACAGTGGCGCGCGCCACAATCGACGCATGACGCCGAAGAAGAGGTCGGACGACGCGCCTGAGGCGAGCACGTCGTCCGAGCCGCTCGCGACTCTTCCGGCGGGCTTCTCAACGATCACCCGCGACTGGTTCAGCGGCGCGTTCGACCGGCCGACCCAGGCGCAAGCGCAGGCGTGGGCCACGATCTCTCGCGGCGACAACACGCTCGTCGTGGCACCCACCGGGTCCGGCAAGACGCTCGCCGCGTTCCTCTGGGCGCTTGACCGGATCGCCTCGACACCGACGCCCGGCGAGAAAGCCAAGCGGTGCCGTGTGCTGTATGTCTCACCGTTGAAGGCGCTCGCGGTCGACGTCGAGCGCAACCTGCGGTCCCCGCTCGTCGGCATGCGGCAGGCGGCCACCCGGCTCGGGCTCCCGGCGCCGGCCATCGAGGTCGCGGTGCGCTCCGGCGACACCCCGGCCGACGAGCGGCGGCGGTTCACCGCCAAGCCGCCCGACATCTTGATCACCACGCCCGAGTCACTGTTCTTGATCCTCACATCGCAGGCGCGTGAGTCGCTGCGCGGCGTCGAGACGGTGATCGTCGACGAGGTGCACGCGGTCGCAGGCACCAAGCGCGGCGCGCATCTCGCCTTGTCGCTGGAGCGGCTCGACGCGCTACTCGAGGCGCCCGCGCAGCGCGTCGGCCTATCGGCGACCGTGCGGCCGGTCGACGAGGTCGCTCGGTTCCTGGGGGGAGCGCGCGGCGCGACCGTCGTCCAGCCACCGGCGGCGAAGACGTTCGAGATAAGCGTCGTCGTGCCGGTCGAAGACATGGCGGAGCCCGACACGCCCGGCGATCTCGACGACGAGCAGCCCAAGAAGTCGATCTGGCCGCACGTCGAGGAGCGCATCTTCGACCTCATCGCCGCACACCGCTCGACCATCGTGTTCACGAACGCCCGCCGGCTTGCCGAGCGGCTCACCAACCGGCTCAACGAGATCGGGTTCGAGCGCGGCCGCGAGACGGAAATCGCGCGGGCGCACCACGGCTCCGTCAGCCGCGAGCAGCGCAGCATCACCGAGGAGTTGCTGAAGTCGGGCCGACTGCCCGCCGTGGTGGCGACGAGCAGCCTCGAGCTCGGCATCGACATGGGCGCCGTCGACCTCGTCGTGCAGGTCGAGTCGCCACCGAGCGTCGCGAGCGGCCTGCAACGCATCGGCCGCGCGGGTCACCAGGTCGGCGCGGTCTCGCGCGGCGTCGTTTTTCCCAAGTACCGCGGCGATTTGGTGCAGACCGCGGTCGTCACCGAGCGCATGAGGACCGGCGCGATCGAGGCCGTTAAGGTGCCGCGCAACCCCCTCGACGTCCTCGCCCAACAACTCGTCTCCATGGTGGCGATGGAGCCCTGGGACGTCGACGGGGCGCTTGCCCTCGTCCGTCGTGCCGCGCCCTACGCGAGTTTGCCGCAGTCGGCTTTCGACGCGGTGCTCGACATGCTCGCCGGCCGCTATCCCAGTGACGACTTCGCCGAGTTGCGACCGCGCTTGGTGTGGGACCGCATCGCCGGCTCCATCACCGGGCGGCCTGGCGCGCAACGGCTCGCGGTGACCAGCGGCGGCACCATCCCCGACCGCGGCTTGTTCGGCGTTTTCCTCGCCGGCGGCGAGAAAGCGGCGCGTGTGGGCGAACTCGACGAGGAGATGGTCTACGAGTCGCGCGTCGGCGAGGTGTTCACCCTCGGCTCGTCGTCGTGGCGCATCGCCGATATCACCCACGACCGGGTGCTCGTCACACCCGCGCCCGGCGTGCCCGGCAAGCTGCCGTTCTGGCACGGCGACGCGATCGGCCGGCCGCTGGAGTTGGGCCGCGCCCTCGGCGCGTTCACCCGAGAGATCGCGAAGTTGCCGAAACCGCAGGCACTTTCCCGGTTGACGAGCGCCGGGCTCGACGAGTGGGCGGCCGACAACCTGCTGTCGTACCTCGCCGAGCAACAAGACGCCACCGGGCAGCTGCCCGACGACCGCACGATCGTCGTCGAGCGGTTCCGCGACGAACTGGGCGACTGGCGGGTCGTCGTCCACTCCCCGTTCGGCGCGCAGGTGCACGCGCCGTGGGCGCTCGCGATCGCCGCCCGGTTGCGCGAGCGGTACGGCGTCGACGTCTCGACCATGCACGCCGACGACGGGATCGTGCTGCGCATCCCCGACACCGACCAACCGCCGCCGCCCCAGTTGGCGCTGCTCGGCTCCGACGAGGTCGACGAGGTGGTCACCCGCGAGGTCGGCGGGTCGGCTTTGTTCGCCTCGCGCTTTCGCGAATGCGCGGCACGGGCGCTGCTGCTGCCGCGCCGACGTCCGGATCGGCGCACGCCCTTGTGGCAACAGCGCCAGCGATCCGCCCAATTGCTCGCAGTGGCAAGCGAATACGCCACGTTCCCGATCGTGCTCGAGACCGTGCGCGAGTGCCTGCAAGATGTGTTCGACGTCCCTGGCTTGGTCGAGTTGATGCGCGACGTCGAGGCGCGTCGCGTCAGGCTTCTCGATGTCGAGACGACAACCGCGTCACCGTTCGCCCGGTCGCTGCTTTTCGGCTACGTCGCGGCGTTTCTCTACGAGGGCGACGCTCCGCTCGCCGAGCGCCGCGCCCAGGCGTTGGCCCTCGACACCGCGCTGCTCGGAGAACTGCTCGGCCAGGCCGAGCTGCGCGAAATCCTCGACCCCGACGCGATCGACGAGGTCGAGCGCGAGCTGCAACACCTCGCGCCACAGCGAAAAGCGCGCGACGTCGAGGGTGTCGCCGATCTGTTGCGCCTCATCGGGCCGCTCACCACAGACGAGGCGATCGAGCGCGGGGCCACTCCACGCTGGCTCGCCGACCTTGAAGAGCAGCGGCGGGCGATCCGGGTGCGCGTCGGCGGGGAGGAGCACTGGGCCGCGATCGAAGACGCCGGCCGGCTGCGCGACGCGCTCGGAACCGCTTTGCCGGTAGGCATTCCGGAGGCCTTCACCGAGAACGTGGCCGACCCGCTCGGCGACCTCGTCGGCAGGTACGCCCGCTGTCACGCGCCCTTCCATGCTGCGGCGCTCGCGCAACGCCTCGGCCTCGGAGTCGCGGTCGTCGCCGACGTGCTCGAACGTCTGGCCGCAGCGGGCCGGCTGTCGCGCGGAGAGTTCCGGCCCGGCGGCTCAGGCGTCGAGTGGTGCGACGTCGGGGTGTTGCGCTCGATCCGGCGCCGTTCGATGGCGAAGCTGCGCAAGGACGTCGAGCCGGTCGGGCCGGCGACACTCGGCCGGTTTTTGCCGGCCTGGCAACAAATCGGCGCGCCGCTGCGCGGCCCCGATGGAGTGCTGCGCGCGATCGAGCAGTTGCAAGGCACGCTGGTCCCGGCGTCGGCGCTGGAGCAAATCGTGCTGCCGTCACGGGTCGCCGACTACTCCCCCGCGATGCTCGACGAGCTAACCGTCAGCGGCGAGGTGCTGTGGGCGGGCCACGGCGCGCTGCCCGGAAACGACGGCTGGGTGGCCCTTTACCCGGCCGACAACGCGCCTCTGCTGCTGCCTGCCCTCGACGGTGACGTCGAGGTCGACGCCGTGCAAGCGGCGGTGCTCGACGCCCTCGGGGCCGGCGGCGGGCTGTTCTTCCGCGACCTGTCGAACCGCGTTGGCGACGCCGACGATCGGGCGGTCGCCGAGGCGGTGTGGGAGCTCGTCTGGTCGGGCCGGGTCACCAACGACTCACTCGCCGCGCTGCGGGTCCGGTCGGGCGCCGGGCGTGCGCGGCGCCCGACCGCGCGCCGGCCAGGGCGGCCCGGCCGCACGCCGCTGCCCGGCCGCGCCGGCCCACCCACGGTGGCGGGCCGTTGGAGCCTGCTACCCGAACGCGCCACCGACGCCACCCGCCGCTCCCACGCGCTCGCGGAGGCGCTGCTCGACCGCCACGGCATCGTCACCCGCGGCGCCGTGCAGGCCGAGGGCATCGCCGGCGGGTTCGCGGCGGTGTATCGGGTGCTCGCCGCGTTCGAGGAGGCCGGCCGCTGTCGGCGCGGCTACTTTGTCGAGGGGCTGGGCGCGGCGCAGTTCGCGCTGCCGGGCGCCGTCGACCGACTGCGGAACACCGCGGGCGCCGCCGACACGAAGCCCGGTGAGAGCGCCGGCCGCACGGTTGTGCTCGCGGCGACCGACCCGGCCAACCCGTACGGCGCGGCGCTGTCCTGGCCGGCACGGCCGCCTCGACCCGACCGCGAGACCGACGCCGCCGGACACCGGCCGGGACGTAAGGCCGGCGCGCTCGTCGTCCTGGTCGATGGCTCGCTCGTGCTCTATGTCGAGCGCGGCGGCAAAACACTGCTGTCGTTCGGGGACGTCACCGACACGGGCAGCCCAGCCGACACGGGCGGCGCAACCGCAGCCGACGCGCGGGCAATGCGAGCCGCCGCCGACGCTCTCGCGCTCGCCGTCCGAGATGGTCTGCTCGGGCGGCTCGACGTCGAGCGAGCCGACGGCGGCTCGGTGCTCACGTCGCCACTGGGCGCCGCGCTGGAGGACGCCGGTTTCCGGGCGACCCCGCGCGGGCTGCGGCTGCGTTCTTAGGCGGTCAGCTCTTGGGCGCCGCGCTCGGCCCGCCCATCAGTGACATCAGCTGCGAGATGTCGATCGCGTCGGTCGGCTCAGTGATCGTCACCGGCTTGTTGTAGTCGATGAAGTTGATCGTGCCGGTGCTCGGGCCCGCGCTGCCCGTTCCGGCGCTCGCCTTCGGACCTGGGACGATCTGCAACGGCAGGTGGTCGCCGTCCTTCTCGACGTACAGGATCGACTGGTCTTCCGCGCTGTCGCCGGCGTCGACGATGCCCACCGCGGTCTTGCCGTTGATGGTCTTGGTGCCGGGCTCCAGAGAGATCGAGCCGGTCGGCGCGAACTGCTCCGCGAAGCTCTTGAGATCGCCGAAGTCAGACCCGAAGCCCGCGAGCGGGTTGTCGGACGACGCGGCGTCGGCGCTGCTGAACTTCAGCCACTTGCCCGCGATCATCTGCAGCTGGTCGGCGGGGATCTCCCCGCCGGAAAGCGCGGAGAACGCCTTGGGGTCGGCTTGGATGTAGGTCGAGTCGCCGACCGCGACGATCTTCATCGTGGCGCCGGAAATCCCGATGGACCCCGTCGCGCCCTTGCCGTTGGCGAACTGCATGTCGATGGAGAAGCTGTCAGTGCCCTCAGAGCCCTCGCCCTTCATGTGCACGGACTTGACGCTCGACAGCGACGCGATCGCCTGCTGGTAGAGCTTGATCGCCGCCGGGTCGCCGGAGATCGAGGCGACCGGCGCGGGGCTGCCGGAGTTCTCAGCCGGCGCGCTGGCGCCGACCGAGGACGCAATGGTCGGCGACGGGGACGAGGCGGCGTTCTTCTTGGACGACGAGCAGCCGGCCACGAGCAGCGCGGCCGCGACGACGCCGACCGCCGCCGAGCGCGCGACGGCACGAGTTTTCATGTCGGGAAACCCCCAGATTCGAAGGAAAGCGACCTCACACGCTACCAGGGCGGGAACTTCGGGCGGGCGCACAACGTACAGGACGGACGCCGGCCGGTTACGGTGATCGGCGTGCCCGAAGGGAACACCGTCTGGCTCACCGCGCGGGGCTTACGCCGGGCGCTCGCCGGCCAGCGGTTGGTCGACGCCCACCTCCGAACACCCGCGCTGGCCACCGTCGCGTTGGCCGGTCGCGAGGTGCTCGACGTCGTGCCGCGCGGCAAGCATCTGCTGATCAGGCTGGCCGGCGACGACGGTCCGCCGCTGACCCTGCACTCGCACCTGCGAATGGACGGCGCCTGGCGCATCCGGCCCGCAGGCGCGCGCGTCGGGTCGGCCCGCGACGACGTCCGCGTCGTCCTCGCCACCGAGACCGCCACCGCCGTCGGCTACCGGTTGCACGACATCGCCCTCGTCGCGACGACCGCGGAGGACACTCTCGTCAGCCACCTCGGCCCGGACGTGCTCGGGCCCGACTGGGATGCCGCCGTCGCGGCCCGCAACCTGGCGCGCGACCCGGAGCGGCCGATCGCCGAGGCGGTGCTCGACCAACGCAATCTCGCGGGCGCAGGCAACGTCTACAAGTGTGAGAGTTGCTTCCTGGCAGGGGTTTCGCCGTGGACGCCGGCGAAGGACGTCGACGTCGACAAGCTCGTCGACCTGCTGCACCGGTTGCTCGTCGCGAACAAGGAGCGTTACAGCCACCTGACCACCGGCGACGACCGCCCCGGTCGCCGCACCTGGGTCTACGACCGCGCTGGCCGCCCGTGCCTGCGCTGCGGCACGCCGGTCAAACGATGGGCTGGCGAGGCGCTAGCGGATCGAGTGACGTACTGGTGCCCGCATTGCCAGCCCGGCGCGTTCGTGCAGGTTCGCGAGGACAACGAACGGAAACCTAGTTGATCGCCCGGCCCCGGCACACGCGCATCGTCGAAAACCGCTATCCGCGATCTCTTACGACGGGTCCGGATCGTTCGGCGCCGGCGATGGCCCCGCCAACGCCCCAACGAGAAGCCGAGCCTCGCCCGCGCGAGCGGCGTCGTCCGACGGCGTGAGGAGCTGGCTCGCGAGATAGCGCAGCACCAGATCGACGCTCGCCGAGGCGTCGACGAAACCGGCCGCGCGGATCGCGTCGGCCACGTGATCGTGCGCGGCCTTCCACGCGGTGCCGTCGCCGATGATCGCGAGCGCGGCGAGCGTCTCCGGCTCGCCGTTCGCGATTTTCCGGACGGCGGGATGTTCACCGACCAACCGCGCGGCCTCCGCCAGCGCGACCTCGAGACCGTGAACTGAGGTGTCCAACCGCGCGGTAGCAGCGGCCGCGATGGCGTCGACCTCGGCGGCCACGGTGGCCCGGTACACCTCGGGCTTGGTGCGGAAATGGTTGTACAGCGTGGCTTTCGCGATACCGGCGAGCATCGCGATATCGCCCATGGTGGCTTTGCGCGCGCCGTACTTGGCGACCGCGCGAACGGCTCCGGCTAGCGCGGCGTCACGGGTGCGGCCCATGGCGTTGCCCGCACGGGTGCGGGTGCCGCGGGACGGCGCTGGATCGACCACCGCGGCAGTTTATGCCGCGACCGAGGCACCGCGTGCTTACGCGGCGGCCACGACGTCGTGCTGACGGCCCGCGGCGAGGCCGGCTTGCCGATCGGCGAGCGACTCGAGCGCGGGCGCGACGGCGGCGTTCTCGAGCTCGAGCAAGACGAGCTCGTCGCTGACCTCGCGCAGCACAGTGGAGAGGTTGACGCCGAGCGCGTCGCAGATCGACGCGAGCAGCTCAGAGGAGGCTTCTTTCTGGCCCCGCTCGACCTCGGAGAGGTAGCCAAGCGAGACTCGGGCACCGGCCGAAACGTCGCGCAGGGTGCGGTGTTGGCGCAACCGCTGACGGCGCAACGCGTCGCCGAGCAGCCTTCGCAACAGCATCAACGCGTCCTCCTCGCCTGCGATCCGGGGTGCCTTGGGTCTTCCTTGGCCCGCTTTTGAACCACCGTACTCCGTCTCATCGGCATGCCAGCCGCCCAACTCGAACGATCCGGGCAACGGATCTGTCGTCTGTGGTGTAACGGTGTAAGCACACCCGAGTGTTCCCCGGGAGGCAAGCGGTTTTCCCGGGCGACCCAGGGTGGGGTCAGCCCTGCTGATCGAGCCCGCCGAGCAGCCGGCGCAGCATGTCGAGGGCCGCGGTCACGGTCGCCTGCCGGATCCGGTCGCGATCGCCGCGCAGCTGCAGTTCTTGGACGACGTGTTCGCCGGCGCGGGGCCCGACGAGCGCGACGAAGACCGCGCCGACGGGCTTGCCGTCCTGCTCGGTCGGCCCGGCGACGCCGGTGGTCGCGACGCCGTAGGTCGCCCCGAACCGCTCCCGACACCCGCGCGCCATCGCGAGCGCGACGTCCGGGTCGACCGCACCGCGCTGCTCGATCAACTCCGCCGGGACGTCGAGCAGGCCGTGCTTCGCCTCCGTCGCGTACGCGACGACGCCGCCGCGATAGGCCTCCGACGACCCGGCGACCTTCGTCAACGCCGCCCCGAGGAGCCCGCCGGTCAACGACTCGGCGGTCGCCACCGTCGCGCCGGACCGGAGCAACGCGGCCAGCACCACGGACTCCAGCGTGTCGTCGTCCACGCCGTAGACGACGTCGCCCAACGCGGCGCGCACACGGGCGTCGACCGCGTCGATCAACGCGGTCGCGTCGTCCACGTTCGCAGCCTTCGCCGTGACGCGCACCAGCGTCTGGCCCTGCGAGGCGAGGTAGGCCAGCGTCGGGTTGCCGGACACCTCGAGCTCGGCGTCGAGGTCGGCCAGCCGCTGCGCGACCTCCGACTCCCAGATGCCCACGGTGTGCAGTCGCCGCGACAGCAAGACCGAGCCGCGTCCGGCCCGATCCGCCAACTCGTCGCGGACCCACGCCGAGAAGATGGCGCGCATCTCACCCGGCACGCCCGGCATCGCGTAGAGGACGACGTCGCCGTGCGTGATCCGCAACCCGGGCGCGGTGCCCGCGGCGTTGGGCATGGCGACCGCGTCACGTGGACGGTCCGCCATGCGCAGGTTGTTGCGAGTGAAGTCGGGACGTCCGACCGCGCCGTAACGGGCGATCAACGCCGCTTCGAGGTCGGGATCGCGCACGAGCGGCGATCCGGTCAACCGGGCCAGCGCCTCGCGGGTGAGGTCGTCTTGGGTCGGCCCAAGCCCGCCGGTGGTGATGACGACGTCGGATCGGTCGCACGCGCTGGCCAGGATCGCCGCGATGCGCGCCAGGTTGTCGCCGACGACCGTGGTTTGCTCGACGTCGACGCCGATAGCGGCCAGCTCGTTTCCCAGCCACGCGGCGTTGCCGTTGACGACGTCGCCGAGCAGCAGTTCGGTGCCGATCGCGACGATCTCGGCCTTCACGGCCGCCGCCGCGCGCGCCGCAGCCGGACCGCGCGAGCGACGTAGTCGACGCCGGTTGCCAGCGTGACGATGAGCGCGACGCCCATCAACCACCAGCGCACGCTGCCCCAGAAGTGCGCGATGGGTAACAGGTAAAGCCCGATCGCGACCGCCTGCACGACGGTTTTGACCTTGCCGCCCCGGCTGGCCGCCATGACGCCATGGCGGATGACCCAGAACCGCAGCAGCGTGACGCCGATCTCGCGGGCCAGGATGACCAACGTGACCCACCACGCGAGGTCGCCGATGGCCGAGAGCGCGATCAGCGCGGCGCCGGTCAGCGCCTTGTCGGCGATGGGGTGGGCGATTTTGCCGAAGTGGGTGACGATCGCGCGGCGCCGGGCGATCTCGCCGTCGACACGGTCGGTCAGCGACGCCACCACGAACACGGCGGTGGCGGTCAGCCGCAGGTTGGGGTGCTCGTTGCCGGCCGACCCGAGCAACGCCGCGAACAGCGGCACCATGAGCAGCCGGACGACGGTCAGCCCGTTGGCGAGGTTCGCGACGCCGACGTGCGGCTGCGCCGGTCGCCCGGGCGCGGCGTCGTCGACCGAGGGCACGCGTTCGAGCCCCGACCCGCTCACGGGTGAGCCGGTCACGCGAGCGCCCCGACGAGATCGACGCCGTCCGCGCCGACGATCGAGGCCAGGACGACGTCACCCGGCCGCACGTTCTCGCCCGGCCGCGTGGCGCAGTCGGGCAGCAGCGTGATCCCGTCTACCTCGGGCGCCTGGTGGGCCGCGCGGCCCTCGGCGTCCGGACCGTCGACCCGGTCGACCAGCACCTCGACGACCTCGCCGACCCGCTCCTCGGCGCGTTGCGCGAGCAACTCGTCGACGAGCGCGCTGACCTTCTCGGCGCGCTCGCGCACGTCGTCCGGGTCGAGCTTGCCGGGGAGGGTGGCGGCGTGGGTGCCGTCCTCGTCGGAGTAGCCGAAGACGCCGACGACGTCGAGTCGGGCGCGCTGCAGGAAGTACTCGAGCTCGGCCAGCTCGTCGTGCGTCTCGCCGTGGAAGCCGACGATGACGTTCGACCGCGCCCCTGCCGTCGGCACCCGCTCGCGAATGCCGTCGAGCAAAGCGAGGAACGACTCGGAGTCGCCGAACCGCCGCATCCGGCGCAACACCGAGCGACTCGCGTGCTGAAACGACAGGTCGAAGTACGGGACGACGCCAGGCGTGGAAGTCATGACGTCGATCAGCGAGGGCCGCAACTCGGCGGGCTGCAGATAAGTGAGCCGCACTCGCGCGACACCCTCGACGGCGGCCAATTCCGGGAGCAGCCGCTCCAACGCCCGGAGGTCGCCGAGGTCTTTGCCGTACGACGTGGTGTTCTCGCTGACCAGCACCAGTTCGCGCACGCCGTGCTGCGCCAGCCAGCGCGCCTCGGCCAGCACCTCCTCCGGCCGCCTCGACACAAAGGCTCCGCGAAACGACGGGATCGCGCAAAACGAGCAGCGCCGGTCGCAGCCCGAGGCGAGTTTCAGCGGCGCGGCCGGCGCGTCGTCGAGGCGGCGACGCAGCACGGTCGGGCCGCCCGCGTGGCCCGGGATGCCGACGTCGACGCTCGCGGCCGGGCGGGAAACCGGCGTGATCGGCAGCAGCGCGCGCCGGTCGTGCGGCGTGTGCGGGACGAGCGGACGGCCCGCCAGCACGTCGTCGAGCCGCTCACCGATGTTCGCGTAGTCGTCAAAAGAAAGGACGACGGCCTCCGGCAGCGCACCGGCCAGCTCGCTGCCGTACCGCTGCGCGAGGCAGCCGACCGCCACCACCTTGCCGGTTGGTGACGCGTCGGAGGCGGCCAGCAGCGCGTCGATGGAGTCCTTCTTGGCCGCGTCGACGAACCCGCAGGTGTTGACGACGGTGACGTCGGCGAGGTCGGAGTCGGTGAGCTCCCAGCCGGCGCCCGCCATCCGGGCGGCCAGTTCCTCGGAGTCGACGTCGTTGCGCGCGCAGCCGAGTGTCACAAGGCGAACGGAACGGCTGCCAGACACCCCACGAGCCTACCGGGCGGCACGCCCGCGTCGTCCGATCTCGGTTTAGCCCTGCGCCTGCGTGGGGTCGCCCGGGCCGAAGCTCAAATCGACGACGTTCGACTTGGACGACGGCGTGCCGATGTCGACGTTGTTCACCACGAGGTGCGTGGCCGGCGCGTTGCCCAGCCGCAGGGACACCTTGTGCGGGTCGTCGAACGTCTTGCTGTCGCCGGGGGTGAGCACGCCCTGGAAGATGACCGATCCGTTCGACGCCGAGGCGAGCACCCAGCACTTCGCGTCGGTGACGTTGAGGACGACGTGGACGCCCGCCTCGGCCACCGCGCTCGAGGGCGGCGTTGTCACGGCGGGGGGCGTCGGCTGGGTCGGCTCGGACGTCGCCTGGGTCGACTGCGTCGGCGAGGCCGGCGCCGTGGTCTGTGACGACGCGGTGCCCTCGGCGACCGGCGTGTTGCCGCTGCCGCCGCCGTTGCCGAGAAGTTGCACCGCCGCCACGATGATCACGACGACGAGGACCATCGCGGCCGCGGCAGCGCCCCAATTGGGCGCGCGGCGCTCGGTGCGGCGGGTGATGGCCCGGCCGGTGGCCTCGGTCTCGAAGACCTGGCTGGCGACCGGCACGTCGTCAGGGTCGCCGTGCGCGGCGTCATACTCGGCGAGCAGCGCGCCGGCGTCGGCGCCGACGATGCCGGCCAGCGTGCGCAGGTGGGCGCGGGCGTAAAAATCCCCGCCACACAAGGAAAAGTCGTCGTTCTCTATAGCCCGAATGACGGTGGCTCGCAGCCGCGTCTTGGCGCTGACATCATCGACCGACAGACCCGCCTCACGACGCGCGGCGGCTAGCGTCTGACCGATCGACACGAAGCGCTCCCCTCAAAGCCCGGGATTTCGCCATGCGTAACGGCGGGTTGCGGCATTTGTCGGTGCACAACCGACTTCGGATGAGTCTATGACCTTATCTCGGTGTCGACAAAGTGACGCCGATCTTGAATTCGCGGCTACACGCCGCGCAGTGTCGCCAAAATCTCGGCAAGCTCGTCCGGCTTAACCAAGACGTCGCGCGCCTTCGAGCCCTCGCTCGGCCCGACGATGCCGCGACTTTCCATCAGGTCCATCAGCCGCCCGGCCTTGGCGAAGCCAACTCGCAACTTCCGCTGCAGCATCGACGTCGAGCCGAACTGCGTCGACACCACGAGTTCGACGGCCTGGCACAGCAAATCGAGGTCGTCACCGATATCGGGGTCGATGTCTCCTCTGGCGGCCGCGGCGCCAGCGGTCACGTCCTCACGGTAGGTCGGTTGCAGCTGCTCCTTGCAGTGCTTGACGACGGCCTCGATCTCGGCCTCGGAGACGTACGCGCCCTGCAGCCGGATCGGCTTGCTCGCGCCCATCGGGAGGAACAGCGCGTCGCCGAGCCCGACCAGCTTCTCGGCGCCCGGCTGGTCGAGGATCACCCGGCTGTCGGCGAGGCTCGACGTCGCGAATGACAGCCGCGATGGCACGTTCGCCTTGATCAGGCCGGTGACTACGTCGACGCTCGGCCGCTGAGTGGCGAGCACCAAGTGAATGCCGGCCGCGCGGGCGAGCTGGGTGATGCGCACGATGGAGTCCTCGACGTCGCGCGGCGCGACCATCATGAGGTCGGCGAGCTCGTCGACGATCACCAGCAAAGAGGGGTAGGGCTGGTAGACCCGCTCGCTGCCGGGCGGCGCGGTGAGCAAGCCGTCGCGCACCGCCTTGTTGAACTCGTCGATGTGCCGGAACCCGCTGGCCGCGAGGTCGTCGTAGCGCATGTCCATCTCGCGCACGACCCACTGCAGCGCCTCTGCCGCCTTCTTCGGACTGGTGATGATCGGCGTCACCAGGTGCGGGATGCCCTCGTAGTGGGTGAGCTCGACTCGCTTCGGGTCGACGAGCACCATGCGCACCTCGTCGGGCGTCGAGCGGCTCAACACCGAGACGACGATCGTGTTGATGCACGTCGACTTACCCGAGCCGGTGGCCCCCGCCACCAAGATGTGCGGCATCTTCGCGAGGTTCGCGCAGATGAACCGCCCCTCGACGTCCTTGCCGAGCCCGACCACCATCGGGTGGTGGTCGTTGCCCGCGACCGGCGAGCGCAGCACGTCGCCGAGGCTCACGACGTCGCGGTCGCTGTTCGGGATCTCGATTCCGATCGCCGACTTGCCGGGGATCGGCGACAGCATCCGAACGTCGGCGCTCGCCACGGCGTAGGCGATGTTCTTGGAGAGCGCGGTGATCCGCTCGACCTTCACCGCCGGACCGAGTTCGACCTCGTATCGGGTCACCGTCGGACCACGGGTGAAGCCGGTGACGGTGGCGTCGATCTCGAACTGCTCGAGCACGGTGGTCAGCGCCTCGACAACGGTGTCGTTCGCCTTCGTGCGCGCCTTTGCCTGCGAACCCTCGCGCAACATCGTCGGCGGCGGCAGGTGATAGGTGATGTCGCCCGAGAGCAGGAGTTGCTCCGCCCGCCTCGGCAGCGGTTCAGGCTCCTTCGTTTTCTTGGACGACGAGAAGCCCGTGTCAGGCTTGGCGTCGTCGTCGAGCAGGCCGGCCGTCGGGTCGGTGGGGTCAGAGGGGTCGGAGGGGGCGGCGGCATCGGCGATCAACGGGGTGTCATAGGGCCGGTCGCTTTCGTCGTCCGCCTTATCGGTGAACGCGGCGACCCGGCGTCGGCGACTCCCCCTGCGCAGCGCGGCGGGCGGCTCGGCGCTCAAGTCGATGAGCAACTCGTCGCCCGCGGCTTCCGGCTGCCGGCGCAGCAGCTTGTCGCGCAACTCGCGAAACCGGGGCGGGATCGCGTTGACCGGCGTCGCGGTGATGACGAGCACGCCGAACAACGCGAGCAGCACGAGCAACGGGATCGCGAGCGCGGTGCGCACGCCGGAGACCAGCGGGGAGGCGACCATGAAGCCGACGATCCCGCCGGCGTGGCGCATGGCCTGTTCGCCCGCCTGCGGGTTGGGCGTGCCGTGCGCGATGTGCAGCAGACCGAGAACGCCAAGGCTCAACGCGGCCCAGCCGATGACGACCCGGCCGCCGGTGTTGACCCGCTCGGGGTGGCGCAGCACGCGCACGGCGAGCGCGGCGAGCAGGATCGGGACGACGAACGCGGCCGCGCCGAACAGGCCACGGACGATGGCGACGACCGCCGGGCCGAGCGGCTTCGGCAGCTGCCACCACACGCCGCCCGCGACCAGGATGGCGAGCGCCAAGATGGCGAAGCCTGCGCCGTCGCGGCGATGCGCCGGGTCGAGGTCGCGCACCCTTGTGCCGGCCGCGCGGAAGATCGCGCCCAGTAGGTGGGCGAACCCCATCCAGATCGCGCGCAGCAACCGGCCGATCGCCCGCAGCGCGCGGCCGCCTAGACCGCCGCTCCCTCGCCGCGGTGCGCGTCCCCGCGTCGGCGCGGGGCGTCGTCCGCTCTGCTTGTTACGCGTCTGCCCTGTCGTCGACCGCGAAGCGGTGCGCGGACGGGTCGGGGCACGGGTCGCCATGATCCCTCAGGTTACCCATATCGCCCCAAGAGTCCCAGCAGTAACACGCGCTCCGGCCCGCTGTCCGAGTTGATCACGTTCAGGGGGCTAGCGGGTCCGAGGGTGCCTCCACAGGCCTCGCTCGGGACGAGTTCAGGTACTTAACGTGATCAACTCGGAGCGTGGGTGGCGGGCGGGTACGAGCGCGGGCGGGTGACCCTGGCTCACACCTCGACGACGAGGGGGATGATCATCGGTCGGCGCCGGTAGTTCTCGTTGACCCAGCGGCCGACCACCCGGCGCACCACCTGTTGCAGCTGCGAGGCGTCGGCCATGCCGTCGGCGACCGCCTTCTCGATGGCGTCTTGGATCCGCGGCACAACGTCGATCAAAGCCGCGTCGTCGATGCCCGAGCCGCGGGCGTGGATCTCGGGACCGGCGCTGACCTTGCCGGTGGCGGAGTCCATGACGACGACGATGGAGACGAAGCCCTCGTCGCCGAGAATTCGCCGGTCTTTCAGCGACGTCTCGGTGACCTCGCCGACCGACAGGCCGTCGACGTACACGTAGCCGCTGCGCACCGCGCCGACGATCGAGGCACGGCCGTCGACCAGGTCGACCACCACACCGTCCTCGGCGATGACGACGCGGTCGTCGGCGACACCCGACAGCTTCGCGATCGCCGCGTGCGCCTGCAGATGGCGCCACTCGCCGTGGATCGGCATGAAGTTGCTGGGCTTCGTGAGGTTGAGCACGTAGAGCAACTCGCCTGCCGCCGCGTGGCCCGAGACGTGCACGAGCGCGTTGCTTTTGTGGACGACGGTCGCGCCCCAATGCGCCAGGCCGTTGACGACGCGGAAGACCGAGGTCTCGTTGCCGGGGATGAGCGAGCTGGCGAGCACAACGGTGTCGCCGGGCTCGATGCGCACCGGATGGTCGCCGTTGGCGATGCGCGACAACGCCGACAGCGGCTCGCCTTGAGACCCGGTCGACACCAGACCCACTTGCTCCGGTGGCAATTCGTCGATCTCGCGCGCGTCGACCAGCATGTCGGCCGGCACCCGGAGGTAACCGAGGTCGCGGGCGGCGCCCATGTTGCGCACCATCGAACGGCCGACGAAGCCGACCTTGCGATGGAACTGCTCGGCGGCGTCGAGCACCTGCTGCACACGGTGCACGTGGCTCGCGAAGCAGGCGACGATGACCCGGCGGCGCGCCTGCTCGAACACCCGCCGCAGCACCGGGGCGATCTCGCGCTCGGAGGTGACGAAGCCCGGCACCTCGGCGTTAGTGGAGTCGGACATCAGCAGGTCGATGCCCTCGGCGCCGAGCCTCGCGAACCCGCCGAGGTCGGTGAGCCGACCGTCGAGCGGCAGCTGGTCCATCTTGAAGTCGCCGGTGTGCAGCACGAGCCCGGCCGGGGTGCGGATCGCCACCGCGAGCGCGTCGGGGATCGAGTGGTTGACCGACAAGAACTCGCAGTCGAACGGCCCGAGCCGCTCGCGTTGCCCTTCGCGCACGGTGAGCGTGTACGGCTTGATGCGATGCTCGGTGAGCTTGTTCTCGATGAACGCGAGGGTGAGCGTCGATCCGATCAGGGGGATGTCAGGGCGCTCGCGCAACAGGTACGGCACCGCGCCGATGTGGTCTTCGTGCCCGTGGGTGAGCACGATCGCCTCGATGGCGTCGAGCCGATCGCGGATGTAGTCGAAGTCGGGCAGGATCAAGTCGATGCCCGGCTGGTCGGGGTCGGGGAACAGTACGCCGCAGTCGACGACCAGCAGCCGGCCGCCGAACTCGAAGACGGTCATGTTGCGGCCGACCTCGCCCAGGCCGCCGAGCGCGACGATGCGCAAGCCGTTGTCGGCGAGCGGTCCTGGCGGCCCGAGTTCAGGGTGCGGGTGACTCATGCGGTGGGTGCGCCGACCACGACGCCGGCGGCGTTGAGGTCGGCCCTTAGCTGCTCGACCTGCTCGGGCGTGGCGTCGACCAGCGGAGGCCGCACCGGCCCGCCGGGCAGCCCGAGCAGGCTCATCGCGGCCTTGACCATGATGAGGCCTTGCGTGCGAGTCATGATCCCGGTGACCGCGGGCTCGACCTGCCAATGCAGACGCCGGGCAGCCGCGAGGTCGCCGGCACCGACCGCGCGGATCATCTCGGCGTACAGCAGCCCCGCGACGTGAGCCACGACGCTGACGACGCCGACGGCCCCGACCGCGAGCAGCGGCAGGTTGAGCGCGTCCTCCCCCGAGTAGTACGCCAGCTCGGTTCGGGCGAGCACCTGCGTGGTCGCGTGCAGGTCGCCCTTGGCGTCCTTGACCGCGACGATCCGCTCGTGCTCGGCCAGCCTGACGAGGGTGTCGGTGCCGATCGGGACGCCGGAGCGCCCCGGGATGTCGTAGAGCATGTTCGGCAGCCCGGTTGCGTCGGCGACCAGCCGGAAGTGGTTGAGCAGGCCGGCCTGCGGCGGCTTCGAGTAGTAGGGCGTGACGACGAGCAGCCCGTGCGCGCCGGCCTTCTCGGCGGCGTGCGCCAGCTCGATCGTGTGCCTGGTGTCGTTCGTGCCGACACCGGCGACGACATGAGCGCGGTCGCCGACCGCCTCAATCACCGCGCGGATCAGCCGTTCCTTCTCGTCGTCCGTGGTTGTGGGCGACTCTCCGGTGGTGCCGCTGATGACGAGGCCGTCGTTGCCGTGGTCGACGAGGTGGCTGGCCAGCCGTTGGGCGCCGTCGAGGTCGAGCCCGCCGTCGGCCTTGAACGGCGTGATCATCGCGGTGAGGACGCGGCCGAAGGGCGGTTGGGCGTTCGATGCATCCGACATGGGAGCAACGGTACCGGTAGCGGTTCGCCGTCCGACCCAATTACCCCGCTGACCTGCCCGGACATGAAGGGACCCTGCCGGTCAGTAGTCGGGGGTCCACGACCAGCAGGGTCGTATCCACTATCGCATGAAACATCTCGGAGGTGAGCGGAATCTTCGAGGAAGTGGACGCCGCCGCGCGCTTCCTATGGGCTGACCCGACCGTGCTCGTCAAAGGCGGCGTGGGTGAGCGGCATGAGCTTGGCCCACTCGGCTTCCATCTTCTCCGCCACCATCTCGATCTCGCGTTGCGGGAAGCTCGGAAACCGGCTGTCTTCGCGCTTGGTACGAAGCGATAGAAACCCCATCAACGCGCGCGCGTTGCAGGTGACGTACATCGACGAGTAAGTGGCGACGGGCAGCACACCACGGGCCACCTCGCGCGCGATGCCGGCGTCGAGCATCTCCAGGTAGGCCGCGTACGCGTGCTCGCACGCGCGCCTCGTCGCCTCGTCGGCGACCTTGTGCTGCTCGGGGGTGCCGTCGACGAACACGTAGCGGCCGGGCTTGCCCTCTTGCACGAGCTGGCGTTCGGGGCCTGGCACGTAGAACACCGGCTCCAGCTTGCGGTACCGGCCGCTCTCCTCGTTGTAGCTGAAGACCCGGTGCCGCATGAACTCGCGGAAAACGAAGATCGGCGCCGACACGAAGAACGTCATCGAATTATGTTCGAACGGAGTTCCGTGGCGGTCTCTCATCAGGTAGTTGATGAGGCCCTTCGACCGCTGCGCGTCGGAGTTCACGTCGTCCAGGCTCTGCTCGCCTTTGGTGGACACCCGCGCCGCGAAGAGGACGTCGGCGTCGCTCGCGGTGGCCTTCACCAACTCGACGGTGACGTCGCTGCGAAAACGCGCGATCGGATCTTCGCGATCAACGGATTCAGGGGCCTCAGACATAGCCGTCACCTTAGTGAGCCAACCCGGCGTCGTTGTCGATCGACTCGGACGTTGACGCGGACGACGCGAGGTCGATCACATCGGCTGCGGTCACGAGGCAGAACTCATTGCCTTCGGGGTCTCGCCACACCTGCCAAGGATTCGTCTCGACGGACTGCACGTCGCTGGCCGGCGTGGCGCCGAGCGCCTGCGCGCGGCGTCCGGCCGCGACGACACCGCCGCGCTCGGGCTCGACCGCGATGTCGATGTGCAGCCGGTTCTTCACCAGCTTGCGCTCGGGCACGAGTTGGAACGACAGCACCGGCCCTCCACCGCTTGCCCCGCCCAGCGGCGAGAGGTCGACCCAGTCGGACCCGCGGTGCGTGACCTCAAGCTCGAGCAGGGCGGCCCAGAACGCGGCCGCCCGGTCGAGGTCGTTCACGTCGATGACGAGGTGCGCGGCTCGCATGGCGGGCGTGCCCATCCCGGTCATGCCGGGCACCGGCTGACGGGCATCGCGCTCGCCGCGGCCCGCCGGCAGTAGAGCGCGGCGTCGATTCGCGGCCGCGCGCGGCTAGCCGCCGCCGCCCGCTTCGCCTCCCGGCTGCGCCGCCACCCGGCCGCCTCGTTGATCAGTTCGCCGTGCCGCTGCGCCGCCACCTGACCGGCCATGATGTACGTGCTCATCTGGGCTCCCACACTCATCGCGCTGTTCCTTCGATCCCTCATTTCTAGGACCGGGGTCTGACACTTTCTGGGCCGCGCGGGCCGCCTGCGAAGATGATCAGGTGGCGACCACCGAGCATCCGCGACCCGACGGCACGGTCCGCCTCGCGCAGGTCGGCGACGCCGATGCGATCGCCCGCGTGCAGGCGGCGGCGTTGTCGGTCAGCTACCGCGACCTGCTGCCCGCCGACGTCAGGCAGCAGTTCGACGAAGACGCCGCGCGGGTCGCGTGGACAACCGCCATCACCGCGCCCCCGTCGCCCAAGCACCGCGTCCTAGTGGCGTTGTCAGTCTCGGACGTCGTCGGGTTCGCGGCGGTCGCGCCCGGCTCGGACGACGACCTCGACCCCTCGGCCGACGCCGAGTTGCTGGCGCTGCACGTCGATCCCGGATTGTTGCGGCGCGGCCATGGCAGCCGGCTGATGCACGCGGTCGCCGACCACGCGCAGGACGACGGCTTCGCGCGCCTCGTGATGTGGGTTTTCGCGGCGGACGACGCGCTGCGCGGCTTCCTGCACGCCGCCGGTTGGGCGGCCGACGGGTCGACCCGCGACCTCGACACCGGCGAGCTGGCGCATCAGGTGCGGATGCATACCTCGATCGCCGACCCGGCAGGACTCATCGCATAACCCCACCCCCCGTGACGTCGAGTGAAGGGCTTAGGCCGCGATTACGCTTGATTTACAGCGAAAAACCTTCACTCGGCGCGGGTGGGTTGGCGGTTCAGCCGAGGTCGCGCAGCACGCGCATCGCGGCGTTGTGGCCGGCGGCGCCGATGACAGAGCCGGCCGGGTGGCAACCTGCGCCCGCCGCGTAGACACCGGGGACACCTGTGGCGTACGGCATCCGGTCGGCGAAGGCCACCGAGTTGTCGACGTGGTGGATGTGCCCGCGGGCGATGCCGAAATGCCGCTCGATGTCGGGCGGCGCGAGCGCGAACGTGTCGACCACCAGGTCTGACGTGCCGGGTGCGAAGCGGTCGCAGATCGACAACAGATGCTCGACATAGCCGTCGCGCTCAGCGTCCCAGCTCGAGCCAGCGATCTCATACGGCGCCCACTGCACGAAAAGCGCCGACGAGTGGTGGCCCGCGGCGTCCCGCAACGACGGGTCGATCGGCGTGTGGATGTACCACTCGATCGTCGGGAAGTCCGAGAGGCGGCCAGATTTCACCTCTGCATAAGCGTTTCGAAGGGACTCAAGCACGTCGACCTCGGGCAGCAGATGGATCGTCGCGCCGTGCTGGCCGACCGGTTCGGGCAGGCAACTGAACGTCGGGAGGTCGCGCAACGCGAGGTTGACTTTCATCGTGGTGCCAACGTGTTTCCAGCCATCGAGCTTGTCATTGACGGACGACGGGAGACGCTGCGCGCCGACCAACTCCCTTAATCGGTATGGATCTGTCGCCAACACCACGGTCGCCGCCCGGATCGTCTCACCGGTCGCTAGGGTGACTCCGCTTGCGGCGTCGTCCGAGAAATCGACAACCGCCACCGGGTGGCCGGTGACGATCGTCGTACCAGACTTGCGGGCGACGTCCGCGAGCATCGACGTTACGGTGCCCATGCCGCCGCGCACCACCATCCACGTGCCGTCGGCGCCGGGCAGCCGGCACATGTTGTGAACCAAGAAGTTGTGGCCGGATCCTGGGGTGTCCCAGCAGGCGTCGAGGCCCGAGAGTCCGTCAGTTACCGCGTACATCGCCTTGACCAGATCGCTCGTGAAGTCGAACCGGTCGAGGTAGTCGCCGACACTGCCCCGGCACAGGTTGACGAAGGTTTCCCTTAACCGCGGGCGAATGTAGCGCTCGGCGGTCTCCTCCAGGGTCGTCGGTTCGGCCAGCCACGCGGGAGCCAGGTCGGTGCGGAGCATGTCCAGTTCGGCCTGCAGCGCCTCGTCGGCCTTCCAGTCGGACGGCGAGAAGAACCGCTCGTACTGCGCACGGGTGTTCTCACGGTCGGCGCCGAAAAGCAAGTAGCGATCGGACGTCGTGGGCAGGAAGTAGTGCGGGTTTCGCCTAAGCACGGGAAATTCGAGGCCGAGGAGTTGGGGAAGTTCGGGCGGCATGAGTCCGAGCAGGTAGGCGCCCGTCGACTGGCGCAGGTCGGGAACTCTACGAAACGGCCGCTCGGTTTTCGCAGCGCCGCCCACGGTGTCGGCGGCTTCAACCACGACGACGCGAAGATCGGCGCGCGCGAGCAACGTCGCGGCGACCAGGCCGTTGTGCCCGGCGCCGACGACCACGACGTCAGCGCGCGTCGGCAGCCACTCGTCCACCGTCGCAACGCTACGACGCGGGAGCCGACGCTGCCGCGCGCGGGTCTGCGAGCCTGTATAGGTCGTCGCTGGGCTGAGCAAGGATGTGGCCGTTCGCGACGCTCGGGCAGCCGGTGTACGCGTAGTCGAGATCAACGTCTGGCCGACCCGGATAGCTGAAGGCGAGCACCGCCACCGAACCGAAGTCTGCGGGACAGTTCGTATGCGCGTCGTCGAGATGGCTGAGTTGACCTGCGTTCGCCGCGTCGGCCAACCGAGCCGCGTCGGCGCCGCCGAGTTTCACCGAGTGCGCCAGCTTCGCGGTTTGGCCGTCGTAGTCGCAGATCAGCGCGGCCGTTGGCACGCCAACCGGCAACATGCACCCGCCAAGCCCGCTCGTCTCATGGCCGTTGGACGCGCGACGGCCCCCACTCGTTCCACAGAAACTCCCCGAAACCGCGTTGCTCACGTCCTAAATTGAACGAGTGAACGCCCGCCGGATTGACCCCGACGATCTTCGCACGCCCGACGTGCGAGCGTTGCTCGAAAGCCACCTCGCCTTCTGCAACCTGCACAGCCCGCCGGAGGATGTACACGCGCTCGACATCGACGCGCTGCTCGACCCGTCGGTGAGTTTCTTCAGTTGCCGGGAGGACGGCGTTCTGCTCGGAGTCGGCGCGTTGAAGCAGCTTGACGAGCGACATGCCGAGATCAAGTCGATGCACACGGCCGCGCCGGCCCGCGGTCGCGGCGTCGCACGGCAGATCGTCACCCACCTCGTCGAGTTGGCGCGCGAGCGCGGCTGCGAACGGATCAGCCTTGAGACCGGAACGATGGCGGCGTTCGCGCCTGCTCGCGCGCTCTATGCGAGCGCCGGGTTCCAGCCCTGCGGGCGGTTCGCCGACTATCCCGAGAGTCCGAACAGCACGTTCATGACACTCGACCTTGCGCTGGCGCCCTCATGAGAGCCGAGATCGCTTCCTTCCTGACGCGGAAAATCCGCGGTCACGCCGTCGGCGTTTGGTTGCTGTGGGCGTTGGGCGCCGTGGTCCTGCTGTCGGCACCGATGGCGATCGCCGACCCTGGCGTTTGGATGCTCATCGTCGATCCCGAGCTGCTCGCGCTGATGATCGCCGTGGCGTTCGCCGCCGCGCGCATCGGCGTCCGGCTGTGGACGGTGCAAGCGGCGGCGGCGTTAGGCCGGCTGAGGCATCGCGGCCCAGGCCGACGTCGATGAGTTGTGTTCAGGCCGTGACGAGCACGTCGGCGCCTTCGGCGTCAACCGCCGTGCGACTGCGCGACGAGATCGCCGTCGACGTCAACGCGGCGAGGACGGCGAACACCACGCACGACCACAGCGCGGGCCGGAAACCTGCCGTCACTGTTGCTGGCGTCCGCAGGTTTCCGTGCGCGGAGAAAACCGCGCTACCGATCGCGATGGCGAAGACCGCGCCGAGTCGTTGCGCCATGTAGTTGACGCCCGACGCCTTGCCCATCTCGGTCTGCGCGACGGTGCTCAACACAGCGGTGGGAACCGTCGGCAGCGCCATCGAGATGCCAATACCTGCAACCAATAGTGCGAGTGTGAGTTCAACCCAACTCGTGCCCAAAGAACCGCGGACGGCGACCCAGGCAAACCCACGCGACTGCATCGACAGTCCGATCACCATCACCGGCCGTCGGCCAATGCGATCCGATACGGCGCCCGCGATCGGTGAGACGAACATCGGGGTGGCGAAGAACGGCAGCAGCCGCAGGCCGGTCGAGATTGGCGAGTAGCCGCGCGCGAACTGGAACTCCTGCACGATGAGGAACGCCCCCGCGAAGATGGCTCCAGACATGAAGAACGTCGTCGCATTGCCGATGGCGAACGCGCGGTTGCGGAACAGTCGAAGCGGAATCATGGGCATCGCCGCGCGATGCTCCCACGCGAGAAAGAGGAGCAGCAGCGCGGCCCCGGCGAGCAGCGTGGTGAGCACCTCCGCGCTCGACCAGCCGAGATCGTCGGCTCGCACGAGCGCCCACACGATTCCGACGACGCCCGCCGTGACGAGCGCGACACCGACCAGATCAAGCCGTTCAGGCGCGCCCCTGCTTTCTGAAACCAAGCGACTCGCAAGCACTGTGGCGAGCAGACCGATCGGGACGTTGAGCCAGAAGACCCACTGCCAGTCCAGTCCCTCGGTGACCGCGCCTCCGACGAGCGGGCCGGCGGCCACGGCGAGCCCCGCGAGACCGCCGTAGATCCCGATGATGAACCCGCGACGATGCGGCGGAAACGCCGTGGTCAGAATCGTCAGGCTCAACGGAGTGACCACCGCGGCGCCCAGCCCCTGCACCGTGCGGGCGGCGATAAGCTCGGCAGGATTCGGTGCCAGCGCGCACAACGCGGACGCGAGCGTGAAAAGCGTCAGCCCCACGCTGAACAGGTGCCGTCGTCCGAAGCGGTCGCCGAGCGCGGCGCCGGTGATGATGCCGGCGGCGAACGCGATGCCGTACGCGTTGACCGTCCATTGCAGCGACGCCAGATCGGCGTGCAAATCGCGCTGCATGCGGGGCAGGGCGGTCAGCACCACGCTGGAGTCGAGCACCACCATGAAGTAGGCGGTCGAGGTCAATACGAGCACCCAACCCAGCTTGGGCACGGACGTCGCGAACGCGCGGCGCGGATCCGTCATCTGCTTCTCCAGTGGCTGCCGCCCGGTGGGCGGATTCGAAGCAGAGACGAACGGCGCCGCGCCAGACGGACAGCAGCCGCCGAGAAAAGTTCGGAACGTCAGGGCCGCAGCGTCAGGCGCACCGCTCGCGCACCTGCGGCCCACGCGAGGTGCAGGTCGGCCTCATCCGGATTGCCGGTGGCGTCGAACCCTATTTTGTTGAACTTGGCGAATTGATGGTTGTCGCGGGCCATCAACGCGTACTTCTCCACGACGTCCACCTCATCGGTGTAAATCCGGACGTCGGCCGCCCGCCGTTTTCCCTTATAGCGGACGGTGATCCGCTCGCCCGTGCGCAAGTTGCGCACCCAACCGAACGGCGTCCCGACCAACAAGGCGTCACCGTCACGGACGTAGGCGACCGGCACCACGTAACGTCGTCCCGACTTTCGGCCAACGATGTATAAGACGACCAGTCGCTTGCCTGCGGCTCGAGACAGCAGCGGCGTTCGCAGAACACCGCGCATGACGCGGTTCACCAACGATTGAAGCGCCAGCGTTTGCGCTCGTGGAGCGGCGATGTTGCTGGTTTGAGATTCGGGCATCGTTCCTCCTCGCGCGACTCGTCATCGGCTATGACGGATCGCGCCGAAGGAAGGTAACGGCGGCTACGTGGTCGCGCAGCGCCCGCGGTCTGCCCGCTGCGGTCCGGAAGCCGTCGGGCGCACGTCGAAGTCGAAGATGGCCGTCGGGAGGTACACCGTCGCGCACGAGTTCGGCACGTCGACGACCCCGCTGAACCTGCCTTCGATCGGCGCGGCGCCCAGCAACAGATACGCCTGCTCCGGCGAGTAGCCGAACTTCGTCAAGTACGCGATCGCGTTCAGACACGCGCGCTTGTAGGCGAGTTGCGAGTCCAGGTAATGCTGCGTGCCCTGCTCGTCGACAGAAATGCCCACGAACGAAAGGAACTCGCTGTAGCGCGGCTCGACGTTGCCCGGCATGAACACCGGGTTGGTCGTCACGCCATAGGTCTCCATCCCGCCTTTGATGAGGTCGACCCGCAGGTCGAGGTAACCACCCATCTCGATGGCGCCGCAGAACGTGATCTCGCCGTCGCCCTGGCTGAAGTGCAGGTCACCGGCGGAGAGCTTGCCGCCCTCCACGTACACCGGAAGGAAGACGCGCGCGCCGCGGGTGAGGTTCTTGATGTCTTGATTGCCGCCGTTCTCCCGCGGCGGCGCCGTGCGCGCGGCCACCTTGGCCGCCTCCGCCGCCGCGGCGTCGTCCATCGAGCCAAGTATCGCGTTGTTCGGCTCGGGCGGCAGGGCGAGCGGCGGCACCCGGTCGGGGTCGGTCGCGATCAGCTCGGCCTCGCGCGCGTTCCATTGCGAAAGCAGGTCGTGCGAGGGCGCGACCCCGATGATGCCGGGGTGGGTGATCCCGGTGAACCGCACGCCGGGCAGATGTCGTGAGGTAGCGACCTGACCGTGGAAGTCCCAGACGGCCTTGTAGGCGTCGGGAAAGTGATCGGTGAGGAAGCCGCCGCCGTTGACCTTCGCGAAGATGCCGGTGTAACCCCACCCCTGTCCGGCGACCGGGCCGGTCTCCTGCGGAACCGGGCCGAGTTCCAGGATGTCGACCACTAGCAGGTCGCCCGGGGCCGCGCCTTCGACCGCGACCGGGCCCGACAGTGGATGCACCATCGAGATGTCGACGTCGCGAACGTCCTGCGCGGAGTCGTTGTTGCCGACGGTGCCGTCGAACCACTCCCTGCATTCCAACCTGAATTCGCTGCCCGGCTTGACGGTCGCGACGGGTGGGACGTCGGGGTGCCAGCGGTTGTGGCAGCGCATCTCTTGATCGAAGAAGGACTTCGACTGATCCACACGGAAGATGACCTCGGGCATCATGCTCCTTCTGTTGCCTTCTGGTGGCGTTCTGGTCGCGGCGAATCGCTCAAGGCCGCGGCAGCCTGGCATGTAAGCGGTTTTGCGAGATTCGCACGCGCGGTCGACGCGGCGGCGGGGCCTTGACAACAGCGGGCTCATGAGCGCTGCGCCGGTCGGAGTCCATCGCGCGGGTGAGCGCCGACGCCGCCGTCAACACGGCGGGTACGGAGAACACGCGCGTCGCCGGGGCGCCACAAGACGGGCACGGATGCGACGGCGGGGCGGTTCCGACGTCGAATCGCGTCTCGAACGCGCCGCAACGATCACACCGGTAGTCAAACGCCGCCATGGGAACTGGGTGCCCACCGTGATGATCGCTAGACCTGCTGTTACCTCGTCGTCCCCTGAGGCGTCATCTGCTATGACGGTCGAGGCTCGCGAACGAAACGACGGAAGGTCACGATGGACGACGAGGCGGCGCTCGCTACCCAGGCGTTTGAGACGCACCGTTCGCACTTGCGGTCGGTCGCCTACCGCATGCTGGGGTCGCTCAGCGAAGCGGACGACGCGGTGCAGGAGGCGTGGTTGCGGCTCGCGCGCAGCGAGACCGGCGAGGTGCAAAACCTGCGTGGTTGGCTGACCACGGTGATCGCTCGGGTGTGCCTCGACATGCTGAGATCACGGCGGACGCGACTCGAGGAACCGCTCGACGACGTCCACCTGCCCGACCCAATCGTGGGTGATATAGGTGAGAGCGGCCCGGAGGAACAGGCGGTGCTCGCCGACTCGGTCGGGCTCGCGCTGCTCGTCGTGCTCGACACGTTGTCGCCGAGTGAGCGACTGGCTTTTGTGTTGCACGACGTCTTCGGCGTGCCGTTCGAGCAGATCGGCACGATCCTCGACCGGTCGACCGACGCCGCGAAGCAGCTGGCGAGCCGGGCGCGGGCTCGGTTGCGCGGCGCGTCGTCGCCGTCCGCCGTTGATGTGCGGGCGCACAAGCAGGTCGTCGACGCGTTCTTGGCCGCGTCTCGCAACGGAGACTTCGAAGGGCTGCTCGCCCTTCTCGATCCCGACGTGGTGCTGCGCGCCGACGCCGGCGATGGCCCGTTCGGCCCGTCACGAATCGTGCGTGGCGCCGAGGCCGTCGTCCAGCAGGCGATGCTCTACAACGCCCTGGCGAAACTCGCCCAACCAGTGCTGGTGAACGGGCTGCCCGGAGTCATCGTCGTCCGCGACGGCAAACCCCTCTCGCTGCTGAGCGTGCAGGTGCGCGACGGCCGCATCGTCGAGCTCGACATCATCGCCGACCCCGACCGCCTGCAACGCCTGGTGGGCGCGAACGCCTGACGCTCAGTCGGCGACGCTCGCTGTCGTTCGATCCGGCTGCCCGATCGGTGTTCGGCGCCGCGCGCCACGCAACGAGGATGCGACTCCCGCGGCCACACAAAGGCCAACCAACACGAACAAGGCGACGCGGTAGGCGTCGGCGAAGCGGGCGATGTCGCGGCCAGGCAGTCGCGACAACGTCCCGGAGTACGCCGCTCGCTTCTCTTCAGGGTCGAGCGGGGTTGTGACAATGGCGAGCGCGAGCGCCGTGCCGACCAGTCCGCCGGTGTTTTGCAGCATCGATCGGAAGCCGTTCGCGACGCCCCGAGAGGCCGGGCCGACGGAGACCATGATGGAATTTGTGTTGGGCGGCAGGAAGAATCCGGTCCCCAATCCGACAGCGAGCAGCGCGATCGCGATGAGCACGTCGCCCGTCGTCGGCGTCAGGCCAAGCGCGAGGATGAGCAACCCCGACCCGGTCAATCCCACCCCAAACGTCGACAACACTTGGGGCCGGATTCGGGCGGCGAGCCGGCCGGCGATGGGCGCTGCGAGCATCATCCCGGCGGCCAGCGGGGTCACCCGCAACCCTGCGGCGAACGCGTCAAGGCCTTGCGCGGCTTGAAGAAACAGCGACATCAACAACACGAGCGCGAGCCGCGACAACGCGAGCAGGAAGGTGGCGAGATACGCCATCGCGCGCTCACGGTCGCGGAACAACGCGAGGTCGACAAGCGGGTCACGTCGGCGCCGCATGAGCTGCACCAGCACCGGGAACAGCACGACGGACGTCGTGGCGGCGCCGAGCACAAGCGGATTCGTCCAGCCGCGGGCGCCGCCTTCGGTCAGCATCAAGACCACGCTCGTCAACCAAGCCGTCGAGACCACCGCGCCCGCGACGTCGAACCGCTCTTTCGGCGCCGCAGGCGCGCCGGGCCGGAGCGTCAACGCCGCCCATATCAACCCGACGACGCCCACCGGCACGTTAAACAAGAAGACCCAGCGCCAGCCGAGGGCGGTGACCACGGCGCCGCCGACGATCGGGCCGGAGACCTTCGCGGCCGAGATCACCGTGACGTTGAGGCCAACCGCGAGGCCGACCAACCGTCGCGGGAACACGTCGACGAGCTGGGCGGTGGTGTTCGTGATGATCGCGGCGGCGCCGATAGCTTGCGTCGCGCGCAAGGCGATCAGCACTGTGGGGTTGGGCGCGAAGCCGCAACCCAGGCTCGATGCCGTGAAAATGCCGAGGCCGGCGATGTACAGCTGGCGGCGTCCAAGGATGTCGGCGAGCCGGCCGAATACCAAGATGAGCACGGTGTTGACCAGCATGTAGGAGAGCAAGATCCAGCTGGCTTGGCTCGGCGACGCGTGGAAATGACGCGAGATCGCGGGCAGGCCGACGTCCAACGTGCTGCTGTTCAACCCGGTGAGCATGCTGCCGAGGCTCGTCACCGACAGCACGCGCCAGGCGTACCGCTCGTCGGCGCGCTCCGAGTCCGACTGCGCCACCGGCACCGCACGCTCCCTCGCCGTCGGATTGGATACAAACGGTATCGGACGACGCCGCCCCGGCGAGCCGAACCGGCGGCGGGCGAGCCGGGCGTTCCAACGGCCCGCGATCGATCAGGATCGGAGAAGCGGCGCGCTCCCGGCCACGCCTAGCCTGGCGATGACAACCCGGAATCCCGGCCGAAGCGAGCCGTGCAACGCGAGAGGTGAGCCAGACATGCCCGCTAACTCCAAGACCACAACCGACGGTTTCAGCGCCGCCGAGCGCGCGGCGATGAAGGCCCGCGCCGAGGAATTGCGCGCGGAGGGGAAGAAGGGCGCGAAGAAGGCCGACGGACTGCAGGCGGTCCTCGACTCGATCGCGAAGATGGCTCCCGACGACCGTGCGCTCGCCGAACGCGTGCACGTGACGATCACCGCGAACGCGCCCGATCTCGCGCCGAAGACGTGGTACGGCATGCCCGCGTACGCCAACGCAGACGGCAAGGTCGTCGTCTTCTTCAAGGACGCCGGCAAGTTCGGCAGCCGCTACGCGACCTTGGGTTTCGAAGAGGCCGCAAATCTGGACGACGGCGAGATGTGGCCGGTCGCATACGCGCTCACGAAGTGGACGCCTAAGGCGGAGAAGCAGATCGCCGACCGGGTGCACGCCGCGGTCTCGTGACCGCCTGGCGTTCGGGCAGTTGTCACGGTCGTTGCGCGGCTGCGGCGACCGCCGCCA
>JAICLV010000197.1 GCA_025925185.1 Acidothermaceae bacterium
CGCGCTCACCTGCTTTGCCTGCCGCCAGAGGCGGCGTCGTCCGAGTTGAACGTAGGCCGAGACCAACGAACGCAGCGACGACCGATAGACCGTGCCGCTGTAGACGAGTTCGGAGCGGCGGCAGGCGGCCGCGACCACCTCGGCCCGGCGCTGGTCGGTGACCGCGTGCGGATCGCCGTAGCACAGCCAGAAAACCCGGCTCGCCATCTTGTTAGGGTCGCCGCGCACCGCGAGATCGACCAGCCGGGTCCCAACCACCGGTAGCAGCGTCACCAGCAATTGCCAGCTCCACAGCCGCGGCCGCAGGTCGGGCAGGGCGGGTGAGACGAGCGCGAGCGTCTTGACCAACTCGGGGTGCTCGGCGGCGACGCGGGTCACGACCGAGCCGCCGAGCGAGTTGCCGACCAGGTGCACCGGACCGCGGTCGATCGCCTTGATCACGTCGACCACCGCGGCAGCGTGCGCGTCGAGCGACAGCTCGCCACGGGCGGGCGGCGGCGACTCGCCGAACCCCGGGAGGTCGAGCGCGTACCCGTCGACGCGGTCGGCGAGCATCGCGGCGACGTCTGCCCAATCGAGTGACTCCCCGCCAAGCCCATGGACGAACACCGCCGGCTCGAGCTCCTCCCCGCCCGCCTGCCGCTCACGGCCTCCCCCCTCGCCGAGTGTGCGCTTTGCGTCGTCCGAACTGGCTTGAATACGACCGGAACTGCACTCTCGGCGGAGGCTGGGCAGGGTCAGCGCCTGGCGGACGTGGACCTCGCCGCGAGGGGTTGAGACAACCGTGCTGGGCCAGTCGCGCATGGGATTGGCCTACCCCCGCTTAGAGGGCGACCACCGAGCGCAGCACCTCGCCGCGATGCATCTTGTCGAACGCCGCCTCGACGTCGCCGAGGCCAATGGTCTCCGACACGAAGGCGTCGAGGTCAAGCCGGCCCTGCAGGTAAAGGTCGATCAGCATGGGGAAGTCGCGCGACGGCAGGCAGTCGCCGTACCACGACGACTTCAGCGCGCCGCCCCGGCCGAAGACGTCGAGCAGCGGCAGGTCGAGTCGCATGTCAGGACGAGGAACCCCAACGAGGACGACGACACCCGCGAGGTCGCGGGCGTAGAAGGCCTGCTCGTACGTCTTGGGGTTGCCGACCGCCTCGATCGCGACATCGACCCCCACTGCGTCGGTGATCGCCCGGATCGCCTCGACCGGGTCGGCGGATTTCGAGTTCACCGTATGGGTGGCGCCCATGCGCTTAGCCATCTCGAGCTTGCGGTCGTCGATATCGACGCCGATGATCGTGCGCGCTCCCGCCAGGCGAGCGCCGGCGATCGCCGCGTCACCCACACCACCGCAGCCAAAGACCGCCACGGTGTCGCCGCGGGTCACCGCGCCGGTGTTGATCGCGGCGCCAAGACCGGCCATCACCCCGCAACCCAGCAACCCCGCGGCCGCCGGTGATGCTTTCGGATCGACCTTCGTGCATTGGCCAGAATGCACCAGCGTCTTCTCGATGAACGCGCCGATCCCAAGCGCCGGCGCCAACGGCGTGCCGTCTTCGAGCGTCATCTTTTGCGCCGCGTTATGGGTGTTGAAGCAGTACCAGGGACGCCCGCGAAGGCAGGCACGGCATTGGCCGCAAACCGCTCGCCAGTTGAGGATGACGAAGTCACCGGGCTCGACGTTCGTGACGCCGTCGCCGACGGCCTCGACAATGCCAGCCGCCTCGTGGCCCAGCAGGAACGGGAAGTCGTCGTTGATGCCGCCCTCGCGGTAGTGCAGGTCGGTGTGGCACACGCCGCAGGTCGCCACCTTGACGACCGCCTCGCCGGGGCCGGGGTCGGGCACCAACACCGTCGTGAGCTCGACGGGCGCGTTCTGCTGCCGGGCGACGACACCTTGGACTCGCTGCATAGCCGCGATCGTAGGCAGAAATTCGAGTTGTCGGGAGGGGACGTTCGGCACTGCCGCTCCCGTTGGCGCCAATCTACGTTGGCGGCCATGCGCACGACGTCGCGTCGCGGGGTCAAGGCGTTGACCGTCGCCATCGCCGTCCTCCTCGGCGCGTGTACTGCGAGTGAACACAACACCGGCTCGCTCCCGCCCACCCAAGCGCCAACCGGCGACGCGGCGACGTACGCGGCGGCAGTCGCGGAAATCCAGGCCTACCTCGACATGTGGGTCAAAGACGGGCCGTACGCGGCAGCCGCGCGATACCTCGTGCCGGAGGAACAGGTGCCGGCCTGCGCGACTGCACGCTGGCCGCTGACTCCGGGCGACCCGTGCGGTCCCGCGCCGTTGCTGCTGAGCGCGAACGTCGCGTCAACCGACGTTTGGTCGTGGACGTCGTCCGACGACTTCACGCTGGGTGTCACGATGTCGCTGCACTTCGGCGGGGATCCGACCCTGACTTCGAACTGGGGCGAGGGCAACAACGAGCGGTTCTTCAGGTTCACCCGGCCCAACGCGGGCAGCGACTACCGGATGTACCTAGCGACCGGCCCGTGACCGGCATAGCGCGGAAACTTCCAGCGCTCTGGAGCTTGTCGCAAAATCGCTGGCGTCGGTCCGCGGTGTTGGGCCGTGGGTGCGGAAGAATTCGTTCATGGCTAAGGGTTTCCGTCCGGTTGATCGCAGCCAGCAGTTCTTGTTGCCGCCGGATATGGCGGATTGGCTTCCTGCGGGTCATCTGGCGTGGTTCGTGATCTCGGTGGTCGATGAGCTGGACATGGCCGCGTTCGAGGCCCGGCGCAGGGTTGGTGGCGCGGGGCGGGCTGCGTTCGACCCGCGGATGCTGTTGGCGTTGTTGGTGTACGCCTACGCGTGCGGGCAGCGGTCGTCACGGCAGATCGAGCGGTTGTGCGCCACCGATGTGGCGTTTCGGCTGATCTGCGCGCAAGACGCGCCCGATCACGCGACGATCGCCCGCTTCCGCGCTGAGCATCGGGTCGGGGTCGAGGAGTTGTTCGCCCAGGTGCTGGTGTTGTGCGCCCGGGCCGGGCTTGGCCGGGTCGGGGTGGTCTCGATCGACGGCACCAAGATCGCCGCGAACGCGTCGATCTCGGCGGACCGCTCGCACGCGTGGCTGCGCGAGCAGGCCGCGGCGGCGCTGGAGGAGGCCGAGCGCGTCGACGCCGAGGAGGACGCGCTGTTCGGGTCCGCGCGCGGGGATGAGCTGCCCGAGGCGTGGACCGACCCGGTCACCCGCAAGGAGAAAATCCGGGAGGCGTTGCGGCGGTTGGAACAAGACCAGGCCGCCGCCGACGCGGCCGCCGACGCGCGGGCGGCGCATTGGACGGCCCGGGTGGAGCAGGCCGACCGGCTGCTCGCGCAGACGACGCGGCGGTGTCAGGATCGTTTCGACGCCTATCAGGCGAAGGCCGCCGACGCGGCCGCCGGTCGCGGGAAACGCCCGCGCGGCACGCCGCCGGTCCCGCCCGAACGCCATATCCGGGTGCGGCAGGCGCGGGCCCGCCTGGAGCGCAACATCGCCCACCGGGACAAGGTTTTGCAGGGCATCGCCGCCGGGCGGGAGAACACCGGCAGCATCAACCTGACCGACCTGGACAGCCGGCGGATGCCCACCAAGAACGGCTGGATCCACGGCTACAACGCGCAACTGGCCGTCACCGACGACCAGCTCATCCTCGCGGCCAACCTGATTCAGCAGCCCGGCGACGTGGAGGCGTTCGTCCCGATGACGCGCGCCGCCGAGACCGCCGCCGAGCTGCTCGCCCAGGCGACCGGCGCCCCGCTGGCGATCGGCGTGTTGCTCGCCGACGCCGGCTACTTCTCGGTCGCCAACCTGACCGCCGCCGGGCCGCCCCGGCTGATCGCGCTCGGCAAGCACCGCGAGCAGCGGCGAGCCGCCCGCGACAACCCCGCCGCCGGGCCTCCGCCGCCAGGCTCCAGCCCGGCGCAGGCGATGGACCACCTGCTGCGCACACCCGAGGGGATCGCCACCTACAAACGCAGGGCCGCCACCGTCGAACCCGTCAACGGCCACCTCAAAGACCGCCTCGGGTTGCGCCGATTCTCCCTGCGAGGCAAGGAAAAAGCGCAAACCGAA
>JAICLV010000209.1 GCA_025925185.1 Acidothermaceae bacterium
GTGCGCGAGATCCTCGAAACGACTCCGGACGTCGACGGCATCATCAGCATCAACGAGATGTCGCTCCCCGGCCTGGTGCCCGCGTTGACGGACGCCGGAAAAAGCGTGCCGGCCGACGTCTCGGTGTGCGCTGTCGCCGCCGCGCCGCTCGCGGAGGGCAGTCCGGTCCCGCTGACGACCGTCGACAACCCGCTCGCCGAGATGGCCGAACGCGGTGTCGAGTCGTTGTTCGCCCGGATCAACGGGCTCAACTCCGCCGTGCACGTGCTGCTGGCGCCGCAACTCGTCGTCCGCGGCAGTTCGGTGCCGACACAGCCGGCGGCGCCACGCGGCCGGAAGACGCGCTGACCCGCCGGCCGTAAGCAGCGCCGCCGGAAGCGAAGGCCCGGGAGTCCTCACATCGGGGCGCGCGGCGCCGATGTGGCGGTGTCGGAGTCCGACCACACTGTTTGAAGGCTGGGTCGATGTCTGTGTCGAGCGATGTGCTGACGACGACGCTTGATGACGGTTCGCAAGCCTTCGAGACGCGCGAGACGCCGCGACGCTGGTTTGGCACCGGGCGCAGCACCGACCCTGACCCCCGGGCGGCTGGCGCGCATGCCACGCGCCAGGCACTGGCCGGACGCCACGCCTCCCTCGTGATCGTCTTCTGCCCCGCCGACTTCGACGCCGCGGCGATGCTCGAGGGCGTTTCGGCAGAAGCAGATGGGGTTCCGTTGATCGGCTGCAGCGGCATCGCGCATCTCGCGTCAGGGGCGCCGGTAGAGGCTTGCGTCGTGGTGTCGGCGCTCGGTGGCGACGGCTTCGAGATCAAGACCAGCGTGGCCGTGAACGTGGCGTCGGGGCAACGCGCCGCCGGCGAACGGGTAGCCGAGACCGTCGAGACCTTGGTCAGCGAGCACAAGCTGCTGCTGTTGTTGGCCGACGGTCTCATTGGCGAACAACACGAGCTTGTGCGCGGCGCGTACAGCGTGGCGGGGGCGACAGTTCCGCTCGCCGGCGGCTGCGCAGCAGACGACTTCCATTGGGAGAACACCTTTCAGTTCTTCGGTGACGCCGACGGCGTCCGCGTTCTCAGCGACGCCGTGGTCGCCGCGGCGATCGGCTCCGATGCCCCGATCGGTGTCGGAGTCGCGCACGGTTGGCGGAAGACCGGCGAGCCGATGGTCGCGACGAAGAGCGCGGGCGGTCGGGTCGACGAACTCGACGGCGAGCCCGCACTTGACGTCTTCGCGGCGCGGGTCGGAGTCGATCGCTCACTGGCCGAGGACGCGCAGGCTTTCATGCAGTTCGCGCTGAAGAAGCCGCTTGGCTTGTCGCGTCGCAGCGGCGAGGACATTCGAGTGATCCACGGTGGCAACGTTGAGTCGGGGTCGCTGCAATGCATTGCCGACGTTCCGCAAGGAGCGTTGCTGTGGATGATGGAGTCCGACCGGGACGGTCTCCTTCACACCGTCGATGACGCGTACGCCGAAGCAATGGCGCCGCTCGAGGGCGCCGCGCCGCTCGGTCTGCTCGCCTTCGACTGCGGCGCCCGGTACCTGTTTCTCGGGGCCGACGGCGTCGCGGAGGAAGTCGCCAGGCTCGCCAATGAGGCTGGCGACATTCCCTTCGCCGGTTTCTACACGATGGGCGAGATCGCCCGCGCCCGCGGCGCCCAAGGTATGCATCACCTCACCTTGGTGTTGGTGGCTTTCTCGTGAGGGGGGATCGGTGGGCTATCACTGGTCCATCCACCAGCTGACCGAGTACTTCGAGGCTGTCACTTCGCAGGACGACGAGTGTGTCGCGATCCGCGGTGCGGTGGAGCGCGCCATCGAAGCTCTGGGCGCCGAAGTCGGAGCCGTCGTCCGCGATGACGAGGTCGTGGCTTGTGTCGGGCTAGGCCGGACGACGCCACCGATCGACGCGCTCAATCCAGCGATCCATGGCGCGCCGACGATCGACCTTCCGCCATTGGGTTTGCTCTACGCGGGCGCCGCCGGACTGGACGACGAAAGCGGCGAGTATCTGGTCGTCAGCCGCATCGACGATGAGTTCAGCGGCGAGGAACGCCAACTGCTGCAGGGAATGGCGCGCGTGTTAGGGCTCGCGTTACGCAGCTTGCGCACCCTGCAGATCGAGCGATCGTTGCGGACAGAGCGCGAACTGGAGGCGACCGAGCGGTTGCGACTGCTCGACGCGCTCGGCGGACGGCAGCGGCTGCTCGAGTCGATGCTCATGATCCAGCGCGCGATATCGCACCGGGCGCCACCCCAGACGGTCTTGGACACCGTCACGGCGTCCGCTTCCCCGCTGCTCGGCGGCGCCTTCATCGCACTTGTGATCGCGTCGCCAATCGACGGCCAGCACCACGTCGTTTCGTCCTCCGCGGCGGCGCCCGACGACGCGGGTCACACCGCGCTCGTCATGGCGACGACCGCGCAGGCCGTCCTCAGCGACGAACTCGTCACCCGATCAGTCGAGCTCGGATCCGCCGTCCGCTACACGGCACTCGCGGCCCCCGTTCACATCGAAGGCCAAACCGCCGGGAGCCTGGTGACGGTCACGATGGCGGACGACGCCGCCGCCGACGTCGGTGACTGGCGCGCGACATTGAGCGCTTTCGCCGAACAGGCAAGCGTCGCCCTCACCGACGCAAGAACCGTCGAGGCGATGCGCGACGCGTTCCAAGACCCCTTGACGGGCCTGCCAAACCGCGCGCTATTCATGGACCGCCTCAACCACTCGTTGCAGTTCTCGGCGCGCCACGGCACGCACGTCACCGTCTTGTTCATCGACCTCGACCGGTTCAAAGACGTCAACGACAGCCTGGGCCATGCCGCTGGCGACGAACTGCTCGCGTGGTTTGCCAGTCGCGTTCGCGAGTGCGTGCGCAGTGAGGACACCGCGGCCCGAATTGGCGGCGACGAGTTCGCGATCCTGCTCGAGCGGACGTCCCGCGACAGCGCTGGCCGGGCCCTCGCGAAAAGGCTCGCCCATGCGCTTCGCCAGCCACTGTGTCTGGCCGGCCGCGAGGTTTTCGTCTCCGCCAGCGTGGGAATCGCGTCGAGCGGTCATGCGGAAACGGCCGACGATTTGCTTCGCAACTCCGACATCGCGATGTACCGGGCGAAACGTGCCGGTGGCGGCGCCGCGCTCGTTTACGAACCCGCCATGCACACCGAGGCGATCGACGGGCTCGAACTAGGACCAGACCTTCATCACGCCGCGCGTCGAAATCAACTACGGCTGGAGTACCAGCCAATCATCGATCTGCGCAGCGGAACTGCGGTCGCCGTCGAAGCTCTCGTGCGCTGGGAACACCCGACGCGCGGGCTGGTTCGGCCCGATGTCTTCATCCCGCTCGCCGAACGCAACGGCGTCATCGCCGAGATCGGCGAATGGGTGCTGCGCCACGGCTGCGCCGCAGCGGCCGCGTGGCGGACGACGTCAATTCCCGACCTGTGCATCAGCATCAATGTGTCTGCCCGCCAACTCGACGACCCCACTTTCGCCGACCTCGTCGCGCTGGTGCTCAGGGAGACCGGGCTTCCGGCACGCGCGTTGACGCTGGAGATCACCGAGTCGGCGGTGATGAGAGATCCGGAGCGGGCGATCGACCTGTTA
>JAICLV010000082.1 GCA_025925185.1 Acidothermaceae bacterium
GGGCGGCGACCCGGCGGTCTTCAACATGGCGGTCATGGGCCTGCGCGTTGCACAGCGGGCCAACGGTGTTTCCTTGTTGCACGGCGCCGTGAGCCGGGCGATGTTCGCCGGCCTGTGGCCGTCGTTCGACCAAGCCGAGGTGCCGATCTCCTCGGTCACGAACGGCGTGCACGCCCCGACCTGGGTCTCGCCACGGATGCGCGAGCTGGTGTGGCGCGACCTCGGCGTCGACCTCCAATCCGACGGCGACGACTGGGCCAGCGCCGAGCGGCTCGACGATCGCGAGCTGTGGGCGGTGCGCCGCGCGCTGCGGGCCCGGTTGGTCGACGAGGCGCGCGCGAGGCTTCGCGATTCGTGGCTGCAACGCGGCGCCGCCGAGTCCGAGCTCGGCTGGATCTCGACCGTGCTCGACCCCGACGTGCTGACCGTGGGCTTCGCCCGCCGTGTGCCGTCGTACAAGCGACTGACCCTCATGCTGCAGGACCGCGAGCGCTTCAGCTCGATCCTGCTCGACCCGCAGCGACCGGTGCAGTTCGTCATCGCCGGCAAGGCGCACCCCGCTGACGACGGGGGCAAACGACTCATCCAAGAGGTCGTGAAGTTCGCGGACGACGCCGCGGTGCGGCACCGCATCGTGTTCCTGCCCGACTACGACATGGCGCTGGCGCAGGTGCTGTGCGCTGGCGCAGACGTGTGGCTGAACAACCCGCTGCGGCCGTTGGAGGCGTCCGGCACGTCGGGCATGAAGGCCGCGCTGAACGGCACGCTCAATCTGTCGATCCGCGACGGCTGGTGGGACGAGTGGTTCGACGGCGACAACGGTTGGGCGATCCCGAGCGCCGACCACCTGCCGGAGCAACGCCGCGACGAGCTGGAGGCGGCCGCGCTGTACGACATCCTCGAGAACCAGGCCGCGCCTCGGTTCTACGACCACAACGGCGACGGGCTGCCGACGCGGTGGCTGGAGATGGTGCGGCACACGCTCGCGTCGCTCGGCCCGAAGGTGGTCGCCACCAGGATGTTGCGCGAGTACGTCACTCGGCTGTACTGGCCGGCCGCCCGCTCGCATCGCGCCGTCCGAGCTGAAAGCTTCGCTGGCGCCCGCGAGCTTGCGAGCTGGAAGAAGCGGGTCAGCGCGTCTTGGGGCGGGGTGCGGGTCGAGCACGTCGACGCGCCAGAGCTCTCGAACGCGTTGTCGTTCGGCACCGAGGTCTCGCTGCGCGCGGTTGTCGCGCTCGGCGAGCTGTCCGACAGCGACGTCGACGTCCAGGTCGCGTACGGCCGGGTCGACGAGCACGACGAGATTACCGAGCCCGCGTACGCGTCGCTGCGGCTGGTCGACAAGCGCGAAGAAGGCACCTGGGTCTACGAGGGGCAGATGCTGCTCGACCGCACCGGGCCGTTCGGTTACAGCGTGCGGGTGCTGCCGAACGACCACCTGCTCGCCTCGCCAGCCGAGCTGGGCCTCATCGCCCTGCCGCCGGTGAGCGAGGGAATGGTCACCGGCGACCTCAGGTAGCGCTCCGGCGGACGGAGGAGGGCGCTGCGTTCCCGGCACCCGGAAACCAGCGGGCGAGCCGGCTCGTCGCGAACTCGCGCTTGTCTGCGGCGATCTGCGCGGACGGACCCTCGAGGCCGCCGGTCGGGCGCTCGCCCGCGAGAAACGTGACGTCGACCCGGCCGACCAGGCCGTCGCCGAACTCGAGGTAGCAGACGCCGCGCCCGTCGTATTCGACGAAGTCGTCGCCGCGTAGCCGAGCGGTGATGGCGGCCGCGACGACAGCTGCCTGGCCTTCGGCGAAGACGCCTGCCTTCGGCGTGCCAACACTCGTGACATCGCCGATCGCGTACACGTCGGGGAAGCGCGTCTCGAGCGTCTTCGAGTTGACGGGTATCCAGCCGTCGACGGCGAGACCTGATTGCTCGACCACTGCGGGCGCGCGGTGGACCGGGACGCCGAGAAAAAGGTCGTACGGCAGCTCGCCGCCGCCGCTGAGCAACGCGACGCGACGGCGAGCGTCGAGCTCGCGCACCAGCCGGTCGCCGTGCCACTCGATACCCCGTTCGGCGAACGCCGCGAGCAGTGCCTCCGAGGCGCCCGGCGACGGCGGGATCGGTACGGCCATCGGCATCACGAGCGCGACCTGCGAGCGCTGGCGGATTCCCCTCGTTGTCAGGAAGTCATCCATCAACAGCGCTGTCTCGCTCGGCGCCGGCGGGCACTTGAATGGCGTCGAGGTCACCGCGACGACGACCCGGCCGCCCTCGAATGAAGTGAGCACGTCGCGAAGCGCGAACGCCGACGCGACCGTGTAGAAGTCGTAGCCGCCCTCGACGAGGCCGGGCGTCGCGTCGGGGTGCAGGTCGGCGCCAAGCGCGACGACGAGGACGTCTGCGTCGAAGCTTCCGTCGTCGGTCTCGACGTGTTTGCCGGCGGGGTCGATCGCGCGGACGGTCGACTGAACGAAACGCACGCCCGGCATGACGACGTCGCGGTACGGGTGTCGCGAGACCTCGGGCAACGCGTGCCCGAACATGACATCCAGCTTCGAGAAGCCGAAGACGAAGTCGGGGCTCTTGTCGATGAGCACCACGTCGGCGCCCTTGTCGAACTCCGCCGACAATCGGGCTGACAGCTCGAGCCCACCGAAACCCGCGCCGAGAACGACTATTCGCATCTCAGGAGGCTATCCGCAAGACGACCAGCGACAGCGCGGGCAGTTCGAACTCGTCGGCGGCCTCGACGTGTGCGTTGTCGAGTTCGCCGCTGCTGTCGAGCGCCACGTCGTAGCTGGCCCCCCACGGCGGGCCGGGCAGCTTGAACGTTGTTGACTCCAGTCCGGCGTGCAGCAGGATCAGGTACGACTCGTCGAGGATTCCCTCGCCACGCGGCCCGACCTGTCGGATGTCCTTCCCTGACAGGTACATCCCGATCGTCCGGGTGCGCAGGTCGTACCAGTCGGACGGAGTCATCTCGCCGCCGTCGGCGCCGAACCAGGCGAGGTCTTTGGTGCCGTTGCCGTGCATGGTGGTGCCGGTGAAGAACGACCGCTGCCGAAAGACCGGATGCTCGCGCCGCAACGCGATCACCCGCTTCGTGAACTCAAGCAACGCGGTGTCGGCAGAATCCCAGTCGACCCAGGTCAACTCGCTGTCTTGGCAATAGGCGTTGTTGTTGCCGCCTTGCGTTCGGCCGATCTCGTCGCCGTGTCCAAGCATCGGCACGCCGGTCGACAGCAACAGCGTCGACAGCAGGCCGCGCACCGCACGGTCACGCAGCTGTCGCACGATCTCGTCGTCGGTCTCGCCCTCGTGGCCGCAGTTCCAGTTGTGATTGTCATTGTCGCCGTCGCCGTTGTGCTCGCCGTTCGCCTCGTTGTGCTTTCGGTCGTAGGTGACGAGGTCGTGCAAGGTAAACCCGTCGTGAGAGGTGATGTAGTTGATTGAGGCGAACGGACGCCGGCCGCCGTCCTGATAGAGGTCGGAGGAGCCGGAGAGGCGATAACCGAGCTCGCGCACACCGGTCATGCCGCTGAGCCAGAAATCCCTGGCAGTGTTGCGATATCGGTCGTTCCACTCCGACCACAGCAACGGGAAGTCGCCAACCTGGTAGCCGCCCTCGCCGACGTCCCACGGTTCGGCGATCAACTTCACGCCCGACAGCACGGGGTCTTGGTGGATCACCTGCAAGAACGACGAGAGCTTGTCGACCTCGTGCATCGAGCGCGCCAGTGACGACGCGAGGTCGAAGCGAAACCCGTCGACATGCATCTCGGTCACCCAGTAGCGCAGGGAGTCCGTTATCAGCTGCAGGGTGTGCGAGTGCCGGACGTCGAGGGTGTTGCCGGTGCCGGTGTAGTTCACGTAGAACCGGCCGTCGCGCAATCGGTAGTAGACGGCATTGTCGATACCGCGATAGGCAAGCGTTGGTCCAGTCTCGTCGCCCTCCGCGGTGTGGTTGTACACGACGTCGAGGATCACCTCGAGGCCGGCCTCGTGCAGCGCGCGCACCATCTGCTTGAACTCGGTCACCTGCCCACCGCGCGATCCGGACGACGAGTAGCCGGCGTGCGGGGCGAAATAGCCGAGCGAGTTGTACCCCCAGTAGTTGGTCAATCCGCGGCGCAACAGCGCCGGCTCGCTGACGAAGTGGTGAACGGGCAGCAACTCGACGGCGGTGACACCGAGTTGTCGGAGGTGGTCGATCGCCGCAGGATGCGCGAGCCCGGCGTAGGTGCCGCGCAACTCCGGCGGCACGTCGGGATGACGCATCGTGAAGCCGCGCACGTGCAACTCGTAGATGACGGTGTCGGCCCACAGGGTGGCGGGAGACCGGTCGCCCGCCCAGTCGAATGAGTCCTGGACGACGACGGACCTCGGAACGAAAGGCGCGGAGTCGCGGTGGTCCTGAACGGTGTCGTCACGCCCGCTCGGATAGCCGAACACGGCGTCGTCCAAGATGAAATCGCCGTCGAGGGCGCGCGCGTACGGGTCGATCAAGAGCTTGCTGGGGTTGAACCGAAGGCCGCGCGCCGGGTCGAACGGCCCGTCGACCCGGAACCCGTACCGAGTGCCTGGCCGCAGGCCGGAGACGTACCCGTGCCAGATGTGATAGGTCGGCTCGACGAGCGGAACGCGCGTCTCGCGGCCGTCGTCGTCGAACACGCACAGGTCGACCGCCTCGGCGGACTCCGAGAACAGCGCGAAGTTGACGCCGCCCTCGTCAGGTGTCGCACCGAGCGGCCGCCAATGGCCGGGCCAGGTCTCCATCCGCCCATCCTGCCTGCTGTCGACCAGGCGAGGGGCCCAGCGGGGTAGCGTGCCGTGGGTGAGCGAACCAGTGAGCGAGTTCGTCCGGCTGGAGGTCGCCGACGGTGTCGGCACGTTGCGACTCGACCGGCCGCCGGTCAACGCGATGAACGCCGCGATGCAAGACCAACTTCACGACGTCGCGCAGCAGGCGGCGGGTCGCGACGACGTCCGGGCTGTGGTGGTCTACGGCGGCGAGCGGGCGTTCGCGGCGGGCGCTGACGTCAAAGAGATGGCCGCCATGACCCACGCCCAGATGGTCGCGCGGGCCGAGCCGCTGCAGGCGGCGTTCAACGCGGTGGCGGCGATCCCGAAACCGGTGGTGGCGGCGATCACCGGCTACGCGCTCGGCGGCGGCCTTGAGCTGGCGCTCGCCGCCGACGTCCGGTTTTGCGCCGACGACGCCAAGCTCGGGCAGCCAGAGATCCTGCTCGGGGTGATCCCGGGGGCGGGCGGCACCCAGCGGCTGGCCCGGTTGATCGGGCCGTCGCGCGCCAAGGAGCTGATCTTCACCGGTCGCACGCTCGACGCATACGAGGCGCTGCGGGCCGGGCTGGTCAACAAGGTGGTGCCAGCCGAGGAGTTGCTGCCGGTGGCGACGGCCTGGGCGGCCCAGTTCGCCCGCGGACCCGCGGTGGCGCTCGCCGCCGCCAAGCGCGCCGTCGATGAGGGGCTCGAAGCCGCGCTGGACGACGCGTTGCTGTTGGAGCGGCAGCTCTTCGCGGGGCTGTTCGCGACCAAAGATCGCGAGATCGGGATGCGCTCGTTCGCCGAGTCGGGGCCTGGCAAGGCGGAGTTCGTCGGCAGCTGAGGTTGTGCTAGCCGCGGTCGATCGCGGTGCCGAGCAGCCCGAGCGGGGGAGCGCCGAGGTCCATCAGCGCCTTGTGGAAGCGCGGCACCGAGAAGCCGTCGCCCCAGCGCTCCCGCGCCTGCGCGGAGGCGGAATGGATCGCCAGCTTGCCCCACGTGTAGCGGCCGTACGTCGGGTCGAACGTCGCGCGGCGCGCCTCGGACAGCGCCGCCGATCCGCCGAGGAAGGCGTCGTTCTCGAACCGCGCAGCGGCGTCGTCCACTGTCATGGCGCCCGTGTGCACACCGATCGCCGACGCGAGCCGGGTCACCCGCACCAGCGCCTCGATGGCGACGCCGACCGTGAAGGCCGGGTCGCCGCGGCGAAAGCCGAGGTCGAGCGACAGCTCCTCGACGTAGTGCGCCCAACCCTCGACGAAGGCGGGCGACATCAAGATGCGCCGCACCGGCGTCGCGGCCCGGCGCATCGCCCGACCATGCGCGAAGTGGCCGGGGGAGACCTCGTGCAACGTGATGGCGGGCAACGTGGCGTCGCTGAAGACCTGCAGCCACTCCTCGACGTCGTCGGCGGGCCAGCTCTCGTCGGGCGGCGTCACCCAATAGAACGACGGCGCGTCGTCCTCTTCGGGCGCGGCCCACGCCATCATCGCCATCGCCCAGCGGCGCGACTCCGGTGCGGGCGCGACGATGCACTCGCCGTCGGTGAACGGCGCGAGCTCGTGCTCGCGGGTGAACGCGAGCACCTCGTCGACCTGCGCTTGCGCCTGCGCCAAGATGCCGCTCGCGTCGGGGTGCTGCGAGACAAGCCGCTGGACGACGTCACGCGGCTCGGCGTCCTTGTCGACTCGGGCGCACGCGTCGCGCAACAGCGCCATGAGCCGGTCGCGTTCGGCGTCCGCCTGCTCGGCGAGGCGGCCGAGATCGACCGGCATCGCCTCGATGGTGCCCATCAGCTTCGCGAGCGCGTCGGCGCCGAGCGACGCGTCCGGCGAGCCGTGTTCGGACGCGTGCTCGAGGTGGCCCATCAGCCGCGCGTGCGCGTCGAGCGCGTGCGACGCGAGCTCCTCGTCGGGGTCGAGGCCGGCCGACAGCCCGCGAAACGCGCCCATCAGGGCGTTCGCCACCGGCGCTGAGACGTCGTCCAGGGCGCTGACCGCGATGTCGACCGCGTCGGGCCACAACGCGAGGTGCGTCCGTTTCGCGGCGGCGCGCTCGGCCTCCGGCGCGTACGCGCGGTCGTAACACGACAGGTCGAAGTTGGCGTGATGCACGCTGGGCAGCCGGCGGTGCAGCTCCAACTCGCCGTACACCAGCCGGGTGTGCGCCTCGAACGCCGCGAGGTGCGCCTCGTCGTGGCTGTCGGCGAGCGGGTCGCCACCAAGGCGCGCCATCCCCGCGCGCACGCCGTCCGGGGAGAGATCTTGGATCCGCCCGTCGTACTCGTGCAGGCCGGAGCCCTCACGCAACTCGGCGAGAAACATGTCACAGACAGCGCGCAACCTCGGGTCCATGGCAGGCACGGTATCGCGGGTAGAGTCCGGGAAACGGCCTCACACGAGGAAGCCGCCAGGAGGAAGCCCCACACATGGAGATCCGCCTATGAAAATCGTGGTCTGCGTCAAGCAGGTGCCCGACACGTGGTCTGAGAAGCGGCTCGATCCCGCCGACCAGACGCTCGACCGGTCTGCGGCCGACGGCGTCATCGACGAACTCGACACTTACGCCGTCGAAGAAGCCCTGCGGCTCAAGGAATCTCACGAGGGAAGCAGCGTCGTCGTGCTCGCCATGGGGCCGGCGGCCGCCGCTGAGACCTTGCGCAAGGCGCTGTCGATGGGTGCCGACGAGGCGGTGCACGTGGTCGACGACGCGTTGCACGGCAGCGACGCGCTGGCGACGTCCCTGGTTTTGGCGAAAGCGATCGAGCACGTCGGCTACGACCTTGTCGTGCTCGGGTCGGAGTCGACAGATGCGCGCATGGGCGTGATGGCCGCGATGCTCGCCGAGCGGCTGGGGGTGCCGCAGGCGACGCTCGCGAATCGGGTCGAGGTCGACGGCTCGGCGTTGCGCGTCACCCGGCTCACAAGTGCGGCGCAAGAAGAAGTCGAGGCGTCGCTGCCGGCGGTGGTCAGCGTGCTGGAGAAAATCAACGAGCCGAGATACCCGTCGTTCAAGGGGATTATGGCGGCGAAGTCGAAGCCCACCACGACGTTGTCACTCGCCGACCTCGGCGTCGATCCGTCAGCGGTCGGTCTCGGCGCCGCTGCGACGACGGTGCTCGACTCGACCGCCCGCCCGCCGCGTGGCGAACGCGCGGTCATCAAGGACGACGGTGACGCGGGCGCGCGCATCGCCGACTTCCTCGCTAGCCGCAAACTCGTGTAGAGGACCACCATGGCTGACGTTCTCGTTCTGATCGATCACGCGGACGACGTGGTCGCGAAGCCGTCCCTCGAGTTGTTGACTCTCGCGCGCCGCATCGGCACGCCAGTTGCTGTGGTGGTCGGCGCGCCATCGTCGCCCGTCGTCGAAAAGCTCGGCATCTACGGCGCGGGCGCGATTATCAGCTCGGACGGCGAATTGCTCGCGTCGTCCGTCACCGCTGGCGTTGTCGCGTTGCTGGCGTCGGCGGTCTCGTCGCGCGATGTCGCCGCGGTGTTGCTGCCCTCAACCGCTGAGGGCAAGGAGATCGCGGGTCGGCTCGCCGTGCGGCTCGACGCCGGGGTGCTGACCGACGCGGTCGACGTCACCTCGTCCGAGGGCGAAGTCGTTGTCGAGCAGTCGATTTTCGGTGGGTCGACGGTCGTGCACGCCAAGGCGACGCGTGGCGTTCCGATCATCACCGTGCGGCCGAACAGCGTCGCGCCGGAGGAGTCGCCAGCGTCGCCGTCGGTTGAAACGGTGGCAGTTTCGGACGACGGCGCGCGGCACGCGAGCGTGGCCTCGCGGTCGGCCGTGACCGCGGGTGGGCGCCCCGGGCTGACGGAAGCCTCCGTGGTGGTCGCCGGTGGGCGCGGCGTCGGGGCGGCCGAGAAGTTCGCACTGATCGAGGAGCTGGCCGACGTTTTGTCAGGCGCCGTTGGCGCGTCGCGGGCGGCCACCGACGCCGGTTGGTACCCGCACGCCGCCCAGGTCGGGCAAACCGGCGTGACCGTCGCGCCGCAGCTCTACATCGCGTGCGGCATCTCCGGTGCCATTCAGCACCGCGCCGGCATGCAGACCGCGAAGACGATCGTCGCCATCAACAAGGACGCCGAGGCCCCGATCTTCGAGCTGGCCGACTTCGGTGTGGTCGGCGACCTACACACGGTCGTCCCGCAGCTGATCGAGGAGATTCGCAAGCGCAAAGGTTGAGCGTCGGCTATTCGCGGGCGGCGTGACGCCTCGTTGTGCGACGCTTTGCCGGTGACCTCATCCACACCGCCGATGCCGCCGGTCGAGCCGGCGCAGCCGGCGCCGTCAGCACCGCCAGCACCGCCAGCACCGTCCGGCCAATGGTTGACGCAGGCCCCGCCAGAGCCGAGCGAGCTGCGGGCGATCGTCGTCCTGCTCGTCGTCAACCTCGCGCTGTCCCTGACGCTCACCGTGGTCACCATCCTGGCGCGGCACAGCATCGTGAACTACCAGTTGGACCATCGGCACATCACCGACCCGGCGACGCGCAGCACGCTACGGCACGGCTACCTCGCCACGATCATCGGTCGGGTGGTCGGCAACATCGTGGTGAGCGTCGTGTACGCGTTCTTGATGCGCGCGCTGTTTCGCGGCCGGCGTTGGGCGTACCGGCGGGTCATCTGGTTGGCGGCCGCCGGAATCGTTGGCTTGCTGGTGATTCAGGCGTCCCCGTACCCGGTGTGGATGCGCATCGAGCAACTCGTCCAGGCCCTGGTCCTCGCCGGCCTGCTCTACTTCGTCACCCGACCGCCGGTGCGCGGGTACTTCGCCAAAGGCCTGCCCGGCCGCGACGTGCGGCGATTCCGCCGCGCGTAACGGGAGATTGCGCAACCCGGCAACCATTCACGGCGTCCAAGCGGTGTAGCCAAGTAGATCCGCGCAGACAGGGGTGCCGTGTTCGAGGAGCCGCCGGGCTTTCGCGACTACGTCGCTGCGCGTCAGCGTGCTCTCTTGCGCACGGCGCGGATGCTGACCGGAAACCAGCACACCGCGGAGGATCTCGTGCAGGCGACGTTGGAGCGAGTGTGGCCGCGCTGGTCGCGGATCGCTCGTGACGGCGACCCTGACGCGTACGTCCGCCGGGTGCTGGTCAACACCTATGCGAGTTGGTGGCGGCGTAAGTGGCGGGCGGAGACCCCGGCGTCGGAGTTGCCGGATGTCCCTCTTCCTGACCCGTATGGGGAGGCCGACCTCGCTGACGCTCTTCGGCGGCTGCTGCCGACGTTGACGCCGCGGCAGAAAGCGGTTGTGGTGCTGCGGTTCTACGACGACCTCAGCGAGGCCGCCACCGCCGAGGCGCTCGGGTGCTCGGTCGGCACGGTGAAAAGCCAAACATCGAAAGCGTTGGCGAGGCTGCGCTTGCTGCCCGACCCGCGCGTTACGGAGGCAGGCAGATGAACCCGGACGACGAGCGCGTGCGACGCGCGCTGCACTCTCTTCAGCCCGATGGTGTCGACGCGCCCGAACTGTTCGACCGGGTTGCGCGTGGGGCGCGTCGCCGACGGCGGGCCGCGGCTGGCGGCGCGATGTTCGGAGCGGTCGCCGTGGTGTGCGCGGCGGCTGTTGTCCCGGCGGCTCTCGGCGGCAACTCGCATTCGTCGTCCGGCGTGCAGGCGGCTTCGGGCGACGTCGACCCAGGCTTCACCGGCGTCTCGCCGCAGCCGTCGGCTGCCGTGTCACCGACGCAGGCACCGTCGGCGGCCAGCACGTCGGTCGCCTCGTCGGTAGCCTCGTCGGTGGCCAACGTCGCGCCGCCGACGCCGTGGCCAACGGATACTTCCGGTTGCCCGACGATCAACTCATTGCCGCCGGGAGCCAACGCGGAGGCGGAC
>JAICLV010000115.1 GCA_025925185.1 Acidothermaceae bacterium
CCAGTTGTTCGACGAGTTTGGGCTGCTGGAACGCCGCGCCAGTGACCGGGCATTCCTGGCCCTCCGGCGCTTGGATGCCGACACCAGCATGAGCCTAGTCGGGCGGTCCCGGAGGGGCTGGCGGTGCCATGAGTGGCGGCAAGGCGCTGCTCGGACCGGCGGCGGGGACCGGCGCGTACGCCTGCGCCGCGGCCTCCGCCGCGGTGTCGAGCGCAGAGGGAACGAAGGTCGGAACCGTGTCGGCAGGGGCGAACCCAGCCACCTCGTTGATGGGAGTCAGTGCCTGCGCACCGTCGAACGACGGCGTGTCGGTAAACGGCGACGGCCCGTCAAGGGGCGAGTACGAGGCGTATGAGATACCGCCGGGCAGCTGCTCGTCTTGCACCGGCACCGTCGGTGGCTCGTACGGAGCGCCCTCCGTCCATTCGGGCAGCGAGGCCCCATTCGCCGGCGGGTCGGTGAAGTATCCGGACGTCTCCACGAAACTGCCCCTTTCGCCGTGCCCGGAAGGCACGAAGTCTGCAGAAGGCATCGGCCCGCGATGGCTGTCGCTTGAGCCGTCTGGCGGACAACCGATGAACCGAAAGGGTGGCAGCCGCTCGGGTGGCGTCACACGACGACGCGGAAGATTTCCTCAAGCGAGGTGACGCCTTCCGCGACCTTCGCGAGTCCGTCGTCGCGCAGCATCGCCATGCCCTGCTCGCGCGCGACCTTCGCGATCGCCTCCGCCGAGGCATGCTCAACTGCGAGCCGCTCGATCTGCTCGGTCACCGTCATGACCTCGTGCAGCGCGAGGCGGCCCTTGTACCCGGTCTTGGAGCACGCGGAGCAGCCGACCGGCCGGTACAGCGTCGGCAGCGGTTCGCCGTCCCGCCAGGGATAACGCGCCTGGATCAACGCCTCCGGCGTCGGCGTGTAGGGCTCCTTGCACTTCGAGCACAGCCGCCGCGCGAGCCGCTGCGCCAGCACGCAGTCCAACGCCGAGCCGACGAGGAACGGCTCGATACCCATCTCGACCAGCCGGCTCACCGCGCTGGGCGCATCGTTGGTGTGCAGCGTCGACAGCACGAGGTGGCCGGTGAGCGCCGCCTCGATCGCGATCTGCGCGGTCTCGTGGTCGCGGATCTCACCGATCAGCACGATGTCGGGGTCGGAGCGCAGGATCGAGCGCAACGCGGAGGCGAACGTCAATCCCGCCTTGGCGTTGGTCTGCACCTGGTTGATGCCGGCCAGCCGATACTCGACCGGGTCTTCCACCGTGATGACGTTCTTGTCCGGCGTCGACACGATGTTCAGCGTCGCGTAAAGCGTCGTCGACTTGCCCGAACCAGTCGGCCCAGTCACCAGCAACATGCCGTACGGCTTGTTGAAGCTCAACGCGTAACGGTCGTAGTTGGCCTGCGAGAACCCGAGGTCCGACAAGTTCAACATGGCGGTCGAGTTGTCGAGGATACGCATGACGACCTTCTCGCCCCACACTGTGGGCAACGTCGCCACGCGAAGGTCGACCTTCTTGCCGTTGCTATTGACCGACAACCGGCCGTCCTGCGGAATGCGCCGCTCGGCGATGTTAATTTCCGCCATGATCTTCAACCGGCTGATGACACCCGACTGAATGTTGCGAGGCGAGCGCATCACCTCGTGCAGCACGCCGTCGATACGGAACCTGACGCGCAGATCGCGTTCCGTCGGCTCGATGTGAATGTCAGAGGCGCGGTCCTGAATCGCCTGTGTTATGAGCAGGTTCACGAACTTGACGATCGGCGCGTCTTCGACGACCTCGCCGACGTTGCTCAGGTCGTCGAGCGCGTCGTCGTCGCCGCTTATCGACATCGTCAGGTCGTCGAGCTCACCGTCGTTGCGGTGGTAGCGGTTGATCGCGGCGAGCACGTCGGCGCGCGTCGCCACGGCCGGCTTGACGTCCATGCCGGTGATCGAGCGGATGTCGTCGATGGCGAAGACGTTCGCCGGGTCGGCCATCGCGACGAGCAGCTTGCCGTCCTCGTAGCCGACCGGCAAAGCCGTGTACCGTCGGCACACCGAATCAGGGACCCGCGAGACTGCCGAGCCGTCGACGGAGAAGTCGGACAGGTCGACGAAGCGCAAGCCGATCTGGGTCGCCAAGGCGGCGACGAGTTGGCCTTCGGAGAGCACCCCCTGCTCGACGAGCACGCGGCCGAGGCTGCGCCCGTTTCGCTGGTGCTCGTCATAGGCGGCGGTCAACTGGTCGTGCGTGACCAGCCCGCCCTCAAGCAGGATGTCGCCTAGCTGCTTCATATCGAAATCAGGCCTGGGCCGCCGCCACGTCGAGCGAGTCGACGACGGCGTACAGCAGAGCCAGCAGCACGTTCTTCACCGACGCGCGATCCGTCGCGTCGCACGCGACCACGGGCACCGCCGAGTCCAGCGCCAGCGCCGCGCGCACCCGCCCCTCGACGTCCGGATCGAGATTCTCGGCACGGTTCAACGCGACGACGAACGGCACCTTCGCCATCTTGCGGAATGCGGCGAGAATCCCGACCGCCTCCTCGAGCGACTCAGGCCGGTTCGCGTCGAGCAGCACGACGTAGCCGAGCATGCCCTCGCCGAGGATCTCCCACATGAAGTCGAAGCGGTCCTGCCCCGGCGTGCCGAACAAGTACAGAATCAGGTCGTGGTCGATCGTGATGCGACCGAAGTCCATCGCGACGGTCGTCTCCGACTTCCGCGACTTCGTCTCGTCGGTGATGTCTTTTTCCGTCGACAGCACCGTGATCTCGCTGATCGTGCGGATCAGCGTCGTCTTACCTGCGGCAAAAGGGCCGGTCACCACGATTTTGACGGCTTGGGCGCTGCCGCCGCGACGTCCTCTTTTGGTCATCATCACAACCCCCGGACGCCGGCGATGAGGCGGAGCAGCAAACTCTTGTTCACGCTCGGGTCTCGTTCGATATGCACCTTGGCATCCACCGCCTCCGCGGCGTCGTGGGTGGGCGCGGGGCTGGTCGCCACCGCGGCCACCGCGGCTGATCCGCCGACCGATCCCATTCCCATCGACCCGCCACGCGGCGAGTCCTCGGGGAAGTCCGGACGGCGACGAGCCATGAACGGCTCGGGCCTTGGGGGAATGACCGGCCCGCGGGTGTCGGCGACGAGCCGGGGCGCGGCGCCGTCGTCCGAGGACGAGGGTTTGGCAGCGGCGGCGAGCACCGACGCGACTGTCGACGCCGACGACACGTCCGCGTTGGTGACGCCGGCGAACAGCGACTCGTCGGCCGGAAGCGGTTCGTCGACCGGCGAGGGTGGCGCGGGTGGCACGGCGGCGAACGTCGTGTTCGAGGCGGGCTTCTCCGCAACTGGCTCCGGCTCCTCAACCGCGGTCGGCGCGTCGTCTTCCAAGCGGGCTAGCAACGCGTGGCGCCGCGCGAGTGCGGCGGCGCCCTCGCCCGACTCCTCCGAGCGCACCGTGAGCAAACCGCGCTCCACCATCGCGGCAAGCGCTGAAACCACAGCGAAATCGCCACGACCGGCGAGCGAAACGAGGTCGGCGACGGTGCGTCGTCCATCGACCAGCGCGAGTAGCGCCCACTCCCCCTTCGACAGCTGCGGGTCCTCGTTGACCGACACCGGCACGACCAAGACCGTGTCCGGCGACGGAATCACCTGGCAGGCGTGCTCCCACGACTCCAGCCGCGACCGCGCGTCGTTGACCAGCTCCTCGACGCCGAGCTGGACACCGATCTCGTCCGGCGACGGCTCGTCGATGCTGAAGGAGAAGTCGCCGTCCGCCCAGCGCAGGAAGTCGAAAACCGCGTCGACGGCCTGCTCCGACACCATCGCGCGCAGCAACTCCGCGTCGATCGCCGACGCGTCGGCCAGTGCGCGACCTATCCCGACGCCTTCTGCCGCCGCGCGATCGACCGCCGACGACAGCGCCTCGTCGTCCACTGCTGAACTACCGACGAGCCGGCGCGCCAACGCCTGCCGCCCGTCGTCCGACGTGGCGCTCGTGACGGCCCCGTCACGAAAGTAGACGCACCCGTGCGTCGCGGCACGCCGCAGGTGCAGCCCGCCTGACTTCTTCGTAAAGCTGAGGAGCTGGAAGATGTCCGGAAGGCTGAAGGCGTCTAGCGAGCCTTCAAGTTTCACGGTGTTACCTCATCCGGTCGCGTGCGGGTTTCGGTCGGGTTCGTGGCGCGATCAGCTCCAGGAACTGCGTTCGCTCGGCAGCACACTGCCGCTCGGCGCGTATGACGACCAAGACGCCGGTTCCGGCGCGGGCTCGACTTCTTCAACGACAGAACTGTCGGACGACGCGGCGGCTGCCGCCGCCGACCCTGCCGACTGCGTGTAGTAGCCCGCGTACGCCTCCGGGGCTTGCTCCGCGTAAACCGGCTCGCTGTAGGCCGGCTCGCTGTAGGCCGGCTCGCTGTAGGCCGGCTCGCTGTAGGACGGCTCGCTGTAGGACGACGTGTACGACGCGGCCACCTCGGCGACCGTCGTCGGCGCGGGGGCGACGGGCTCCCCGATCGGCGCCGGTTGCTCGACCGGCGCGGCGGCGGGCACCGTGTGCTCGTCGAGGTAGTGGCGGGTCACGTTCGCCGGGAGCGGCGCGGGCAGCGGCGCCGGGCCGTGCAGCACCTCGCCGACGCGGTTGGCCGCGAGCTTCACCTCGTACAGCATCATGCCGACCTTGGCGCCCGCGGTCGTGACGGCGATGAGCACGCCCTCGTCTTGCGCCGACACCAAGAACACCGTGCCGTGCTCGCCCTCGATGTAGACCTGCGACAGGTCGCCGCGGCCCAGTCCCTGCGCGGCCCGCTCGGCGAGCGAGAGCAGCGCGGCGCTCATCGCGGCGACGCGGTCCTCGTCCATGTCGACCGGGAGCGCGGACGCCATCGGCAGGCCATCGAAGGACACCACGGCGGCCGCTTCGACGCCCGGCGTCTGATGCAGCAAATCTCGCAGAATCCGATCCAACCGACCGGCGCGGCTCGCGGACTCTTGCGGCTGCACGGACATCGAGCACCTTCTTTCAGGCAAACCTGGCGCACGCGGGATTTCGCGGGTCTTCCGCTTAATCCCTTCGGCGAGCTACGCCGTCTGCTTGAGGCAGCCCCACCTTTCGAGGGCGCCCCGAACCGGCAGATTTCTCGTCCGTTCGGGCTAATCTGCCGAACCGGCGGCCCGCTCCCGAAGCGCGGCCTCGCCGGCAGCCCGCATCGAGCCGACCGCGGCGTCGGCCAGCGAGCGGCCGGACCAGAGCTCGATCTGGAGCGCGGCCTGCCGCACGAGCAGCTCGAGCCCTCCGATCACCGGCGCGCCCGCCTCGCGCGCGGCGCTAGCCAGCGGCGTCGGCCACGGGTCGTACAGGACGTCGAAAAGCAGCTGGCCCGGGCGGATCACTCCGGCCAGCGAGTCCGCCGCCCCCGCCGGCACGGTCGAGACCACCAGGCCGGCCCGCGAAACGACGTCGATGGCCGGCCATGGAGCGAGCGACACCGCGACGCCGAGCCGGTCGGCGGCCGCGAGCAGCTCGGTCGCGCGGGCGGGGTCGCGCACCACGACGTCCGCGCCACCGAGGTCGAGTTCGCGGACGGCGGCGATCGCGGCCGCGGCGGTGCCACCGGCGCCCAAGATCGCGACCGGACCTCCCGCGATCTGCGCGATCCTGGCGCGAATCGCGGCGACCATGGCGCCGACGTCGGTGTTGTCGGCGCGGCGCCGGCGGAACGGCCCGATCCCGTCGAAGGTCACCGTGTTGGCCGCGCCGACGGCGGCTGCGAGCGGCGAGACCACGTCGCACAGCGGCAGCACCGCGCGCTTGAGCGGCATGGTCAGCGACAGGCCGACGAAGGCGTCGTCCATGCCGCCGAGCAACGCGGGCAGGCCGGCCGCGTCGCACTCGATGACCTCGTAGGTCCAGGTCAGCCCTAGGTCGGCGTAGGCACTGCGGTGCAACACCGGCGACAGGGAGTGCGCGATCGGCGAACCGAGCACGGCGGCGCGACGGCCAGCCGACCCGGCGCGCCGCGCGGCGGACGCGCTCGTCACGGCGGGCTCGTGCATCACGGCTTCGCGGAGGCGGCCGCCGACGCGGCGGCGCTGAAGTTCTGCTGCGCCTGCTGCCGCCACTTGTCGAACTGCGAGATCGAGTTGGTGAACAGCGTCTCGCCGGTGACGGGGTCGACGGTGACGAAGTACAGCAGGTTGCCGGTCGCCGGGTTGAGTGCCGCCTGCAACGCTGCCTGTCCTGGCGAGTCGATCGGCGTGGGCGGCAGCCCCTTGTGCAGGTAGGTGTTGTACGCCGACTCGACCTTCAGGTCACTTTGGGTCAAGAACTGCTTCGCGGTGCCAAGCGCGTAGTTGACCGTGGAGTCGAGCTCCAGCTTCATGCCGCGATGCAGCCGATTGACGATCACCTCCGCGACCTGCGCGTAGTCCTGCGGGCGCTTGACCTCCGCCTCGATGAGGCTGGCGATCGTGACCACCTGGTACGGGCTCAGGCCGAGTTTCTTGGCGCCGGCCTCAAGCGCGATGGAGTTCGACACCTGCTTGTACCGGTTGACCATCTGGGCGAGGAGTTTCGCCGCGGTGGTCGAGCTGGTGATGTTGTACGTCGCGGGAAACAGGAATCCCTCCGGCTTGCCACCCGCGTAGTCGGGCAGGCCGAGCGCCTTTGGGTTGGCGAGCGCGGCGTCGAGGTCAGCGGCCTTGATCTGGCTCTTCGACGTGATCAACTGCTTAAGCTTCGCGAGCTTGGTGCCTTCGGGGATGGTGAGCCGGCCCCCGACGAGCGAGGTGGGATCTTCGAGCAGCGCGAGGGCGCTGACCGCCGACATCTGGAGCTTCAGCTGGTACGTGCCCGGCTGGATGTCGCGCGACTTCGGGTCGTTTTGCGCCGCGTCGACGAACGCCGTCGTGCTCTTGACCACGCCGACCGCCACCAGCGTTTTCGCGATGTCGGACGACGTGTCGCCTGGCGCGACCTCGACCTGCACCACGCTCGTGCCATCACCGGTGAAGTCGTTGGACGCCTTCGGCTTGAGGTACTTGCCGGCCAGTTGGACTCCGCCGAACACGATCCCAACGACCACCAGGAGGGACACCGCGACCGCCGGCAGCTGCAGGAATTTGCGGTGCACCGGCGGCTTGGAGGGGTGGTGCGAGAGGCCGAGATCGAAAATGTCCGTCACCGCACACCTCCCTTCACGATCTGCCCGGGCGGCCGGCCCGTCGCGCGCTCGGTGTCGAGGGCGCTCTGCAGGATGATGACAGCCGCCGCCTGGTCGACGACGGCACGCCGCGCCCGCGAGCCTAACCCGGCGCTGGCCAGCTTGCCGTGCGCGCTCACCGTGGTGAGTCGCTCGTCGACCAGCCGCACCGGGATCGGCGTTACCGCCGCGGCCAGTCCCACCGCGTAGTCGGACGCCGCCGCGGCCGCGGGCCCGGCCTTCCCCGACAGCGACAGCGGCAGCCCGACGACGATCTCAACGGCGTCCAGATCGCGGGCCAGCTGCGCGATTCGCGCGAGGTCGGTGTCGCGACGGGGGTCGCGTGCGACGGTCTCGACCGGGGATGCCAAGACACCCGCGGGGTCGCACGCGGCGAGGCCGACCCGCACGCTGCCGACGTCGACCCCGAGCCGCACCCCCGCGCGAAAACCGCTCACCCGGCCGCGAGCGCGCCGCGGATCGCGTCGAGGACGGCGGCTAGCGCGTCGCCGGTTGACTCGGGTTTGGTGCCACCGCCCTGGGCGATGTCGTCGCGTCCGCCGCCGCCGCCACCGAGCGCGCGCGCCGCCACACCGACCAACTGGCCCGCCTTTAGGCCGCGCCCGCGCCCCGCGTCGTCGACCGCCGCGACGACGAGCGGCC
>JAICLV010000185.1 GCA_025925185.1 Acidothermaceae bacterium
AATGCGGGTGGCCGATGCGCGCGTACAGCAATCGTAGGTAGTCGTATACCTCGGTGATCGTGCCGACGGACGACCGTGGGTTGCGCGACGTCGACTTCTGGTCGATCGAGACGGCCGGCGACAGGCCCTCGATGAAGTCGACGTCAGGCTTGTCCATCTGGCCGAGGAACTGGCGGGCGTAGGCCGACAGCGACTCCACGTAGCGACGCTGGCCCTCAGCGAAGATCGTGTCGAACGCGAGACTGGACTTGCCGGAGCCCGACAGGCCGGTGAAGACGATCAGGGCGTCGCGGGGAAGGTCGAGCGAGACGTCTTTCAGATTGTGCTCGCGCGCGCCGCGCACGACGAGGCGATCGGCCAACGACTGGCTCCCTGACGGGCTCATAGTCGGTTCAGTCACGTCCTTCGATGATCGTCGCACCACCGGGAGCCGGGGCGCGGTCCATGGTAAGTGCGCGGTCCGACAACGGCGTCGGACGATTTCGGGAGGCGCCAGGCGATCAACCCGGGATAGCGTCGGCCCTATGGGTGAACACTTTGATCTAGCGTCGACTTCCACCGAGATCGACCGCGCCACGGAGCGCCTCCTCGACACGGTACGTGCGATGTCGGACGACGACGTGCGCGGCCCGTCGCTGCTGCCCGACTGGTCGCGCGGCCACGTCCTGACCCACATCGCGCGCAACTCCGACGGGCTGTGCAACCTGCTGCTCGGCGCCGCCGAAGGCGAGGAGCGCAGCGCGTATCCCAGCCGGGAGGCACGGGTCGCCGACATCGAGAACGGCGCGCCTCGTCCGATCAAGGAGCACCTCGCCGACATCGAGGCGACGGCGGCACGCTTCAGCGAGGTGGTCGCGGCGATGCCGTCGTCCGCCTGGGGTTTTGTCTTGGCCTGGGGGTCGGCCGGGCAGAAGCGACCAGCCAGCGAGGTCGTGCAGGCCCGGCTGCGCGAGGTGGCGATCCACCATCTCGACCTCGACGCCGGCTACACCGCCGCCGAATGGTCGCCGGACTTCGCGCTGCGGATCTTGCGGTCGGCGCTGCCCGCGTTCGAGGTGCGCGGGCTGACGCCCTGCACCCTGATCGCGACCGACACCGACGCGGCTCACGCCACCGTGCCGGCGAACGGCGGTTCGGACGTCGAGGTGCGCGGCCCCGCCCACGCGCTCGCCACCTGGCTGCTCGGCCGCGACTCCGGCTCTGGGTTGCAGGTCAGCGGCGGCCCGCTGCCGACCCCGCCGGACTGGAAGTAGCCCTGTCCTGACACGGCGCCTGCGCTGCAAGAATGCTGACATGACGAGCAGGACGAGCTACACGGGCGAGGTGACGGTCGGCGGTCCGGCAGCGGTTCGCGAGGTGCCGGGGCTGCGGATCACGAAGCTGGCGGTCGGCCCGATGGCGAACAACGCGTACTTCCTGCGCTGCGCGAACACCGGCGACACGCTGCTCATCGACGCGGCCGCCGAGCACGACCGGCTGCTCGAGACGCGCGACGACGGCCTGCTGATCACCATCGTCACCACCCATCAGCATCCCGACCACTGGCAGGCGCTCGAGGCGATGGTCGGCATCACGCAGCCGAACGTCCTCGCGCACCCGGACGACGCGGCCGGGCTGCCGATCCCCGTCACCGAGACGGTCGACGACGGCGACGTGATCTCCTTCGGCGACGCATCGGTCGCGGTGATCCACCTGCGCGGCCACACGCCTGGCAGCATCGCGCTGCTTTACACCGGCGACCCGGAGCGGCCGCACCTGTTCACCGGCGATTCGCTGTTCCCGGGCGGTCCCGGCAACACCCGCGGCAACGCGGCCGACTTCACGTCGCTGATGGACGACCTTGAGTCAAAGGTGTTCGCGCAGTTGCCCGACGAGACGTGGGTGTATCCGGGCCACGGCGGCGACACCACCCTCGGCGCCGAGCGCCCGCATCTCGCGGAATGGCGCGCGAGGGGCTGGTGACTCGTGGCGAACCTCAATGACATCGGCGTGTACCGAGACCAGACCGTGCGGCTGGGCGACCTCGCCGCGCTCGAAGACGTGCTGACCGGCCTGACGTTCGAGAACTGCGAGATCGTAGGGCCGGCGGTTGTCGCCTTGCTGGGCGACACCCAGGTCACCGACTGCCACTGGACCGGCGACGCCGACGCCGTGTTGTGGCCTGCGCACGGGCGCGAGCAGGTGGTCGGCGCGATCGGCCTCAAGGACTGCGTCATCACCGGTTGCCGGTTCTTCCGCGTCGGCATGCTGGTGCCCGACGAGCAGCTGCCCGCGGTGCGGGCGGGTTTTGGCCTCGCCTGACGCGGTTCAGATGTCGACCGGCTCGCGGGTCAGCTCGCCGCCAGCGTCGCCGGTGTTGACCGTGCCTCGCGGCTCGAACAGCAGGATGGTCGTCTCGGCCGCGGCCCGCGGTCGGTGCCGCACGCCTTTCGGGACGACGAAGACGTCGTGCGGGCGTAGCCGCACCTCACGATCGGGCAACTCGATGACCAGCTCCCCGTCGAGCACGAGGAAGAACTCGTCGGTCTCGTCGTGTGCGTGCTCGACGAAATCGCCCTGGATTTTCGCGACCTTCACGTCATAGTCGTTGACCGTCGCCACCCGGTGCGGCGCCCACAATTCGGTCATGGCCGCAAGCAGGTCGTCGAGCTGGACAGCGTCGCGGCTCACGGCTGGTCTCGCCGTTCGGGATTTGGACGACGAAGGACACGGGCGGCGACGGCGCCGGCGACACAGACGATGCCCAGCCAAAACGCGGCGTTCGCGGCCCGAGACAGCACCGCCATGCCGGTGTCGGCATGGCGGACGCTCGCAAGGGCGACCATGAGCAACAAGCTCACGATGAAGAATCCGACACGGGCTCGCAAGAGCGGCTCGACGTCGCTTGCGGGTGCTGCGCTCGCTGATTCACTCGCCATTGCCCCTCCAACGCGACCGTGCGGGAGCGATCACCTTACTCAGCGGACACCGGCCGCCTCCATGCCACGTAGCTCCTTCTTCAGCTCGTGGATCTCGTCGCGCAACCGCGCGGCCAGCTCGAACTGCAACTCGGTGGCGGCGACGTGCATCTGCTCGGTGAGCTGCTCGATCAGCGACGACAGCTCCTCGCGCGGCATTCCGGCCAGCTCGCGCGCGTGCGCGCCCGCGCCGCCGCGCGACGACAACCCCGGCACGGGCGCCTTTCCGCGGCTGATCTGCCGGCCGCCACCGCCGATGAGGCTCCGCGTGTCGGCGTCCTCTCGAACGATGGTGTCGAGGATGTCGGCGATCTTCTTGCGCAGCGGCTGCGGGTCGATGCCGCGCTCTGTGTTGTACGCGATTTGCTTGGCGCGGCGGCGGTTCGTCTCGTCGATGGCGTGCGCCATCGAGTCGGTCATCGTGTCGGCGTACATGTGCACCTGGCCCGACACATTACGGGCGGCGCGGCCAATGGTCTGGATCAGCGACCGGTCGGAGCGCAAGAAGCCCTCCTTGTCGGCGTCCAGAATGGCGACCAGCGACACCTCCGGCAGGTCGAGGCCCTCGCGCAGCAGGTTGATGCCGACGAGCACGTCGTACTCGCCGCTGCGCAGCTCGCGCAGCAACTCGACGCGGCGCAACGTGTCGACCTCGCTGTGCAGGTAGCGCACCCGAATTCCCAGATCTAGTAGGTAGTCGGTGAGGTCTTCGGCCATCTTCTTTGTCAGCGTGGTGACCAGCACCCGCTCGTCTTTCTCCGCACGCAGCCGGATCTCGTGCACCAGGTCGTCGATCTGGCCCTTGCTCGGTTTCACCACGATCTCGGGGTCGACGAGGCCGGTAGGACGGATGACCTGCTCGACGACGTCGCCCTTCACCCGGCCGAGCTCGTACGGGCCAGGCGTCGCGGAGAGGTAGACGGTTTGCCCGATGCGGTCGACGAATTCCTCCCACTTCAGCGGCCGGTTGTCGACCGCGCTGGGCAGCCGGAAGCCGTGCTCGACGAGGTTTCGCTTGCGCGACATGTCGCCCTCGTACATGCCGCCGATCTGCGGCACGGTGACGTGCGACTCGTCGATGACGAGCAGGAAGTCTTCAGGGAAGTAGTCGAGCAGCGTGTTGGGCGGCGTGCCAGGGCCGCGGCCGTCGATGTGCCGGCTGTAGTTCTCGATGCCCGAGCAGCTGCCGACCTGCCGCATCATCTCGAGGTCGTACGTCGTGCGCATGCGAAGTCGTTGCGCCTCAAGCAGTTTCCCTTGCTTCTCCAGCTCCGCGAGCCGCTGCTCGAGCTCCTCTTCGATGCCGCGCAACGCGCGCTCCATGCGCTCGGGCCCGGCGACGTAGTGCGAGGCAGGGAAGACGTACAGCTCCTTGTCTTCGGTGATGATCTCGCCGGT
>JAICLV010000077.1 GCA_025925185.1 Acidothermaceae bacterium
CGCGGCAACCCACCCACTCGACCGGCCGTTCCGCTACAGCTGGCCGCGCCTACCGCTGCGCCAGGCAGCGCTGGAGGATTGCTGCCGGCCGCGACGCTGACCACCGAGACCGGCACCGCCGCGGCCCGTGACCTGCGTCCGGGCGTCGTCGGCATCGTCACGCAAGGCTGCGAGTGTCGCAGCGCCGTCGACGCACTCGCCCGCCGGGCCGTCACGAACGCGCTGCCGCTGTACCTGATCGGGTCATCGGCGCAACGGGCCGAACTCGATAAATTGATGGCGGTCAGCCCACCGAACGTCCACGCGCTCATTGACGACAGCGGTGCGCTCGAAACGGCGTACGCGGCCACGGGCCTGACCGTCGTCCCGGTGCACGCGGACGGCGTGACGGAGGCCGCGATCCGTGACTTCACCGCGCAAACCAGCCTCGGACCGGTGCTCGCGTCGCTCAAGCAGGCAGGGCCGCCGTAAGGCGGGGAGCCGACCGCTCGTTACGCTTACCGGCGCGAAGGGCGGCATCCGGGCGCCCGTCGGCAGCCGAAGGGGTCAGGTCGTGAACGCGAGCAGGATTCAAGACGCCGTCCGATCCCGCCGCGGCATCGTCGCGGGTTTGGTGCTCGCGATGGGCTGTGTGCCGGTGTTGGCCGCGTGCGCCACGACATTCGGCGCGCCGCTGCGGCACGCGGTCGCGAACCTGCAGGCGACCAGCGTCGACATCGGTTCCGACCTGCGCATCGACGGTCTCATCGTGGCGCTCCCGAACGGCTCGACCGCCGACACCGGCGAGGTCGCCTACGTCCAGTTCAACGTCACGAACACCGCCTCGCAGCCTGACGAGCTATTGACCGCCTCGGCTAAGGCCACCGGCCCGGGGTTGCCGCAGGCGTCGGTCAACGGCACCGCCGCCCCGAGCCCTGCCTCAAGCGCGACTCCGTCGGCGCTGTCGAAGAGCACCCTGCCGGTCGGCTCGACGACCGTGCCCGCCGCCACCGACCGGTCGCCCGGCACCGCGCGGTTGTCAGTGGCCCTGATGTCCCTCACCCAGCCGATCTCCCAGGGCGAGTCGGTGCTGGTCAGCTTGCAGTTCAAGAACGGCGGCGCCGTTGACGACGTGCTGGTCCCCGTGCAGGGCAGCGCGAACGTGGGAAGTTCGTTCTTGCCAAGCGCGCCGCCGTCGATTCCGTCGTCCGAGACGCCGCCGGAGAGCGGCGCACCTGTGAGCAGCGCCCCGGCCAGCGGCGCGCCGGAGAGCAGCGCACCGGCTAGCCCGACGTCCTCGAGCTAGCGAGTCGAGCTAGCGGCCTTGGTTCGCCACCGCCGCCGCAGCAGTCGCGGCGGCCGCCGGGTCGAGATACTCGCCTCCCGCCACGATCGGACGCATGTCGGCGTCCAACCGGTAAAGCAGCGGAATCCCGGTCGGGATGTTGAGCGCGGCGATCGCGTCGTCCGAGATCTGATCGAGGTGCTTCACCATCGCGCGCAACGAGTTGCCGTGCGCGGCGACCAGCACCGTCTTGCCCGCGGCGAGGTCGGGCACGATCGCGTCGTACCAGTACGGCAGCAGCCGATTGACGACGTCCTTCAGGCACTCGGTGTTGGGCCTGAGCTCTGGCGGCAGCGTCGCGTAGCGCGCGTCGGCCGCCTGCGAGAACTCGTCGTCGTCGCCGATCGGCGGCGGCGGGACGTCGTACGAGCGACGCCACAGCATGAACTGCTCCTCGCCAAACGCCTCGAGGGTCGCCTTCTTGTCCTTGCCCTGCAAGGCGCCGTAATGCCGCTCGTTCAGCCGCCAGCTGCGCAGGACCGGAAGCCAGAGCAGGTCGGCGGCGTCAAGCGCGATGTTCGCCGTGCGGATCGCCCGCCGCAGCACCGAGGTGTGGACGACCTCGGGCCGCACCCCGCGACCAGCCAGCAACCGGCCGCCGTTCGCCGCCTCCGCCTCGCCCTTGGCTGACAGGTCGACGTCGACCCAGCCGGTGAAGAGGTTTTTGGCGTTCCACTCGCTCTCGCCGTGGCGGAGCAGGACAAGCGTGCGTTCACTCGATGCGGGCATGCGTCCAGCCTGCCAGATCGCCTGCTGGCAACGGAAAACGGGCCCTCGGGCGGGTTATCGGATCAGCGGCGGCGGTGTCGCCCGGCCGCGCCGGCCGCGCCGACCGCGCCAGCCGCGCCGAGATCGTCGTCCAGGCCAACTCCGTCGGTGACGCGGGCGAACGCGCGCAGGTTCTCGACCGACTCGCCGTGCGAGGTCCGCCACTGCCACTCGCGCCGGATGCTGTCGGCGAACCCGATCTCGAGCGCAGCGTCGAACGCCTCGTCGGCGTAGGTGAGCACGCACCCGAGCAGCCGGTCGATCTCGTCGGGCGTGACCGCGAGCAACGGCAGCCGGCCGATGAGGTACACGTCGCCGCGGGCGTCGATCGCGAAGTGCACGCCGTACATGCGGCCGTTGCGCTCGAGCAAGAACTGGTAGAAAGCCGCCGCGTTCTCGTCGGGCTGGCGAACGAAGAAGGCCTCGACGAGCAGGCTTTGATCACCAATTACGAGGCGCACCGCGGTCAGCAACCGGTGGGTGCCGACAAGTCGGACGACGTACGCGTTGTCGCCGACCTCGTCGTAGGTGACTTCGCGGTCGTTGAGGGTGGCTCGGATCACCTCAGCGATCTCGGTGCGAGCCAACCAACTCATAGCCGCCACCTACCCAGCTCTAACCCGACCTGCCCACGGCCGCGGACAACCCAGACAACTCCACCCGACGCTCGCTGACGGCGATCGCGTCGGCGTAAACCCCGAGCACACCTTCGACTGTACGGTCCCAGCCGAACCCGGCGGCGTGCTCGACCGCGGCTGTGGACAACTTTCCCCGGAGCGTTTCGTCCAAGATCATCCTAGTGAGGACGTCGGCGTACGACGGCGGCTGGTGCCCCTCGACCAGGACCCCGGAGACGCCGTCCGCGACGGCGGTGGTGAGGCCGCCGACGCGCGCCGCCACGACGGGCGTGCCGCAGGCCTGTGACTCCAGGGCGACGAGCCCGAACGACTCGCTGTACGACGGGACGACGGTGACGGTGGCGGCCCGGTAGAAGTCGGCGAGTCGTTCGCCCGTGGCCGGTCGCTCGAAGCGCACAAGATCGTGGACGTCGAGGCGGCGGGCCAGCGCGTGCAGGTAGTCGGGCGCGGCCGCCGCCGAGCCGCTGGGCCCGCCGACGATCACAGCGACCAGCCGCTGCCGCAGCGTTGGCTCGCGCGCGACCATCACGGCGAGGGCGCGAATCAGCAGGTCGGGGGCCTTCAGGGGTTGAATGCGTCCGACGAACAGCAGCACCTCGCGGTCTTGCGGCAGGCCCAGCCGGCGCTTGGCGTCGGCGGTCGGGCCCGGACGGTAACGCGCGAGGTCGACGCCGGGTGGCACCACCGCCACGTCGTCCGGGGCGGCGTCGTACAACTCGACGAGGTCGCGGGCTTCGGCGCCGGTGTTGGCAACCAGCCGATCGGCCGCCTCGACCACCTGCGCCTCGCCGATCGCGCGCGCCGACGGCTCTGGGGAGTCGCCCTCGGCCAGCGCCGCGTTCTTCACCTTGGCCATCGTGTGCATGCTGTGCACGAGCGGCACGCCCCAGCGTTCCTTCGCGAGCCAGCCGACCTGACCCGAGAGCCAGTAGTGCGAGTGCACGAGGTCGTACCAGCCAGGCTCGCGGGCGGCCTCGGCGCGCAGCACCGCGGCGGTGAACGCGCACAACTGCGCGGGGAGCTCGCCCTTCGGCAGCGGCTCCAGCGGCCCCGCGACCACGTTGCGGACGAGGAAGCCGGCGTCGGCCCGCTCGACGGGAGGCCGCTCGCTCGACGTCGCCCGGGTGAACACCTCGACCTCGACACCGAGGTCGGTGAGCCGTTTGGCCAGTTCGCCGACGTAGACGTTCATGCCGCCCGCGTCGCCGACGCCTGGCTGCTCGAGCGGCGAGGTGTGCAGGCTCAACATCGCGACCCGCCGAACCGGCATCGAGCGGCGCAGCCGGGCGAGGGGGGTCACGGCACTCGGGGTCACGGCGGCGCGGTCCGCTACGCGCCTATCGACGTTGGCCACGCCCTCGATCCTCCCTTATGGAACCTCCGCGAGCCGCAACGATCTCCGCTCGCGGGCGATTCCCGATCATCCGCCGCCCTCGAAGAGCCTGGTCAGTTCGGTGTCGCCAGACCGCCTGCGAAGATGCCCTCGTGAGCACGCCGCCAACCCGCGCGTCGGGTGAGTCTGAACGCTCGGATGCCAGACCTGTCGCCGTCGTCACCGGCGCGAGCAGCGGCATCGGCGCGGCCACCGCCCGCCGGCTCGCGGCGCAGGGGTACCGGGTCGTGTGCGCCGCCCGCCGGCGCGACCGGCTGGATGAGCTCGCCGCGGAGATCGACGGCGAGGCGGTGACGCTCGACGTCACGTCGTCCGAATCGGTGGCGGCGCTGGCCGCGGCGGTGCCCGAGTGCTCTCTGCTGGTCAACGACGCGGGCGGGGCGCTCGGCCTCGACCCGATCGCGACCGCGGACCCTGACGAGTGGCAGACGATGTTCGACGTCAACGTGCTCGGCGTCTTGCGGGTCACGCAGGCGCTGTTGCCGGCGTTGACCGCGTCCGGCGCGGGGCACGTCGTCGTGGTCGGCTCGACGGCCGGTCGGATCGTGTACGAGGGCGGCGCGGGATACACCGCCGCCAAGCACGCCGTCGCTGCCGTCGTCGAGACGCTGCGCCTGGAGTTGTGCGGGCAGCCGGTTCGGGTCACCGAGATCGCGCCCGGGATGGTGCGCACCGAGGAGTTCAGCCTGGTGCGTTTCCACGGCGACGCCGACCGCGCGCAGAAGGTCTACGCGGGCGTCGACGCCCCCCTGACCGCTGCCGACGTCGCCGATTGCATCGCCTGGTGTGCAACCAGACCACCCCACGTAAACGTCGATCTGCTCGTGGTGAAACCGCTCGCGCAGGCCGCGCAGCACAAAGTCCACCGGACGACGTGAACAGGTCGCGGCGTGCCGCCGTCAGCGGATGCGTGGCGGCATTGCTCGTCGCGGTCGGCGGGTGCACGTCGCATGGCTCGGCCGGCGGCCGCGGCGGGCCGCTCTCGCCGCTGCCAGTAGGGTCCGCCTCGTCGTCGGTTGCCGCGTCGCCGCCGCCCTCCGCGTCGCCAACGTCGACGCCGCCGCTGCCGACTCCTGGCCCGGCATCCCAGAGCGGCGCGATCGCCGCGTCATTGGTCCCGTTACCGGTGTTGGCAAGCACCGACGAGGCCGCGTCGTTCACGCTGACGGCGGCGACGGCGATCGCGGTCGGGCATGGCGACGGCGTTCGCGCGGTGGCCGACGATCTGGCGGCGCTGCTGCGCCCGGCGACCGGATTCCCGTTGCGCGTGACGGCGGAGTCGACGGCGGCAAGACCGGACGACTCGATCGTGCTGCGGCTCGACGGTGACGACGCAACGCTCGGCGACGAAGGTTATTCGATCGCGATTTCGCAGGCGGGCGTGGACATTTCGGCGAACGCGGCGGCCGGGTTGTTCCATGGCGTGCAGACGTTGCGGCAACTGCTGCCAGCCTCGATCGAGGCGAAGCACGTCTCGTCAGGGCCGTGGCGGGTGATCGGCGGGCGGATCGTCGACTACCCCCGGTTCGCGTATCGCGGCGCGATGCTCGACGTCACTAGGCATTTCTTCCCCGTGGCCGACGTCGAGCGCTACATCGACGAGTTGGCGCTCTACAAAGTCAACATGCTGCACCTGCACCTGTCAGACGACCAGGGATGGCGGATCGCGATCGACGCATGGCCGAACCTCGCGGCGCACGGCGGGTTGAGCGAGGTCGGCAACCGCAATGGCGGCGGCTACTACACGAAGGCCGACTACACCGCCATGGTTCGGTACGCGCAGGCCAGATTCATCACCGTGGTACCGGAAATCGACACCCCCGGGCACACGACCGCCGCGCTGTCGTCGTATCCGGAGTTGAACTGCAGCGGGGTCGCGCCGCCGCTCTACATCGGCGAGCAAGTCGGCTTCAGCTCCCTGTGCGTCGACAAGCCGGTGACCTACGAGTTCTTGGACGACGTGGTCGGCGAGCTCGCCGCGCTGACGCCAGGGCCGTACATCCACCTGGGGGGTGACGAGGCCCAGAGCACGGCGGCGTCCGACTACGTGAAGTACGTGCAGAAGGCGGCGCAGATCGTCGCGGCCCATGGCAAGCACCTGATGGGATGGGCGGAGATCTCGGCAGCCAAGCTCGACCCCGGCTCGGTCGCCGAATACTGGAACTTCAATGACCGCGGGGTTTCTGAGCAGGCGGCGGTGGCGCAGGGGGTGCAGGTCGTCTCGGCGCCCGCGAACCACGCCTACCTCGACCAGAAGTACGACAACTTAACGACGCTGGGCCTCAACTGGGCCGGCTACAACAGCGTCGAAAACGCGTACGCGTGGGACCCGCTCGACGACGGCCGGATCTCTGAGGCCAACCTGCTCGGCGTCGAGGCCCCGTTGTGGAGCGAGACCCTGCGCACGATGGCCGACGTCGAGTACATGGCCTGGCCGCGGCTGGCTGGCATCGCCGAGATCGGATGGACTCCGCAGGCCGAGCGCTCGTGGTCCACGTACGCGCCGCGGTTAGCGCAGCAATCACCGCGGTGGACCGCGATGGGGATGAACTTCTTCCGGTCACCGCAAGTAGCCTGGGCGTCGTGACCGAACCACGCGAGCCGACCCACACCCACATCGTCAACAACGGCAAGCGCGACCTCACCATCGACGAGCTCGCGACGTCGCAACCCGGGCTTGACCGGCTGATGGCCGAACTCGGGCCGCGTATGCATCGGCTGTATTTCGCTGGCGTTGAGGGAAATTGGCGGCTTGCGGAGTATTTCTACAAGTCAGTGGTGAAGCAGTTGAGGTTGTGCGCGTTCTCGCGGCCGAAGTACGAGACGCCGATTGCGGCTTACCTCGCCGAGGATTGCGAGCCGGTGCGGTCCGCGATCCGGGCGCGCGACGGCGGCGCGTTCGAGGCCGCCTACGCGGCGATGGTGCGCCGGGCCAACGACTACCACGACGACTGGGGAAAGCCCTACATCCATTGGGTCTGCCCGGCGTCACCACCCGCCGACCTCGACCTGCGCGCCGGAATGGAGGGGTGACGCCGTGCTCTTCGGCTCGACCAAGGACGACGGGCGCTTCAAGCGGCTCCTTCGCAAGTTGTTCTCGCCGAGGCTTGGCTACAACGGGTCGGCGGCCTCGACTCCCAACCCCGAGCCGCCTCCGCCGGTCGACCCGTACACGACGACCGGCCACTGAACGCCGCGCGCGCTGAAGTTGATGACGTTTGCTGTTGCTGAGCAACAGCAAACGTCAGGAACTCGCGAGGGCGGCGGCGAATTCGTCGTACATCGGCTGGCTGAACAGCACGAACCGCACCTCGTCGACGCTCGTCGGCGTGGCCTGCACGGTTGACACGGCGATGCGCGCGGCGTCGTCGGCCGGCCATCCGTAGATGCCCGCGGAAATCGCGGGAAACGCGACCGCCGCCGCGCCCAACGAGTCGGCGACCCGCAGCGACTCCCGGTACGCCGAGGCGAGCAGGTGCGAGCGGTCCTCGCGTTTGGCGTAGACCGGGCCGACGGTGTGAATAACCCAGCGGGCGTTGAGGTTTCCGGCCGTCGTGGCGACCGCCTGGCCCGTGGGCAGGCCGTGGCGCAACCGCCCGTCGCGCAGCGCGCGGCACTCCTCGAGGACCGCCGGGCCGCCGCGGCGGTGGATCGCGCCGTCGACTCCGCCACCCCCGAGCAACGACGAGTTGGCGGCGTTGACGATCGCGTCGACGTGTTGCTCGGTGATGTCGCCGAGCACGAGCTCGATTTTCATTCGGTCAGGTCGCCCGGAAGCCGCTTCCGGCGTTGCCGCACGCTGTAAACGATCGTCGACAACGCGATGACGCCGCCGAAGGCCACGCTGGCGCCGGTCGCGATGCCCGACGCGGGCAGGAACTCGGTCAACGCGAGCACGCCGCCGAGGCCGATGATGCCGAGCGCGAACAGCGTGCTGACCGCGGTCGACAGCCGATTGGCGGCGGCCTTGTCGGCCAGCGTGCGCGCGTGCGACTTGGCGCGATCGAGGTGCCGGCGCGCCCACTCGTACTCGACGCTGAGGATCACCAGGCCGAGTGCGATGACGAGAAAACCCGGGCCGGGCGCCACCAACATCACGACGCCGACCAACAGCACGATCAGCCCAACGACGCTGATCGCCACGCGGCGCAGCAGCTTCCACGACGCGGTCATCAGGCCCCCTCAGCCGAGCCGCTGCAACGCGGGCCGGACGTCGACGAAGTACACGATGGTGGCGATCAGTGCCGCGAGTCCGAAGAAGCTGAAAAACGAGACCGCCTGGCCGATCACCAATGACACCGCGAGAATGGTGACCCACGCCGGCTTGGTCCAGCGATTCGCAGCTGCGTAAGCGGCGGCCGGCCTGACCGAAGCATCGACGAGCGCGTACACCTGCACGCCCAAGATGGCGAGCCACACTAGTCGCCAGAACACCGTCGAGACTCCGAGCATGCCACTCACGGTAACCGGTGTTCGCGCCTACCGTCGTCCGGTCGAAGTGATCTCGTCGATCTCGACGAGGTCTTGCGCGGACGGCTCCCACGACCCCGCGCGAGCGTTCGATCGCACCTGCTTCGCCGTCATAGCGCCCGCGATCACGCTCGCCACTGCCGGCTGCGCGGCGAGACCGCCGATCGCGACGTCGAGCATCGTGATGCCGCGCGCTTCGGCGAACGCGCGCAAGGCCTCGATCGCGTCCCAGTTGGCCTCGGCCAGCACCGACGCGTAGCGCGATTCGCTCAACCGCCCGCCATCGGGCGGTGGCTCGCCGCGATGGTACTTGCCGGTCAGCAGACCGCTCGAGAGCGGGAAGAACGGCAAGATGCCGACGCCCATCTGCTCGCACGCGGGCACGATCTCGCGTTCGACGTCGCGCTCCAACAGGCTGTACTCGCCTTGGGTGCTGATGAAACGCGCGGTGCCGGACGTGCGCGCCGTCCAGTCGGCGTCGACGATCTGCCAGCCGGAGAACTGCGACGAGCCGATGTAGCGGACCTTGCCCTCCCGCACCAATTCATCAAGCGCGTCAAGGGATTCCTCGATCGGCGTCCGGACGTCGGGCTCGTGCATCTGGTAGAGGTCGATGTAGTCGGTGCGCAGCCGGCGAAGCGACTTCTCGACCGAGGCCCTGATGTACCGCCGAGACCCGCGCGCCTCGTGCTCGGGCAGGGTGGCGCCACGCATCGGCTTGCCGAACTTGGTTGCCAGGACGACGTCGTCACGGCGGCCCTGAACCGCCTGCCCAAGCAAATCCTCCGACGCGCCCGGCTCGCTGCCGTACACGTCGGCGGTGTCGAAGAAGTTGACACCGACGTCGAGGGCGGCGTCGACCACCGCACGGGTGCCGTCCTTGTCGAGGCGGCGCCCCATGTTGTTGCAGCCGACGCCGACCGTCGAGACGGTCAGGCCACTGTCGCCAAGCTGGCGATACGTCATCTCAGGCATACCGCCACCCTAGGAGTCGGCTGTCAGCGCTTCTTCGGCTGCTGCTTCGTCGCGGCCTTGTTGGTCGACTTCTTGGCCGGTGTCTTCTTGGCCGGCGTCTTCTTGGCCGGCGCCTTCTTGGCCGGCGCCTTCTTGGCCGGTGCCTTCTTCGCCACGGTCTTGGTCGGTGGCACGGCGGGCGGCTGCGCGACGGGATGCAGCGGCTCCGGCAGGTACGGCTCGCGCACGAACGGCTCGTCCCCGTCGTCGTAGACCGGCTCGCCGCGCATCTTCGCCACGACGTCCTCGCCGCGGCGGGTCAGGTCGTCGTACAGCTCGCCGAGCTTCAGGTTCGCGCGAAACATCTGGCCTACCAGGTTTCCCGCTGCCTTCATTGGGACGTCGCGGTACTCGTCCTGCAGCGAGTTCAGCTTCGACGGCAGGTCGCGCAGCTTCTCGTTGACCAAGTCGCTCGCTCCCGCCAGCAAGAACACCGGCTTGTCCCCGACCACCCGGCGGGCGGCGTTCAGGATGTCGTCCGCGGCGCTCATGGCAGCCGCCTCGGGTTGTGGCGCGTCATCGTCGTTCGCAATGACGCGCTGGACGACGGGGGGAGCACCACCGGCTCGTCGTCGAGACCCGACTCGGCCGCGTCGCCATCAGCCAGGTCACCGAGATCGCCAATCCGGTCGACCGCCTCGGCGAACGCGTCGTTCGACGGCGCGGCCCGCGCCGCCATCCGCGCGGCCAGGGCCTCGTCGACCTGCCGACGCTCGTTCTCCTTGCGGAAGGAGTCGTAGACCTCGAGCATCACCTGCTTTTGCCGCTCGGTGAGCGTGGTGTCGGCGAGCACCGCGTCGACCACGACGCCGCCCGCGATCCGCTCGTCGAGGATGCCGGCCTGCACGTAGAGCGCCTCGGCGGAGATGCGCAGACCCTTCGCGATCTGCTGCAGGATCTCCGCGCTGGGTCGGCGCAGCCCGCGCTCGATCTGGCTGAGGTACGGGTTGGAGACGCCGGCGAGTTTGGCCAGCTGGCGCACCGAGATCTGCGCGTTGCGGCGTTGGTCGCGGATGAAGCCACCGAGGTCGAATGAGTTGCTCATAACGCCAGTGTGCGCAACGCTGCTTGCGATTGCAAGCGTCAAGCTAGCGCCTCTCGAAGCCGTCCGCACGGCGCCGACATAGGCTTGAACGCAGCTCGCTCGGCCGCACGGCCCACCGTAAACCGCCCAGAATCGAGCAGACCGTTGTCGGCACCCCCGATTCGTCCCTGGCCGCGCCGTGGCACCCTGCGCCGTGGCGCCGCGCTCGCCGCGTGCGCGCTGCTGCTGACCGCGTGTGACAGCGGGAAGAAGCACGGTTCGCAGTCGGCGACGCCCTCGTCGTCCGGGCTTACTGCCTCGAACGAGGCGCCGGCGATACCGAGCGGGCCGGTGCCAAGTGGCGCGGCGCTGAAAGACCCCGGCGCGTTCGCCAGCAAGCTGGACTTCACCGACATCAGCAAGCAGGTCAACAAGGCGCTCAGCGGGGTCACCGACCGCAAGCTGGCGTTCGGCCGCGCGACCCTGAAGGTGCCGCTCGACTGGGCGAACCCCGCCAACGGCAAGACCGTGTCGATCACCGTGCTGCGGATCCGCTCGCAATCGCAGCACGACCGCATCGGCGCGCTCGTCGTCAACCCCGGCGGCCCAGGCGGCTCGGGTACCGAGGCCGCGCTCGACCTGGCGATCAGCGAGTTGCCCGACGCGATCCTCGACCGCTTCGACATCGTGGGCTTCGACCCGCGCGGCGTCGCGCTGTCCGACCCGATCAAGTGTATCCCGGCCAAGGAGAAGGACGCCGAGCTCAACCTGCCGCCGGACCCGACCAGCGA
>JAICLV010000142.1 GCA_025925185.1 Acidothermaceae bacterium
CTCACGAATCTGCAGGAGACCAACGAGTTCGCCGGCAGCGACATCGCACCCGGGTTCCACGGCACCGGCCTCAGCACTGAGGCTGGCGGCTGGTTCGTGGTCGGCTATTACGTCGGCCCGGCGGCGAGTGTCACCCTCGCTGTCGACGGGCAGTCGGTGGACGCCGAGCTCACCAGCTGGAGCGTCAACCCCGACGTCAAGGTCTGGTGGGTGCACGGCACCGGCGCCGTGCCGACCGCCGCGCAGCCAACCGCGCGAGACGTCGCCGGAAACCCGCTGCCGGGCGGCTCGCACAGCGACCAACTCGGCGTCGGATGACGCGCATAGTCCGGCGTCGGATGACGCGAAGAACTCAGGCACCGAGGCTCGCGCGCCGATACGATCTGGCAGCGACCGGCAACTGACCAGCGGTGCCGGCGGGGGTGCCGCAGGAGATGTCGAGGTGACCGACCAGCCTGGTGGGTCCGGCGGCTTCGAGCAGCAGCCGCCGTTCGACGACTACTTCGTCTCAAGCGCGCGACACATCGAGCCGACGGCGGCGGAGCGGATCGCGTCGGCCAACCGGGTCGCCGCCGGCCACGCCGCCTTGGCGCGGCAAAGCACCGAACGCCCGCGTGCGCGCCGCCGGCCGCGATTGCTGTCGCGGGTATGGATCCCCTCGATCGTCGTCGTCTCCCTCGCTCTAGCCCTCGTCGTGCTACGCAGCCACCCGCACGGCGGCGCGCTGCTAGGGCAGGGAGACGGATCGTTCGGCGCGGTCGTGGCCCAGCCACCGAGCCGCACCTTCATCGACCCGCAGCGGGTGCTGGCCGCCCCGGCAGCGGTCGCGGGCAGCGGCGGCTTCACCGTCTTGAACACGCACGGCGGCCACCCGGTCGCGTGGGACCCGTGCCAGCCGATCCACTTCGTCGTCCGCGCGGCCGGCGAACCGCCCGGCGGCCGGCTGCTGCTCGACCAGGCCATGAACGAGATCAGCAAAGAGACCGGGCTGTTTTTCATGGACGACGGCGCCACGGGCGAGGTGCCGAGCGCGACTCGCAACCCGTACCAGCCCGACCGCTACGGGAAAGAGTGGGCGCCGGTGCTCATCGCGTGGTCGGCGCCCGCCGAGTACGCGGGCCTGGCCGGTGACGTCGTCGGCCTCGGCGGCCCGATCGCGGTCGGTGGCAAGAACGCGCGCAACGTGAGCGGCGAGGTCATCTTCGACGCGCCGGATATCACGCGGGTCGAGGCCACTCCTAACGGCGCGACGTTCGCGTACGACATCATGCTCCACGAGCTCGGCCACCTCGTCGGGCTCGGCCACGTCGACGACCCGACGCAAATCATGAACCCGGTCAGCCTGCGGCCGCTGCCCGGCTACGGCGCCGGCGACCTGCGGGGCCTGGCCGAACTCGGCGAGGGGCGCTGCTTCACGGTCGGGTGACCGACGAGCCGCAGCTTGCGGCAAATGGGCTAACCCCGGTGCGCACCCAGCCGAGCATTTCGACGCAGCGCAGCCGAAATTCCAGATATGCGCAGCGACTCCGCGGGCCGCCGCCGCGCGTCCAGACTGTTCGCCATCTACGCCGCCGCCTCGTTGGTGCCGGTGGTCGCGCTGGGCGCGCTCCTCGCCGTGTCGTATCGCGCCGACGCAAACCGCAGCGGCCTGCACGAGGCGCGCAGCCAAGCGGCCCTGCTCGCGGACGACGTGGTGGCGCCCACCGTCGGCAAAGCCGCGTTGCACGGCGCGCTGCCGGCGAGCGCGCAGGCCGCGTTGCGCGACGCTTTCGAGCTGGCCAAGGACGACGGCCGCCTTATGCGGTTGCGGCTTCGCGACGTCACCGGCGCCGTCATCTGGAGCGACGACGGCAGCGGTTTCGCCGACGCTAAGCCGGACGACGAGGTGGTCGACGCCCTCGACGGTGAGGTCGTCAGCAAGTTGACGCGGCTCAACGCAGACTCCGACGACACCGGCCCGCTTGGCCCGCGCGTCGTCGAGATTTACCGGCCGATCAAGGATTCCGCGGACAGCACCTCGATCGGCGTTCTCGAGATGTACGTGCCGTACGCGCCGATCGCCGCAGACGTCGATGCCGGCCTGCGTCAGATGTACGAGATGTTGGCGATCGGCCTCGTCGCGTTGTGGCTGGTTCTCGCGCTTATCTCGGCGTCGACCACGAACCGGTTGCGCAAGCAGTCACAGCGCCTTGAGTATCTGGCGCATTACGACGAGGCGTTCGGCCTGCTGAACCGCGTGGGCTTCACCGACACGGTCGCGCAGCGACTGTCCGCTGACCCCGACCATCCGCCGGCGATGGCGCTGGTCAACGTGTCGCGGTTCCGGGAGATCAACGAGGCGCTCGGACGCCCGAGCGGCGACGAGGTGTTGCACCAACTCGGACGACGGTTGGTCGCGGCGGCCGGCGAGTCCGCCGTCGTCGGACGGTTGGGCGGTGACGAGTTCGGCGTCGCGTCCTTCGCGCACGCACACGAACCCGATGGCACGCAAAGCAGCGAACCCGACGGCGACGATGGTCGGCTCGCCGACTGGGCGACGACGTTGCAGGACGCGGCCACCCAGCCGATCGAGGCCGCCGGCGTGCCGGTGCTCGTCGAGGTGGCCGTCGGCTACGACCGCGGCCTGCCCCGGCAGCGGGTCGACGAGTTGCTGAACCGCGCCGACGCCGCGTTGTTGCGGGCGAAGGGCGCGATCGACCGCCGGGCGGGCTACAGCGACCTCACCGCGCACGCCGACGCGTCGAGCCTGTCGTTGATGGCTCGGTTGCGCGACTCCATCGCCGCCGGTGACTTGGAGCTGCACTACCAACCGAAAACATCGTTGGACGACGGACGCGTCGTCTCCGTCGAGGCGCTCGTGAGGTGGCGGCTCGGGGAGACCTTGCTTATGCCGCAGGCGTTTTTGCCCTCGGCCGAGCAGACGGCGCTCATCCACCCGCTTACCGACTGGGTGGCTCGCGAGGCGCTGCGCCAGTTGACGGCGTGGGGCCCGACGGGCGATGGCATCGACGTGGCCATCAACGTGTCGGCCCGCAACCTCAGCGATCCGCGGTTCGCGGACCGGCTGCTGTGCATCGTCGACGAGTCGGCCGTCGACGCCCGCCGGCTCACGGTCGAGATCACCGAGACCGCGTTGCTCGTCGACCCCGACGCCGCGCGCGAGTCGTTGCAGGCCGTGCATGACGCCGGGATGGCGGTGTCGATCGACGACTTCGGGCAGGGTCAGACCTCCCTTTCGTATCTCGCGTCCCTGCCGGTCGACGAGTTGAAGATCGATCGCGCGTTCGTCAGCCGCGTGTGCGTCGACCCGATGCATGACGCCATCGTCCGCTCGGTGATTCAACTTGGGCACAGCCTTGGCATGCGCGTCGTCGCCGAAGGCATCGAGGACGAGCCCACGATCGATCGTCTGGCCGTTCTCGGCGCGGACGTCGGCCAGGGTTACTTCATCGCCCGGCCGATGCAAGCCAACATGTTTGACGCCTGGCGCAGCCGGCACGCACCGGCGGCGTTGCGGGTCGTTGGGTGATCGCTGATCACGCGACATAGGCTCGTCGCCGTGAGCTTGCACCGACTCAGCAGCCCCGTCATGCGCTACGCGTGGGGTTCGCGCGAAGCGATCGCCGCGTTGCAGGGCCGGCCCGCCAGCGACGATCCCGAGGCGGAGCTGTGGATCGGCGCGCACCCGCAAGCGCCGTCGACCCTTGAGCCAGACGGGCAATCACTGCGCGCATTCATCGCCGAAGCGCCGCGCGAGACGCTCGGATCGTGGGTCGCCGACCAGTTCGGCGGCCGGTTGCCGTTCATGCTCAAGGTCATCGCGGCCGCGCAACCGCTGTCGTTGCAGGTGCATCCGGACGACGAGCAGGCCCGCGCCGGCTTCGCTCGCGAGTCGGCGACCGGCGTTGACGCGGGTGACCCGCGGCGCTGCTTCCGCGATCCCTACGCCAAGCCGGAAGCAGTGCTCACCCTCTCGGATTTCGATGCGCTGCTGGGTTTTCGGCCACCACGTGAGGCGCTGGACGCACTGTCCGCGCTTGGCGTGCCGGCACTCGCCCCCGTTCTGGCGGCGCTGCGCGAAGGGCAGCCCACCGGCGACGTGTTCCTGCGGCTCGTAGCGTGGCCCGATCCTGACCGCGCCGACCTGGTCGCCGCAGTCCGCGCAGCGGCGTCGTCCGACCACGATTTGTCGTGGGTCGTGGAGTTGGCGGACCGCTATCCGGACGACCCGGGCGTCGTCGGCGCGCTCTTGCTGAACCGGCTCACACTGAGACCTGGGCAGGCGTTCTACGTGGCGCCCGGCGTGATCCACGCCTACCTGTGCGGCACCGCGATCGAGGTGCTCGGCGGGTCCGACAACGTCGTGCGCGCCGGGCTCACGCCCAAGCACGTGGCGATCGACGAACTTCGCCCGCTGCTGCGGCGCGACTCAGCGCCGCCGGCGATGCTTGAACCGCGTGCGATCTCGGACGATGAAGAACGCTGGTCACCGCCGCGCCCGGAGTTTCAGTTGTCGCGCCTCCGCGTCGATGGAGAACGCGTCGTGGCGCGAGCCGACGCTCCTGAGATTTTGCTGTGTGTCAGCGGGAAGGCCGAGGTCTGTGGTGGCGATCAGTCGGTCACGCTCGCCTCGGGCGAGGCGGCTTTCGTCGAGGCGAACGCCCGGGAGCTCACGTTCGTTGGTCAAGGCGTGATCGTTCGCGCAACGACGGGCCAGCGGGCCGCGCAGGCAGGGCACGCCGCGTGACGTCGTCGGGTGACGGCGTCCAGGCGGCCGTCGACGCTGGCGAAGACGGGGCCGCGGCCGCCGCCCTCGACAAGGCCAGGCGGCGTCGGCGCGCGCGCAACGAGTGGCTCCTGCTGCTGGTCTTCACGATCGTCGGCACATTCTTGATCCGCACGTTCGTCGTGCAGTCGTACCGCATCCCCTCAGGCTCGATGGAGCGCACGCTGCACGGCGGTTGCGACCCCGACTGCGGCAGCGACCGCATCCTCGTGAACAAGCTCTCCTACAAACTGCACGGCATCCACCACGGCGACGTCGTCGTGTTCAAGGCTGTCGACCCGCGGTGGGAAGAAGCGGTCGGCGGGTCGGAAGATGTCGTGAAGCGAGTCATCGGATTGCCTGGCGACACCGTGCAATGCTGCGACGCGAAAGGCCGCGTCGTCCGTAACGGCAAGCCGCTCAACGAGCCTTATGTCTTCGTCAACGGTCCCGATCCGAAGAAGCAGTTCGCACCCGTCGTCGTGGCGCCCGGTCAGCTGTTCGTCATGGGCGATCACCGCAACGACTCGTCAGACTCCCGGTACAACGGCACGATCCCCGAGAGCAGCGTGATCGGCCACGCGTTCCTCCGCATCTGGCCGCTGTCGAGGCTGGGCTTCCTCTAGCTGGGCTGACGCAAGTCGCGCAAGGCGTCCAAGATCCCGCGGTGGAACGTGGGGTAGGCGTACATCATGTGCAGCATCCGGTCGACCGGCACCTCCGCATGGATCGCGACCGCGAGCGCGGACATCACCTCGCCACCCGATGGACCGATCACCGTCGCCCCCACCAGGATGCGACGGCCGGCGTCGGCCACCAGCCGGATGAAGCCGTCGTTGCCCGGCCCGTGGATCCACCCGCGCGACGTGGCGGCCAGGTCGGCCTTCCCAACCAGGACGTCGAGTCCGGCGTCGCGGGCTTGCGCCTGCGTCATGCCGACCGACGCGATCTCAGGGTCGGTGAAGGTGACCCGCGGCAGCGCGCGGTAGTCGGCCGCTGGCACGCCCGGCGCGTCGAGGATGTCGGCGACCACGATCTCGGCTTGGTACATCGACACATGCGTGAACGCTCCCTTGCCGGTCATGTCGCCGACGGCCCACACCCCGGGCGCGACCCTCAGCCGACCGTCGACCGGAACCGATCGCGCCGTGACGTCGACACCGATCGCGTCGAGGCCCGCCGCGGCGAGTTCGAGTCGTCGTCCGGTGGCC
>JAICLV010000116.1 GCA_025925185.1 Acidothermaceae bacterium
CGAAGCTACGTGTTCTCCGATCTCGGCGGTCGCACCGTCCACGAGGCGCTGGCCACCGGGATCGACACGCGCCAAGTGTGGCAAGCGGTGTGCGCGTCCTTCGACGTCCCGCCAAAACTCCGCTGACCCTGCCCCTCCCACCCCGGCGAGTTGATCACGTTCAGGGGGCTAGCGGGTCCGAAGGCGCCCCCACAGGCCTCGTGAGGGACGTGCTCAGGTGTCCAGGGCCCGTCCTCGGCCAGATCCGGTCGGCGTGTCGCGCTTTCGTTCGAACAGATGTTCGGTTACTGTCCCCAGGTGTTCGGCCTTTCCCCAGCCGTCCACAGCGGTCGCGTCGTCCGGTGAAAACGTCGGCGGCCGCCCGTAGCGTCGTCCGCGACAACCACAGACCGACTTTCCGAACGGGACGGTAACGATGGCAGCACCCGACCGCGACAAGGCCCTAGAGAACGCGATCGCGCAGATCGAGCGCGCGCACGGCAAGGGGTCGGTGATGCGCCTTGGCGATGAGGCGAGGGCACCGATCGAGGTCATCCCCACCGGTTCAATCGCCTTGGACGTCGCGCTTGGCATCGGCGGGTTGCCGAGGGGGCGCATCGTCGAGATCTATGGGCCGGAGTCCAGCGGCAAGACCACGCTCGCGCTGCACGCAGTCGCGAATGCGCAGCGGGCCGGAGGGGTCGCGGCGTTCATCGACGCCGAGCACGCGCTCGACCCGGAGTACGCGAAGAAGTTGGGCGTCGACACCGACAACCTGCTGGTCTCGCAGCCCGACACTGGCGAGCAGGCCCTTGAGATCGCCGACACGCTCATTCGGTCGGGCGCGATCGACGTCATCGTCATCGACTCGGTGGCCGCGCTGACGCCACGCGCCGAGATCGAGGGCGAGATGGGTGACAGCCACGTCGGCCTGCAGGCGCGTTTGATGAGCCAGGCATTGCGCAAAATCACCGGCGCGTTAAGCAATTCCGGCACCACCGCGATTTTCATCAACCAGCTTCGCGAAAAGATCGGTGTCTTCTTCGGGTGTTTCAACTACAACACCCGCGTCACGCTCGCCGACGGCACGCAGGAGAAGATTGGCAAGATCGTCAACCAGAAGATGCCGGTCGAGGTGCTCTCATACGACGCCGAGGCCGACCGCATCGTGCCGCGCAAGGTCGTCAACTGGTTCGACAACGGGGTGACCGAGGAGTTCTTGCAGTTCACAGTCGCGAAGTCTGGCCGCAACGGCCGGGCGCAATTCGCGGCCACGCCCAACCACTTGATTCGCACGCCGGGGGGCTGGCGCGAGGCCGGCGAGCTTATCGCCGGTGACCGGGTGATGGTCACCGAGACGCACCGGCTGAGCCCGCAGCAATGGCAAGTCGTGCTCGGCTCTCTTATGGGCGACGGCAACCTCTCGCCGAACCTGCGTGACCGCAGCGGCGTTCGATTCCGCTTGGGGCAGGGTCCGAAGCAGGTCGCCTACCTCGACTGGAAGGTGTCGCTGCTCGGCAATATCGGGTGCAGCCGTCGCGAGAGCTCGACGGGCGCGGTCTTCGCCGACTTCACGCCGCTGCCCGAGCTCGGTGAGTTGCAGCAGGCGGTGTATTTCGGTGACGGCAAGAAGCACCTGTCCGACGAGTACCTCAAGGCGCTCACGCCGCTCGCGCTCGCGATCTGGTACATGGACGACGGGAACTTCACCGTTCGTTCCAAGGGGCTGCAGGAGCGCACGCAAGGGGGCAGCGGGCGCATCGAGATCTGCGTCGACGCGATGACCGAGGGCACTCGCGCGCGGTTGGTCGACTACCTGCGCGACACGCACGGCCTCGAGGTCAAGCTCATCACTCGTGGCGCACGCGCGCAGCAGGTGATTCAGTTCTCGACGGCGGCGTCGGCCGAGTTCCAAGCGATCGTCGCGCCCTACGTCCATCCCTCGATGGAGTACAAGCTGCTGCCGCGGTTCCGTGGCATATTCGTCGTGGAGCCCGAGTTCGTCGATGCTGTCGAGCGGCCGGTGCCGGCACGCGTTCTCGACATTCACGTGAAGCCGAAGACGCGCTCGATGCACCGCTTCGACATCGAGGTTGAGGGCAACCACAACTACTTTGTCGACGGCGTCATGGTACACAACAGTCCGGAGACCACGACGGGCGGCAAGGCCCTGAAGTTCTACGCGTCGGTGCGCATTGACGTGCGGCGAATTGAAACGCTGAAGGACGGTCAGGAGGCGGTTGGTAACCGCACTCGGGCCAAGGTCGTGAAGAACAAGTGCGCGTCGCCATTCCGCCAGGCGGAGTTTGACATCATCTACAACGTCGGCATCAGCCGTGAGGGCAGCCTCATCGACATGGGTGTCGACAACGGGATCGTCCGCAAGTCGGGCGCTTGGTACACCTACGAGGGCGACCAGCTCGGTCAGGGCAAGGAGAACGCGCGCAACTTCCTGCGCGACAACCCCGACCTCGCTGATGAGATCGAGAAGAAAATCAAGGAGAAGCTCGGCATCGGGCCGCGCGTCGACGACCCGATCGACCTCACGGTCGCGCCTGCTCCTCTGGGCGACTGACTGAGTTCTTCGCGCATGAGTTCAAGCTTCGGTGGACGGCGGGGGAGGCGGTCGGCGTCCGGGTGGTCGGCTGCGGCGAAACCCGCTCACGAAGAACCGGATCGGCCGGCGGATCACGACGATCCGCCGGCCGACCCGGCCTCTGTTGCCCGCAAAATCGCACTTGACCTGCTGACCGCCGCGCCGCGGACCCGCGCACAGCTGTCCGACGCGATGGCGCGCCGCGGCGTCCCCGACGACGTTGCGGCCGAGGTGCTCGACCGCTTCACCGAGGTCGGGCTCATTGACGACGCCGCGTATGCGGGGGCTTGGGTGGCGTCGCGTCAGCGCACCCGCGGCCTAGCACCCCGAGCGCTCGCTAGTGAGCTGCGACAACGCGGTGTCGCCGAGCCGCTCATCGCCGAGGCGGTTGACGCTGTTGATGGCGACGAAATCGAGGCCGCAGCTCGCGGATTGGTGCGGCGCAAGGTGCGAACGATGGCCGGCCTGCCGCGCGAGGTGAAGCTGCGTCGGCTGTCAGGATTGCTTGCCCGCAAGGGATATCCCAGCGACGTGTCGATTCGTGCGGTGCGCGACGTCCTCGCGGAGCAGTCCGACGTTGACGCAGGCTCAACCGACGACGTCGACATCGAGGTCTGAGTCTCGAGGAGCGCGACGCCCAGCCGTGACGAAACCTGAGCTGCAGGCGCTCAATTGCAGCCGCGTAAGTTGCCGATATGCGAATCTTCCTGGCCGGCGCGACCGGCGTGATCGGGCTGCCACTCACACGCTTTCTCATCGAAGCAGGCCACAGTGTCGCAGGCATGACGCGCACGTCGTCCAAGGCCGCACTCATCAGGGACCTCGGCGCGCGACCCGTCGTGTGCGACGTCTACGACGCCGCGGGCCTGACCCGAGCCGTCGTCGATTTCGCGCCCGACGCCGTGATCCACGAGCTGACCGACTTGCCCGACGACATCTCGCAGCTGCGCGACGCCAGCGCGAACAACGCGCGCATCCGCAGAGATGGCACGCGCAACCTGCTTGCCGCCGCTAAGGCCGCCGGGGCGACACGGTTCATCGCCCAAAGCGTCGCCTGGGATTTGTCCGGAGACGGCGGGGCGGCCAAGCAGGAACTTGAAACCGCCGTGCTCGGCGCGGACGGGATCGTCGTCCGGTATGGCATGTTCTACGGGCCCGGCACGTACCACGAGCACGACCGGCCTGAGCGGCCGCGCATCCATGTCGACGAGGCGGCGCGCCGCACAGCGGATTTGCTTGACGCGTCAAGTGGCATCGTGGAAATCGTCGAGGACTAGACCCGCCGAGCGTGGTTGGACCGGTCGGTCCACCAAGCTTAGAATCGGCGCATGTCTGCCGAGCCGAAGACGTCGAAGGGCCGGGCCAGTCGTGAGCGCATCGTCGAGAGCGCCGCGGAGTTAGTGGCCGAGCGGGGCGTTCAAGCCACCAGCCTGGACGACGTGCGCGCCGCCACGGGTGTCAGCAAGAGCCAGCTTTACCACTACTTCGCCGACCGCGACGAGCTCGTCCAATCCGCCGTCGGATTTCGCTGCGAACAGGTGCTGGCCGGCATCGGGGAGTCGCTGCGCAACGTGACGACGTTCGCTCAGCTGGAGAAGGCGCTCCGGCGCATGGTCAAGGACTACGAGCAGCACCCTGTCGGCTGCCCGATCGGCACCCTGGCGGCCGAAGTGGTCGATCGAAACGAGGGCGCGCGGCTGCACACGGTCGCGGCGTTCGCGGCGTGGGAAGACCTGCTCGCGCAGGCACTCACCCACATGCGAGACCGCGGCGAACTGCGCGCCGACGCGAAACCCCACCTGCTGGCGATGAGTGTCCTCGCGAGCATCGAGGGCGGCTTGTTGCTCAGCCAGGTGCGCAGGGACGCCAAGAGTCTGCGCGTCGCGCTCGACGGGGCTCTCGGCTACCTCACGACCTTCAAAGCCCTGGACTAGTCGGTCCACTTGTTGTTACCTTCTTCTGGACCGCCCAGTCCAAAAGAAGGTAACGGCCATGACATCAAACCTCGACGCCGCCGCCGCGCCGCCTTTCCTCTCGACCCGTCGCGGCGTGGCGACGCTGCTGCTGCTGTGCGCGATCCAGTTTCTCGACGTCCTCGACTCTTCGATCATGAACGTCGCGCTGCCGTCGATTCAGCGAGACCTCGGGTTCTCACAGCAGAACCTGCAGTGGGTTCTCAGTGGCTACGTGCTCACCTACGGAGGTTTCCTGCTCCTCGGCGGCCGCGCCGCAGACCTTGTCGGACGACGGCGCGTGCTCGTTGCCGGCGTCGTGCTTTTCGCCGGAGCGTCCCTCGCGGGTGGGCTCTCGACGGCGTCCGGGGCGTTGATATCGGCCCGACTGGTACAGGGTTTCGGGGCTGCGTTGATGGCGCCCGCCGGACTCTCGATCCTCACGACGACCTTCACCAACCCGGTCGACCGGCACAAGGCGCTCGGCCTTTGGGGGGCGGTCAGCGGGCTTGGCGCGGCGGTCGGCGTCTTCTTCGGAGGCGTGCTGTCCGAGGGCCCCGGCTGGCGCTGGGTGCTCTTCGTCAACCTGCCGTTCTGCGCGCTCATTTTGGCCAGCGCGTTCGCGCTTATCAGCGCCGAGCGCAAGCGCCCCTCGCTCGCCGGTTTCGACATCCCGGGGGCGGTCCTCGTGACCGCAGGCGTCTTGCTGCTCGTGTACGCCTTAATCAAGGCGCCCACCGCGGGATGGACAAACCGCCACACGATTGGCGAACTCGCGACCGCCGCGGTGTTGCTCGCCGCGTTTGCCCTGAACGAACTGCGCAGGCAGAACCCGCTGACCCCGTTCTCGATCTTTCGCACGAAGGGCCTGCTGGCCGCAGACACCACGCAGCTGATCGGGTTCGCCGGCTTCTACTCGATGTTCTTCTTCCTCACGCTCTACATGCAGAACATCCTCGGGTTCTCGCCGATCCGGGCAGGCGCCGCGTATCTTCCGGTCACCATCGGCATCGGCGTCGCGGCGACGGTGTCAGCGAGGTTGTTCGGACGCGTCGGCACCAAGCCGGTCATCGTCGTGGGGTCGGTGTTGGCCGCGCTGGCGATCTACTACTTGTCGCGGTTGCCCTCGAATGGCGACTACGTTCGCGATTTGCTTCCTGGTCTCGTCGTCATGTCGGTCGGACTCGGCGGCGTGTTCGTAGGTGTCACGACCGCCGCGAACGCAGGAGTCGCTGAAACGGAAGCCGGCCTCGCCGCCGGGTTGCTCAACACGGCGCAACAACTCGGCGCCGCGTTGGGCCTCGCCATTTTCTCCGCGCTCGCTACCGCCCGTACCAACAACCTGTTAGCGGCGCACGCGAGCGTTCCGCACGCGCTGACGTCGGGTTACCACCGAGCGCTCGTCGCCTGCAGCATCTTCGTCGGGCTCGCCGCGATCGTGGCCGTGCGCGCGGCCAATTCCCGCGGAGCCGCGGCGATCAAGGACTCGACGTCCGAGCGGCTCGACCGCGTGCCGGTGGGAGACGCCTAACCGCGCGCTGGTGATTAGCGGCGGGCGAAGGTCAGGTGCGTGACGCCGCTTGGCGACGCCACCGCCTCGACCGCAAACCGCGATTCGAGCCCTTCGAGGCCGTCCCATAGCCGCTCGCCGCGTCCCAACACGATCGGCGTGACGACGACGTGCATGTGGTCGACGAGGTCGGCGGCGAGGAACTCCCGAACCGTCGCCACCCCGCCACCAATCCGGACGTCGCCGCCTGCGGCGGCCTCGCGTGCCGCCGCCAAAGCCTCGGCCGGCGACGCATCGATGAAGTGGAAGGTGGTGCCGCCGTCCATCTCGATCGACGGACGCGGGTGATGCGTCAGCACGAACACGGGCGTGTGGAACGGGGGGTTGTCGCCCCACCAGCCGCGCCACTCGTCGTCCGTGCCGACCGACGACCATGGGCCGCGCGAGGCGCTGAACTTGTTGCGGCCCATGATCTCGACGCCGATACCCGCATCCCAGTTGCTCGCGAAGGCCTCGTCGACACCCAGGCTGCCACCAGCCTGGCCGGTCATCGCCCGAAACGTCCGGGTGCCAAAGAACCACTCGTGCAGGCGCTGCCCGGCGTGGCCGAACGGCGCCTCGAGCGACTGGCCCTCGCCGGTGCCGTAGCCGTCGAGGGAGATGCTGAAGTTGTGCACCCGCACGAGCGACATGGCATACCTCCACCGAGTGAGCGACCGCCAAATGAGGACGACGGGCCCGTCCGGAAATCATCGCGCGTGACCACACGAACGCGCGGGGATGAACTTGGAATGGCCAAGTACGTAAATGCGGGCGAGGACTACAACCGCGACCAGCGGTACATCACCACCCGCATCACCCAAGACGGCGAAGACGGCTACCGCGTGGAGCCCGCTCGCTATCGGTTGGTGGTGAGCCGGGCGTGTCCGTGGGCGAACCGCGCGATCATCGTCCGCCGACTCCTCGGCCTGGAGGACGCGATCTCGATGGGCGTCGCCGGCCCGACGCACGACGAGCGCAGCTGGACCTTTGACCTCGACCCCGGCGGCCGCGACCCCGTGCTCGGCATCGAGCGTCTGCAAGAGGCGTACTTCAAGCGGTTCCCGGGCTACGACCGCGGCATCACCGTGCCCGCGATGGTCGACGTCGTGACCGGTGCGGTGGTCACCAACGACTTCGCCCAGATCACGCTCGACCTCGAGACCCAGTGGCGCGATTATCACCGCCCAGGCGCGCCCGACCTGTATCCCGAAGATCGCCGCGACGAGATCGACGTGGTCAACAGGCTCGTCTTCGCCGACGTCAACAACGGCGTCTACCGGTGCGGCTTCGCCGGCAGCCAGGAGGCGTACGACCGCGCCTACCACCGGCTGTTCGACCGGCTCGACTGGCTCTCGGCCCGGCTCGAGCGGCAGCGCTACCTGGTCGGCAACACGATCACCGAGGCGGACGTCCGGCTGTTCACGACGCTCGCCCGCTTTGACGCCGTCTACCACGGCCACTTCAAGTGCAATCGGCAGAAGCTGACCGAGTTCCCGGCGTTATGGGCGTACGCGCGCGACCTGTTCCAGACGCCCGGATTCGGCGACACGATCGACTTCCCGCAGATCAAGGAGCACTACTACGTCGTCC
>JAICLV010000198.1 GCA_025925185.1 Acidothermaceae bacterium
CTCGAACCCACGACCGACGGATTATGAGTCCGCTGCTCTGACCGGCTGAGCTACCGCCCCGGTGCGGTGATCTTACGGCCGAGAGCGAACGCTCCTGCGATAGGACTCGAACCTATAACCTGCCGGTTAACAGCCGGCTGCTCTGCCAATTGAGCTACGCAGGATCGGCCGGAACCCCCGGCACGCCCGGTCAGGTTACCGCACCGCGACGGCCGGCGCCCGCACGACGGCACCCTCTCGACGGCGCCCTCGCGGGCCTCGACGCGGGCCTCGACGCAAGCAGCCCTGGAAGGTAGCGTCGCGCCCAGGCGGGTAGGCCGTATGCCTGCAGGCGCCGCCGCGGGCGGCATGACCGACGGGAGCGTCCAGATGCGGTACAAGGCAACGTTCGCGATGGGTTTCGTCGCCGGCTACGTGCTCGGCTCCAAGGCTGGCCGGCAGCGCTACGAGCAGCTGAGGCGGCTCGCCAAGTCGGTCGCCGAGAACCCGCAGGTCAAACACACCACCGACGCGATGCAGTCGCAGGCGACCCAGCTGCGCGCCCAGGCCAGCCGCAAGATGCAGGAGCGGGCCGGCACGATGAGCCACGAGCTGCGCGAGAAGGTGGTCAGCAGGCTGCCGGGTGGGTTGTCCGACCGGTTCGCCCACCGCACGATCAACCTCGACAGCCCGCCCGCCTACGCCGACGGCATGTCGACCGGCGGCTGAGGCCGAGGGCGAAAGCCCGGGGCGGACGCGCAACTCCGCGGGTTCAGTCGAGCAAGAAGTCGCGCAGCCGGATCGCGCACACCGGCTGGCGCAACTTGGCCAGCGTCTTGTTCTCGATCTGGCGGATGCGCTCGCGCGTCACGCCAAGCCGCTGGCCCACCTCTTCCAGCGTGTGCGGCGTCCCGTCGATCAAGCCGAAGCGCATCATCAGCACGCACTGCTCGCGCTCGCCCAGGGTTCGCAGCACTTCGCGCAGCTGCTCGAACATCAGGGTCTGCGCCGCGGCATCGGCCGGGGCGACGGCGTCGGCGTCTTCGATGAGGTCGCCCAACGTCCCGTCGTCCTCGCCGATCGGGGCGTGGAACGAGACCGGCTCTTGCGCGATCGAGCGGATCTCCTGCACCCGCTCGACGCTCAACCCTAGTTCGTCCGCCAACTCCTCGGGCGTCGGCTCGCGGCCGACGGTCTGCGCGAAGTGCCGCTGCAGCCGCATGAGTTTGTTGATGCAGTCGACAACGTGCACCGGCACCCTGATGGTGCGCGACTGGTCGGCCATCGCCCGGGTGATCGACTGGCGTATCCACCACATCGCATACGTCGAGAACTTGTAACCCTTGGCGTAGTCGAACTTCTCGACGGCGCGCATCAGGCCGAGATTTCCCTCTTGGATGAGGTCGAGGAACGCCATGCCCCGACCGGTGTAGCGCTTCGCCAGCGAGACGACCAGCCGCAGGTTTGCCTCGATCAGGCCGCGTTTCGCGGCTTGCCCGTCACGCTCGATCCATTGCAGTTCGCGCCGAAGGGACGCCGCCATCGCAACGCCACTCGCCAGCTTTTCGGCCGCGAACAATCCGGCTTCGATGCGCTTCGCGAGGTCCACCTCCTGCTCGGCGGTGAGCAGCGGCACCCGCCCGATTTCCTTCAGATAGGCGCGAACCGGATCAGCGGACGGCGCCCAGCCGTCGCGCGCCTGCGCGGGTTCGGGCTCTTCGTCGACCTCGGTGAGTGCTGCGGCACCGACCGCCGCGTCGTCCGGCTCTGCCTCGGTCAACGGGGCGTCGTCTGACGCGAGCTCCTGCGTCGCGACCGGTGTCAAGAGTCGGACGACGGCGCCGCCGAACGGCGTGCCCGTCGCGTCAGGCGCGTCAGGCGCGTCAGGCGCGTCAGGCGCGACGGGTTCAGCCGATTCGGCCGCCAATGCCTCAGACGCCAAGTTGTACCCCACGAACCCAGTGTGCAGGGCATCACCGGATTTCGCGGCTACTCAACAAAACCGACGCAAACAAAACGGCTGTCCTGTGCGCAATCGTCGTGACTTGTGCGGTTCAGCCGGCGCTCTCGAGGTCGTCGCGCCGTCGCTTCTCCAGCGTGATCAGCTCGGTGAACAGCTTGTTGTGCTCGCTGCTCTGCTCGATGGGGTTCAACCGCTGCAGGCGTGATTTCAACTCGGCGATTTGGCGGTCAAGCGCTCTAACGCGCAAACGGGCTAATTGCGCCTCGGCGTAACGCGCATCGGGCTCGGCGGCGGCGAACACCGGCTCGACGACGAGTTCGGTGACGAGGGCACGTACGGTGTCGTCAGACGACGCGTCGAGCACCGCGGAGACCCACGCGTCGCCGCCCACCGTCGACCCGGCGCCGCCGGCTTTTGCGATCGCGTCACGCACGTCGGCGTAGGCGGACGACGTGAAGCACAGCGGGTCGAGCACGTCGAACGCGGGGCCGAGCAAAGCGGGTCGCTGCACAGCCAGCTTCAACGCTTCCCGCTCGACACCGAGGGTCGGGTCGCGCGGGTCGGGGCGTGCGCTCACAGATTCCCTTGCTGGACGGCGATTCCCCGCTGGCGTGGCGAGTCGACGAACCCGGTCGACGATGGCGAGCTCGTCGGGCGCACCGACCCACCCGGCCAGCCTGCGGGCGTACTCATCGCGCAGCGAGGCGTCTTTTATCTGCGCCACTCGCGGCGTGGTGCGCGCGACCCCACCGACCCTGCCCTCCGGAATCTCAAGGTTGAAGCCGCCGAGCACGTTGCGGATCGCGAACTCAAACAGCGGCTGCCGTCGTGCGACGAGATCGCGAACGGCGGCGTCGCCCTTTGCGAGCCGCAACTCGCACGGGTCCATGTTGTCGGGACTGATGGCCACGAACGTGTGCGTGACGAACTTCTGGTCGCTCTCGAAAGCGCGCAACGCGGCCTTCTGCCCGGCTGCATCGCCGTCGAAGGTGAAGATGACCTCGCCCGCGTACTCAGCGGTGTCGAGTAGCAGCCGGCGCAGGATGCGCACGTGCTCCTCACCGAACGCGGTGCCGCACGTCGCGACCGCGGTGGTCACGCCCGCGAGGTGGCAGGCCATCACGTCGGTGTAGCCCTCGACGACAACGGCTTGGCGCGCTTTGGCGACGTCGCGCTTGGCGAGATCGAGGCCGTACAGCACCTGGCTTTTCTTGTACAGCGGCGTTTCTGGCGTGTTCAGGTACTTGGGCCCGTCGTCGTCCTCACGAAGTTTGCGCGCGCCGAAGCCAACGACGTCGCCGGTGACGTCGCGGATCGGCCACATCAAGCGGCCCCGGAAACGGTCGATGATGCCGCGCTGACCGTGGCTCGCGAGCCCGCCCGTGGACAACTCGTCGTCCGAGAAACCCTTTGCCCGCAGGTGTTTGACCAGGTTCTCCCAGCCGTTCGGCGCGTAGCCGACACCGAAATGCGCCGCCGCCGCTGGGTCGAATCCCCGCTGTTGCAGGAATTGCCTGGCAATGACAGCCTCGGGGCTCGTGAGCTGGTCGACGAAGTACTGCGCGGCAAGCTTGTGCGCCTCGACCAGCCGGGCGCGCTGACCCTGCTGACGGTGTGTGGTCGAACCGCCCTGCTCGTAGTGCAGTTCGTAGTGGACGCGCGCCGCGAGCCGCTCGACCGCCTCGGCGAACGACAGGTGGTCGATCTTCTGCACGAAGCTGATGACGTCGCCGCCCTCGCCGCAGCCGAAGCAATGCCAAAAGCCGCGGGCCGGCGTGACGTTGAACGACGGCGAGCGCTCGTCGTGGAAGGGGCACAGGCCCTTCAGCGAGCCGCCGCCCGCGCTGCGCAAGGTGACGACCTCGCCGATCACATCGGCGACCGGCGACAGCTCCCGCACCCGCGCGATGTCGCTGTCTGGAATCCGCCCGGCCACGGGCCCGAGTGTAGGCGCGAGCGTCCCGCGCGCGAGGACCACCGGTGGACACCCGCCGGCAAATGATCACGCTCAGGTGTCTCTATGAGGTTGTCAAGCGGCGGCGGGTTTGGGGTCGGGTGTTGTGGTGAGCGGTGGC
>JAICLV010000053.1 GCA_025925185.1 Acidothermaceae bacterium
CCACGCCGTGCTGCCGGCCGCGCCGAACGCCACGACCGCGTCGTCCGGACGTAACTGGTCGCACACGGTGTCGACGAGCGCGAGCTCACCCTTCTCAGTCTGCTGGGTGAAGACGTGCCTGCTGCCCAACCACGCGGGCGTGACGACCAGCGCGCCGACGCACGCCACCCCGAGGGCGCGCGCCGCCCACACGGTCGCGGCGTCTTGCCGCCAGCGACGCTCCGCAGCGGTTGTCCAGGCCACCGCGCCCGCGAACGCGGCGAACGCGAGCAGCACCAGGCCCGGGATCGCGACGGGGACGAACCGACGGTCGGCCCACGGGTGGTCGGGCGTGATGCTCGGCGAGTACAGCACGGCCGCGGTCATCCCCACGAAGACGAAAAACGCGGGCAACCACTCGCGGCGCCGGCCGCGGGTGAGCTCATGGGCCAGCCAGATTGCGCCTGCCAGTGCGAACGCCAACGTGGCCCACCCGAAATACCACGACATCCAGCGCAACGACTGCTCGTAATACGACCTGGTCGGATCGACGGGCAGGCCAAGGTAGCCCTGGATCTGACCGACATAAAAGGCGCCGCCCGAGCCCGCTTTGGAGCGGGTGGTCGCGATATGAGGTCGGACGACGAAGTACGCGCCGAGCAACCCCACACCGAGCGCAGCGACCGCAGGCCATTTCGGCGAACGCGATCGATGCGGCCGCTGCTGCGACCACCACACCGCCCGTGCCAGCGCCCAGGCGCCGATCACAATGACCGCGACACCGAGCGCCGCGACGACGTGCCACTTCGTCCGGCCGGCAGGCAGCAAAATGCCTACCAGCGCGGCGAAAAGCAGCCCTAGCAGCAACCCGACCTCGGGCCACCCGCGCGGATGGTCGCGCATAGCGGAGCGCCGCGACGCCCACCCTGCCCTGACGCCGACGATCGTCAACGGAATCGTCAGCACGAATCCGCCACCGGCAAGAGCCAGGTCGCGACCGACGTGTTTTGTGTAGGGCAATGTCAAGAACACGCACACGAACGCGCCGACGAGCAGCCCGGCGCCGAGGCCGAGCGCCAACGCGCGCCACGCGCGCTGCCGGTGAAACGCCAGCCACCCGATGAACGGCACCATTGGCAACAGGTCGGCCACCGCGTCGATGCGGACGACGGACACCAAACCGAGCACCAGCGCGCCGACAAACAACGCCGGTCGGGCGAGGGGCCACCCGGCCGGATCGGCCCGAGCGTCCGGCCCGCGCAGCGTCGGCTCGGGGTCGCTCACCGGCCGCAGCCGGGCGACCAGCAACGCGTCGAGCACGACGGCCAGGCCGCCGAGCAAGATGAGTTGGGCCGACGGCTCGCTGTAGGTGGCCCGCATGACGTCGAGTTGCGGCTGCACCAGGGCGAGCGTGAGCACCGCGAGCGGCGCCCACCGGGGACCGACGAGCCGGGCGACCAGCCCGGCGAAGGCGAGCAGTCCGAGCGCGCCGATGAACGCGTTCATGTGCAACACGCCGGGCACGCCGGCGATCCAGCCGCCGATCGCCATCAGCACCGGCACGCCCGTCATGAACTGCGGGATGATGTGGCCGCCTTGCAGGTAGAAACCCTGCGACGCCAGGTACAGGTTCGGATCGGCGCCGCCGAACGACGCCGCGTGCGTCGGCGCCTGGATCGTCCCGTGGTCGGCGAGCCAGGTGGCGCTCATCGCGTACGACCCCGGGTCGCGACGGATCAGCACGTCTTGCGCGCTCATCGCGTAGGCGAGCACGCCGAAACCAATGACGACGGCGAAGACGCCGACCACCGCCCACCAGGGCACGTCGCCCCACGCCACGGCTCGTGCCTGCGCCGCGCGCAACGCCGGCCGGGCGAGCAGCGCCGCGACCGCGAACCCCAGCACGATCGCGGGCGCGGGCCGGTAAGCGTGCAACAACAACAACGGCAGCGCGGCCAGCACCCATGCGGCGACGACGACGGCCGGCGCCACCGTGCTGACGGCGAGCAGCCGCGCCGGCCACGACCCACGGGCCGAGCCCTCGTCGGCGGCGCCGAACGACCGCGCAGGTTCGACCTCGCGATCGAGAGTCACCGCTTCGGCTCTCCTATCTGCCCGTGACGTCCTGCCCTATCCCTCGCTCCGCCTAACGGCTACGCCTCAGGCGAGCGAGACCTTGCTGTGGTCGCCGAGCATCAACCGGTGCGCGTGCGGCATCGCGGTGGACGGCGACACCTCGACTTCCTTGCCGATCAGTGAGTCTTCTATGCGGCTGACGCCGACGATCGTGGTCGACTCCAACACAATCGAATGCTCCAGCTCGGTGTGCTCGATGCGGCAGTCGTGGTAGATCGAGGTGAACGGTCCGACGTAGCTGTCGATGATCACGGTGCCCCGGCCGATGATCGCCGGCCCGCGCACGGTTGAGCGCTCGACGCGCGCGCCCTCCTCGATCACCACCCGCCCGATGATGCGGCTGACCTCGTCGATCGTGCCGCGGCACGAGGGCTCGACGGCCTCCAGCACCTTGCGGTTGCACTCGAGCATGTCCTCGAGCCGCCCGGTGTCTTTCCAGTAGCCGGTCACCAGATGCGGCCGGACGTCCTTGCCGTGGTCGACCAGCCACTGGATCGCGTCGGTGATCTCCAACTCGCCGCGCCCGCTCGGCTTGATCGCCCTAACCGCCTCGTGGATCGTCGGCGCGAACATGTAGACGCCGACCAGCGCGAGGTCGCTCTTCGGCTCGCTGGGCTTTTCGACAAGCTGGACGACGCGCCCCGCGTCGTCCAGCTCGGCGATGCCGAACTGCTGCGGATTTTCCACCTTGGTGAGCAAGATCTGCGCGTCGGCGCCGCCGCGCTTGAACTCGTCGACCAGGTCGGTGATGCCGCCGATGATGAAGTTGTCGCCGAGGTACATCACGAAGTCGTCGTCGCCGAGGAAGTCGCGCGCGATCAGCACGCAGTGCGCCAGGCCGAGCGGCGCCTCCTGCGGGATGTAGGTGGCCCGGATGCCGAGCGCCGATCCGTCGCCGACCGCGGCCTCGATCTCGGCTCGGGTGTCGCCGACGATGATGCCGACGTCGGTGATGCCAGCGTCGCGGATCGCCTCCAAGCCGTAGAACAGCACCGGCTTGTTGGCGACCGGCACCAGCTGCTTGGCGGACGTGTGGGTGATCGGGCGCAGCCGGGTGCCGGCGCCGCCCGAGAGCACAAGTGCCTTCATGCGCCCGAACGTTACCGGAGCCACGCTGAGCGGTCGCTGAGAAGACGCTGCGGATCGGCCCCGAGGGGTCACGCCGGCTGCAGCGGGTCGGCGCTGGTCTCACCGGTCGCCGGCGCCGTGCCGGGCCAGTTCTTGCACGACGGCGGGGTCCACCCTCCGACCGGTTTCGCCGAGACCGCGGCGTCGTTCGCCGGGAGCATGATCGTGACGGTCACCGGGTTCGGGTCGGGCGCGCACCACGGGAGGTACCAGTACAGGTGGGTCGTCGCCGACTCCCCAGGCGCGAGGACGACGGTCAGCGGCGTCACGACGACCGGCCTCATCTCCGCCTGCCCTTGGTCAATCCCGGTGAGCTTCAACGCCGCGCCGTCGGAGCCAGCGACGGTGACCTTCGGCGCCCCACGCACCGAGCACGCCGCCGTCGACCGATTGGCGAGGGTCAGCGACACCTCGCTCGCGACGCCCTTGAGCGCGAACATGTTCGACGGGCCGGGCAGGGTTCCCGGCCCGGTGATCGCCGCCGTGAGTTGCGCCGACGTGCACGGCGAGTCAGCGCCCTCGACCTCGACCGACCCGCACGCTGCGTCCTTCCCGCTGGTGATGTCGACGACGGTCCAGCACACCTGCGCCGGACCGGTCGGCGTGTCAGCCGGGACCGGGATCTGCATGGCGAAACGAACGGTCTCGCCGGCCGGCACATCGTGGACGTCGTCGCAGTTGAGTCGCAGCGGCGTCTTGCCCGGGTCGCCAGGACCTCGCTGCAGGTAGCTCGGACAAGGGTCGAGGACCATGTCGGCGTCGGTGGGGTTGACGATGTCGACGACGTAGCGCAGCTGCTCGCCGGCCTTCACGCTGGCCTGCAGTTCGAGTTTGAAGGTAGCTCCAGTCAGTGGCGGCGTCGGATACACCGGATCGGGCGGCTGCACGCCGAATTCCCCTACGTACAAGCCACACTCGACGTCGACAGTGGCCGGCACGGTGACCCTTCCACCACCCGGCATCGACATCACGAGAGCGTGATAGGTCGACACCGGACCGGCACCTGCGTGGTTGGCGGCACAGTCGCGCATGGTCTGCATGTCGATGTGGGTGTGACCGCCAGGCGACAGCGCGACAGGCACGACGGTGAAGAGATTCGCCGGGGTCGCGGTGACCGGCCGTTTGCCCGGCTCCGTCGCGACGACCTGCGGCGTGCCGCGCAGCGCGCATGTCTTGGCGCTGACGTTCGTGAATGTGAACAGGAGGATGAGGCTGCCAGCGGCGCCCTCGGCGCCGTTGTAGGCCGCGGCCACGTCGGAGGCGGCGCACGGCGGACCTGCGGTCGGCAACGGCGAGGCAGGCAACGGTGAGCCAAGTGATGCCGACCCCGGGCGGTCAATCCAGGGCACCACACCCCGCGCCGACGGCGTGGCGGCCGGCGCCGCGGCCGATGTCGACGCCGGCGGCACATTGGACGCCGCCGAGATGGGCGCGGGCTTGGCGGCGCACGCGGTCAGCGACGCCGCGAGGAGGATCACAGCTGACCACCCGACCAGCCTCATGCCAGTGCGACGCGCGAGGGGAAGAACCGGTTGCACGCGCCTGGCCGCGTCGGTCCCGTCGTCCGGTGAAGAGCGCGGTTAGCCTCGAAGGTGACCCGCACCACACCGCCGAGCGCAACCTCGGCGGGGTTTGCGACGTCCGATTTGTGTAGCCCTGCCGTGAGGAGACCCGTGAGCGACCCGATCCTGCCGCCCGAGCTGAACCCTCGGGGACCAGGTGCGTCGTTCGCGGCCGCGCCGAAAGACAAGACCGGACGACGCGGCTGGCGCCGGCCGCTCGGCATCACCGCGGCCGTGATCGCCGTCGTGGTCCTGCTGGCCAGCGGCGTGCTGTACACCCGCTACCTGCACTACGACCACAACCTCACCAAGGCGGCGGGCGTGCTGCAGCCCGGCGGGTCGAAGTCCGCCGACGGCGCCGAGAACGTGCTGCTGGTCGGCTCCGACAACCGCAGCGGCGACGACTCGTTCGCCCAAGCGCCGAAAGGTCAGGAGCAGGTCATCGGCCAACGCTCCGACACGGTGATGCTGGCGCACCTGGCGAAGGGCCATCAAAAGGCGACGTTGGTGTCGCTGCCGCGCGACGCGTGGATCAACATCCCGGCCTACACCGACAGCAAGGGCGTCGCGCACCCGTCGCACATGGACAAGCTGAACGCCGCGTTCTCGCTCGGCGGCGCCCCGCTGCTCGTCAACACCGTGCAGCAGCTGACCGGCGTGCACATCGACCACTACGTCGAGATCGACTTCGTCGGGTTTCAGAACATGGTGAACGCGCTCGGCGGCGTCGACGTGTGCCTGGCGCGACCTGCGAAGGACCGCTACACCGGCATCAACTTGAGCGCAGGCAACCACCACTTGGACGGCGCTCAGGCGCTCGCGTTCGTGCGGCAGCGGCACAACCTCCCGCTCGGCGACATCGACCGCATCAAGCGGCAGCAAGCTTTCCTCGCGTCGATGCTGCGCAAGGTCGAAAGCGCCGGCACGCTCGCCAACCCGTTGAAGCTCAACGCATTTATCGACGCGCTGACCAAATCGGTCACCGTCGACTCCGGAACAAGCGCGGCCGACCTGAGCAAGATGGCGCTCAAGCTGAAGGGCTTGAGCTCCGGCAACGTCGTCTTGACCACAATGCCGCTGTCGGGCTTCGGCAAGGAGGACGGCCAAGACGTCGACGTCGTCGACCAGGCGAAGGCGCACGCGCTGTTCCAGTCGCTGATCGATGACAACAACGGGCAGCCCGCGCCTTCCCAGACTGGCGCGGGTCCGACGGTCGCCCCGAACACAGTGCACGTCACGGTCCTCAACGGCGCCGGCATCAGCGGGCTCGCGGCGCGAGCGTCGTCCGATTTGTCGAAGCTCGGCTTCGTGATCGAGGGGACGCCGGGCAATCGAGGCACCGGGGCGACCACGTCGGTGATCGAGTACAACCCGACTCAGGCGGCGCAGGCCCGCACGCTCGCGGCGGCGGTCCCGGGGGCGACGTTGCAGGAGAACCAGCAACTCGACTCCACCATCGAGCTGGTGCTGGGCTCGTCGTACAACGGCGCCGGCGCGGGCGCGACACAGCCATCGGCATCGACCCCGGCGGGCGCGGTGACCGGCGCGGGCACGACGGCGGCGACCGCAGGCTGCACGAACTAACGCGCGGAACCGCGCTGCTCGCACTGCCGTTACCATGACGGCAGATTTCCGGCCGCGAGTTGCAACCTGGGCGGCGCGCGAATCGTCTGCGGTAGGGGCGGCTTGACCGCCCGCTCATGCGCGACCGGGAACGACGATCAGGAGAACCGCGCCACTATGCCACGGCCGTTCGGACGCCATCGACTGCTCGACCCTCGCGGCGAGCAAGCGAGCTACGAGCACTCGCAGCGGCGCGCGCGCATCATCGGGCGCATCGTCGTCGGATTCCTCGCGGCGGTGGTGCTGGTCGCGTCGATCGGCGTGCTGACGGTCAAGAACATCCTCGACAAGGTGCATCACACGGCCTCGCTCGACCACTACATCGCGCCGAGCGAGCGGCCCGCGAAGGAGACGCCCGACGCAGCCAACGGAAAAAAGGGGACGCCGCAAAACATCCTCATCCTCGGCGTCGACTCGCGGCTCGGCGAAAATAGCGAGTTCCAGGTGACGCCCGGCAGCGGGCTGCCGCAGCAGACGGAGACGCTGTCCGACACGGCGATCCTGGCCCACCTGTCGGGCGACGGTAAGAACGTCACGCTGGTGAGCATCCCGCGCGACTCCGTGGTGAAGATCCCGGCGTGCGACAAGGTCGACGCGGAGGGCAACATCCAGCTCGACAGCTCGGGGCAACCGCTGATGACCTCGCCGACCACCGCGCTGTTCAACGAGGCGATCCAGCGGGGCGGCCCGGCCTGCACGGTCAAGACGCTCGAGCAGCTGACCGGCGTCTACATCGACCACTTCGTCGAAATCGACTTCCAGGGCGTCATCAAGATGTCGAACGCGCTCGGCGGCGTGCCGATGAACATCTGCGACCCGATCCACGACTCACACACCGGGTTGAACCTGCCCGCCGGCGAGGTGAACCTGAAAGGCCAGCAGGCGTTGGCTTTCGTTCGCGCCCGCTACGGGCTCACCGGCGGCGACGACTTGCACCGCATTCAACGTCAGCAGCAGTTCATGGCGTCTATGGCCCGCAAGGCGCTCACGTCGTCCACGTTCTTCAATCTGCCGTCGATGACTGGCTTCTACGGCGACGTCGCCAGCTCGCTGACCACCGACATGGGCAGCTCGACGCTCATCAACCTGGCGTTGCGCTACCGGCACCTCGACACCACCAACATCGTGTTCGCGACGGTGCCGACCTATCCGGCGCCCAAGGGCGACAAGTGGTACCAGCACCTCTACTGGAGCGACGACGAGGCGAAGGCGCTGTTCACGGCGATTCGCGATGACAGACCGCTGACCGCCACCGCGTCGAACGGCCAGAACGTCGCGTCGCTGACCGTCGCGCCGTCGAACGTGACCGTGAAGGTGCTCAACGCCACGACGACCAACGGCCTGGCCGGTCAAACCGCCGACGCGCTGGCGTCGCGCGGGTTCCGCATCGCGGGCATCGGGACGGCGTCGCAGCAGTCGGCGAAGACGACGCTGACCTACGCGGCCAGTCGCACGAACTCGGCCGAGACGCTGGCCGCGGCGCTTACCGGCACACCCGAGAAGGTCGTCTCCGCGACGGCGGGCACCGTCGTCACGCTCACGATCGGGAGCGACTGGAGCGGGTTGGCCAGCGAGACGCCGCCGTCATCTGCGCCGTCGACGACGCCGACGCCAGGCGCCTCGGCGGCCGGGTCGCCCGCCCCTTCCGGATCGCCCATCCCCGGCGTGAAGACGACGAACGCGAGCACCCAAAGCTGCGTCCAAGGCTGAGCGCGCGCGCTCAGCCGTCTTGCTCGCGCTCACGCGAGCGCAGGATCGCCTCGCGCCTCGCCAACCGGGTGCCTCGCCTGATCTCGGCCTCGCGGAAACGCCTCCGGTCGTCGTCGTTCTCCGGCATCACCGGCGGGATCGGCCGCGGCCGTTCGAAGTCGTCGATGGCGACGAACACCAGGTAGGCGGAGGCGACGTGGCGGCGGGCCTGATTGACCTGGTCCCACGGTTGGGCCGTCACCCGCACGCCGATCTCGCAGGAGGTGCGGCCGGTCCAGTTGACCTGTGCCTCGCAGGTCACGATGTCGCCGACATGGACCGGCACCAGGAACTGCATCTCGTCGACCACCGCGGTCACCGCGCGACCGCCGCTGTGCCGCGACGCCACGACGCCGGCGGCCTCGTCGACCAACCGCATGACCGCGCCGCCGTGCACGTTGCCGTAGAAGTTCGCGTCGAGCGCGTCGACGACCCGGCTGAGCCGGATCTGCGAGGCGCTGGTTGACACCGCCCGAAGATCCTCCGTCATGCGGCGATCATCGCATCCGCCATCCCGGGAGTTGATCACGCTCAGGGGGCCGAATCTCCCTGAGCGTGGCGTGCACGCCCAGCTTCGGGGGTCTGTGCCAAGCTCGGGGTGCCCGTTCGCCGGCTGGACCCGGCTGGACCCGGCCGGGCTAATGGGCTAAGTGGGCTAGACCTGCTCGTCTAGGGCCGGTGGCACGCAGCCGACGTGATACGAGCGCAACACGTCCGTGCCGGGGTCGGTCATCTGCTCGACCGGCCCGTCGCCCAAAGCTCTTCCGCAGGTGGCACACAGTTCGTCGGCCATGCTCGGCGTCCTACCCGCTGCGACCCTTGCGCAACTCGCGGGCGATGACGACGCGCTGCACCTGGTTGGTGCCCTCGTAAATCTGGGTGATCTTCGCGTCACGCATCAGCCGCTCGACGGGATAGTCCTTCACGTAGCCGTAGCCGCCGAACAACTGCACCGCGTCAGTGGTCACGTCCATCGCGACGTCCGAGGCGAAACATTTCGCCGCCGCCCCGAAGTACGTGAGGTCGGACGACGAGGACTCCGAGCGGGCCGCGGCCGCATACGTGAGCGCGCGCGCGGCCTCGACCTTCATCGCCATGTCGGCGAGCATGAACTGCACACCCTGGAAATCCCCCACCGGCTTGCCGAATTGCTGTCGCTCGCCGGTGTAGGCGACGGCCGCGTCGATCGCCGCCTGCGCGATGCCCAACGCCTGCGCGGCGATCGTCACCCGCGTGTGGTCGAGCGTGCGAAACGCGAGTTTCAACCCCGCGCCCTCGCCGCCGATCAAGCGCCAGCCTGGGATCCGGCAGTTGTCGAAGTAGAGCTCACGGGTCGGCGACCCCTTGATACCGAGCTTGCGTTCGGGCGCCCCGAAGGAGAACCCCTCGTCGTCCTTCTCGACCACGAAAGCCGAGATGCCGTCGGCGCCCGCGCTGGCGTCGGTGACCGCGAAAACCGTGTAATACAAGGATTCCCCGGCTCCGGTGATCCAGCGCTTGACGCCGTTGAGCACCCAGTCGTCGCCGTCGCGCACCGCGCGGGTCTTCATCGACGCGGCGTCGCTGCCGGCGTCCGGCTCGCTCAACGCGTATGAGAACATCGCCTCGCCACGCGCGACAGGCGGCAGGTAATGGTCCTTCAACTCGGCGGAACCATCGAGTAACAACGGCAGCGTTCCGAGCTTGTTGACCGCCGGTATCAGGGCGGACGACGCGCAGCCGCGGGCCACCTCTTCGATGACGATCGCCGTCGCGAGGGCGTCGGCTCCGGCGCCGCCGTACTGTTCGGGGATGTTGGGCGCGTTGAACCCCGATTGGGCGAGGGCGGCGTGAACGTCCCACGGAAATTGCGCAGTGGCGTCGATCTCGGCGGCCCGCGGCGCGATCCGGCTCGCGGTGAGGTCGCGCACGCTGTCACGCAGCGCCACGTACTCGGCAGATAGCCGGAAGAGCTCGAACGGCTCGCCCATCACACCGCCTCCTGCGCGCGAGGTGCCCGGAAAGGCCGGTCCGGTTGGCCCGGTGCGGGTGATCCTAGGCCGTCCGGGGGAACGCGGGTTTGCCCTGAGGGCGGGAGGGCCAGTTACGGTTAGCATCTAATGTCCGGACTTTTGGGAGGGAAGCCTCGTGACACTGCGACTTAGCGTGATCGGCACCGGGTATCTCGGCGCCACGCATGCCGCTTGCATGGCCGAACTCGGTTTCGAGGTTATCGGCTTCGACGTCGACGAGGCCAAGATCGCGGCGTTGCGCGAGGGCCGGGTGCCGTTCTTCGAGCCCGGCCTGCCCGAGCTGCTGGCCAAGCAGGTCGACTCCGGCCGGCTGACGTTCACCACCGACATCAACGACGTGGCCGCGTTCGCCGACGTCCACTTCATCTGCGTCGGCACGCCGCAAAAGGCGGGGAGCAACGCGGCCGACCTGCGCTACGTGCACGCGGCGGTCGACTCGCTCGCCCCGCTGCTCACCCGCGAATGCGTGGTGGTCGGAAAGTCGACCGTTCCGTCGGGGACGGCCGAGATCCTCGCCGCGCGCATCGCCGAGCTCGCGCCTGGCGCGGACGCGGACGCGGTCGAGCTGGCTTGGAACCCCGAGTTCTTGCGCGAGGGCTTCGCCGTCCAAGACACGCTGCGCCCTGAGCGCCTGGTCATCGGCGTCCGTTCTGAGCGCGCCGAGAAGGTGCTCCGCGAGATCTACGCGCCGCTCACGGACCTCGAGATCCCCATGATCGTCACCGACTTCGCGACCGCGGAGCTGGTGAAGGTCGCGGCCAACTCGTTCCTCGCCACCAAGATCTCCTTCATCAACGCGATGGCGGAGATCTGCGAGACCACCGGCGCCGACGTCGTCCAGTTAGGCGCCGCGCTCGCCCTCGACCCGCGCATCGGCGGCCGTTTCCTGCACGCCGGGCTCGGCTTCGGCGGCGGCTGCCTGCCCAAGGACATCCGCGCCTTCATGTCGCGGGCCGAGGAGCTTGGCGCGGGCGACGCGGTGGCGTTCTTGCGAGAGGTCGACGCGATCAACCTGCGTCGGCGCGCCCGCATGGTCGACCTCGCGCGCGAGCAATGCGACGGCGAGTTCGCCGGGCACAAGATCGGCGTGCTGGGCGCGGCGTTCAAGCCGAACAGCGACGACATCCGCGACTCCCCCGCGCTTTGGGTGGCCGACACGATCCGCGAGCAAGGCGGAGAGGTCACCGTGTTCGACCCCGAGGCGATCCCCAACGCGCGCAAGCTCTACCCCCAACTGCAGTACGCCGACTCCGCGGTCGCGGCGTGCGCCGGCGCCGACGTCGTCCTGCACCTCACCGAGTGGGCGGAGTTCCGCGAGATGGCGCCCGCCGTGCTGTCGGACGTCGTCGCGAAGCGGCGAATCGTCGACGGCCGCAACGCCCTCGACCCCGCCAAGTGGCGCGACGCCGGTTGGACGTACCGAGCCCTCGGCCGGCCGTAATTTCGTGTGACCGGCGGCCGCGCGGGTAGTCGAGGAACGTACCGACTGCCTTCTGCGGGAGGGTTGCGATGGAACGCGGCGACAAGCACGGACCGCGCGTTGACGAAGCGATGGCCCGCGAGACCAAGCCCATCTCGCGCGCCGGACACACTGGTCGCGCCGAGGAGTCACGCGAGCCTGAACCGTCAGGAGAGGACCAGCCGGACGTCGATTACGCGCCTGACGGCGAGCTTTCCGGCGGCACGCCCGACGGCATGACTTCGGCGGACGTCGAGGGTCGCGCCGAGTTGGCGCGCTTCGTCCGCCCGTCCGCCTTCCCGGCGACCGCGGCAGAGCTCCTGCGGGTGGCCCGCGACGAAGGCGCGCCCGACCGGGTGGTCAGCGAGCTGGAGCGGCTGCGCTCGGGAAGCAACGGCGGCGAGCGAAGGTTCGACAACGTGCAGCACCTGTGGCAGGCGCTCGGAGGCGGCGTCGAGACCCACCGCAACTGAACTTTGCAGGAGGATCGGTGTGAGCGACCCGTATCAGGACACGGCCGTCATCGAACGGTTGCTCGGCGAGACTTCGGTCTGGGCCGTCGTCGGGCTCGGCGACGACCAGACCCGGCCCGCGTACGGCGTCGCGGCGTTCCTGCAGGCGCACGGTAAGAAGATCGTGCCGGTGCACCCGCGCGCCGAGATGGTGCTCGGCGAGCCGGTTTACCGCACGCTCGCCGACATTCCGTTCGCGGTCGACGTCGTCGACATCTTCCGGCGATCCGAGCAGGCCGGGCGCTTCGTCGACGAGGCCGTCGACATCGGCGTTCGCGCGGTTTGGCTGCAACTAGGGGTCGTTGACGCGGACGCCGCGAAGCGCGCCGTCGACGCGGGCCTCGACGTCGTGATGGACACCTGTCCGAAAATCGAGTGGCCCCAGCACGGACCGCGCGCCGCCGGTTAGCCGCCGGTTAGCGCTAACCGGCGGTACAGCTTTCAAGCGTTTCTGCCGATGCAGCCGGCGTGAAGTGGGCACAGCTATGGACGCGGTCTCGTGGTGAGCGCCCGTCTACCGTGCCAGCGCGACGCCACGTTGTGACGCCGGCCGCGCGGGCAGCGAATCATCCTGACGCGATCCGCGCGGCGCTTCTCGCGATGGCCGGAAGTCCACGCGGCCTGGTGAGCTACGACGAGGCGGTCGCCACGGTCTGCGAAGCCACCGGTTGGCCGGTCGGACACGCGTGGTTGCTGGGCCCGACGGGCTGGCGCTCGTCCGGGGCGTGGCATGCAACGCTCGACGAGGTCGCTTCCAAGGCGCTGCGCGAGACCACCGCCATGACCGACCTCGGCTCCGGCCGTGGCATCGTCGCGGCGGTGCTGCACCTGCAGTCGTGCCGGTTCCTGCCGGGTCTCGAGGGCCTCGGCTCACCGCTTCGTCAGGCCCAGGCAGCGGCGCTCGGCTTGCGTGGCGTCGTCGGCGTGCCGGTGCACAGCGGCACCGGGTCGAGCCGTCGGGTCAGCGGCGTGCTCGAGTTCATCACGGTCGGCGAGGTCGAGCCGGACGGCGGGCTCGCCGAGGCCCTGCTCGAGGTCGCCGCGCACACCCGGCGCCGGGTGACCCACAAGCGCCGGCTGGCTTCCGCGGCGGCGACGCCGTCGACCGAGGCGGCAACCGCCGAACTGCGCGACGACCTCGCCGGCTGACGTCCGTCAGCGCAACCGTTGCTGCAGCGCGTCGTCCTTCTCACGCACAAGACCGACCAGCGACGCCTGGAACGCCGCGTACCGCTCGCGCAGCGCGTCGTCCAAAGCCCCAAGAATGCGGACGGCGAGCAAGCCCGCGTTGCGCGCGGCCCCGACACCGACGGTGGCGACCGGCACGCCCGCGGGCATCTGCACGATCGACAGCAACGAGTCGAGGCCGTCGAGGTACTTGAGCGGGACGGGTACGCCGATGACCGGCAGCGGCGTCATCGAGGCGACCATGCCCGGCAGGTGCGCCGCACCACCGGCGCCCGCGATGATGACGCGCACCCCGCGAGTGGCGGCCGCCTCGGCATAATCGAGCATGCCGCGGGGAGAGCGGTGCGCCGACACGACGTGCACCTCGTGCTCGACACCGAACTCGGTGAGCGCGCGCGCGGCCGGCTGCATCGTGGGCCAGTCGCTGTCGCTGCCCATGATCACGCCAACCAGCGGGGTCATGTTCAGGCTCCTCGTCGTAGATGGTCGGCGGCGCGGGCGGCGCGGGCGCGCAACGTGGTCACGTCGTCCCCGCAGATGCTGACATGGCCGATCTTGCGGCCGGGCCGCACGCCCTTGCCGTACAGATGCACGTGCACTGCCGGGTCGATGAGCACGTCGGGTACGCGCCGCGCCAGGCCGGCGTTGCCGTCGTCGCCACCGAGGACGTTCGCCATGACGGTCACCGGGGCGATCGCCGCGGTGTCGCCGAGCGGCCAGTCGAGCACCGCGCGCAGGTGCTGCTCAAACTGCGACGTCGTCGAGCCGTCGATGGTCCAGTGGCCGCTGTTGTGCGGGCGCATCGCCA
>JAICLV010000172.1 GCA_025925185.1 Acidothermaceae bacterium
GACCTTGCCTGCCTGGAAGTCGGCCCAGCAGCCGGCGGTCCGGTTCGTCGTCGCCGGGTGCGGGTTGGTGACGCCCGCCTGCACCAGGGTGTTGATGAACTTGAACGTGTCGACGTTCGCCTGGCTGTTGAGCGCCCAGTTCCCGCTGGAGTCGACGAAACCGCCGCCGTTGCCCAGTTCCCAGATGAGCGCCTCGGCTTGCGCCTCCTCGTTGCCGAGCGGGATGCACGCCGGCTGCGGCACGCCCGCGGACTTCAACTTCTGCGCGTCGCTTTGATACTCAGCCCACGATGTTGGCGGCGCTGAGATTCCCGCCTTCTGGAACAGGTCCTTGTTGTAAACGAGCGCCCGCGAGCTCGCGATCCACGGGATGCCGTACTCGGCGTCGCCGATGTTGCCCTGCTTGGCAAACGACTCGATGAGGTTGCTCTGCGCCGCCGGGGTCAGCACATCGCTGGCCTTGTACACCTGGTCCTGGAGCCCGGTCCAGTCGGCGCTCGCCTGCGCGATGTCCGGCGGGTTGCCGGCCTGCACCTCGGTGGTGATCTGCTTGTCGACGTCGTTCCAGTTGACGACGTTCATCTTCACCGTGACCTGCGGGTATTTCTCGTTGAACGCCTTCACGACGGCCGCCCACCAGTCGGCGCCGCTCTGCGCCGAGGTGCCAGCGCCGTAGTCGGCGGCCACCACCGTGATCGTGCCTTTGGGAACGCTGCTGGAGTCGACCAACGCGCCCGATGCACCGCTGCCTGAGGCGCCGCCCCCCGACGGGGCGGGCTGGCTCGCGGCCGATGACGATTGCGTGCCGGTGGTGGCACCGGCGGCGGTCGTGCTGGACGACTTGGGCTTGCTCGAAGAGCACGCGCTGAGGGCCACCGCCGCCACGACGCCGACAGCCAGTGCGGCCACAGCGTGCCGCTTGCTTGGTGCGGCGGAGGTCAGGCGCCTCCGCGTTGGCGGCGCGCCACGCTTCGCGAGGTTCATTTCGATACCGCTTTCTCGAGTCCGAGTTGGGCAAGCATGTGCCGGTCGAAGCCGCGCGCTGGCTCGACGTTCTTCGGCAGAATGCGCCACTGGTCTGGACCACGTCAAGCGTCTACGGTCACGAATGCGCAACGGCAGCCCAAAGCACGGGTGCGCGCGACGTCACGGCACCCCGCGGATATCGGTGCTTCAGCTCAGGACGACGCGCACGCCACGGTTGCGAAACCGGTCGGCCGTGGCCGCGGCGATCCCGCCGTCCGTGACGAGGACGTCGACACGCCGGGTCTCGCACACCCGCGCGAACGCCGACCGGTCAAGGTCGTCGCTCACTGCGACGACCACCACCTGCCGGGCCCGGGCGACCATCGCCACGCCCACGCCGGCGTCGACCTCGTCGGCGGCGGTCGCCCCGAACTCCGGGTCGACCGCGTCGGCCGCGATGAGCGCTGTGTCGAGCGCGATTCCCTGCAGCAGCGACCCGGCGAGCGGCCCGCCCAGCACGTGCGCCGCCCCGTCGAGAACCCCTCCGGTGAGGACCACCTTCGCGCCGGGCCGCCTGGCCAGCTCGGTCGCCGCCACCACGTCGTTCGTCACGACGGTCAAGACCGCGGACGACGTGGGGGGCGTGCCGTGCTCGGCGAGCGCGTCAAGGCGCAGGCCGATCGCGCGCGCGAGCGCCCGGGTGCCGGCGGTGCCGGTGAGACCGACCACCGACCCGGGCCGGAGCAGCCGCGCCGCCTGCGCGGCCACCCGGCGCAACTCGGGCGGCCCGATCTGGGCGCCGCCGTCGCCGCTCAGCAGGGGGTGGGCGACCGGAGCGGCGACATGCACGGCGACGCCACGCAACCGCAGCAACTTGCGTTGCGCCGCCAACGCCTCGAAGTCTCGGCGCACAGTGGCCGCCGACACGTTGAGATCGCGCGCGGCGGCCTCGACGCTCAGCCGCTCATGGCGTGCGAGCAGGTCGAGCAGGTTCGACCACCGGGTGTACCGGTCCACTCGCCACCTCCACCGACTCGGCCTAGACCAGCGGACGCTTCGCGCATATCGCGCGTCGCCGCTTCCCGGTTCGGTACGCATCGCCACGCTGGCCGAGGTCATCATGGCATACGTTCCGCACATCTTCGCGCAATATCACTCATGTTTTGCGCAATACCGCTTGGCAGACCAGCAGCCGCACTCGCGCTCGCCGGCGACATCGTCAGCGGCGACCGGTATGGCCGTCCCCCGTGACGGGCGAGCGCTCCACGGCGCTCACGTCGTCCTGGGACAATGGCCAGGTGACTGACGGCCCGCTGATCGTGCAATCCGACAAGACCCTGCTGCTCGAGGTCGACCACGAGCAGGCGGCGGCCTGCCGGCGCGCGATCGCGCCGTTCGCCGAGTTGGAGCGATCCCCCGAGCATGTGCACACCTACCGGGTGACGCCGCTCGGCCTGTGGAACGCCCGCGCCGCGGGCCACGACGCCGAGATGGTCGTCGACGCGCTGCTCACCTACAGCCGTTATCCGGTTCCGCACGCGCTGCTCGTCGACATCGCCGAGACGATGGCCCGCTACGGCCGACTACAACTGCAGAACGACCCCGCGCATGGCCTGGTGCTGCGCTCGGTCGATCGCGCGGTCCTCGAGGAGGTGCTGCGCAGCACGAAGGTGGCGCCGCTGCTCGGCGTCCGGATTGACGACGACACCGTGGTGGTGCACCCGAGCGAGCGCGGTCACCTCAAGCAGGTGCTGCTCAAGCTCGGCTGGCCGGCCGAAGACCTCGCCGGTTACGTCGACGGCGAAGCGCACGCCATCGAGTTGCGCGAAGAAGGCTGGGCGCTGCGGCCGTATCAAAGAGCCGCCGCCGAGGGCTTCTGGCACGGCGGCTCCGGTGTGGTCGTGCTGCCGTGCGGCGCCGGCAAGACCATCGTCGGGGCCGCCGCTATGGCACAAGCACAAGCGACCACGCTCATCCTCGTCACCAACACGGTGGCCGCGCGCCAATGGCGCCACGAGTTGTTGAAGCGGACGTCGTTGACCGAGGCCGAGATTGGCGAGTATTCCGGCGCCCGCAAGCAGATTCGGCCGGTCACCATCGCGACTTATCAGGTGATGACCACTCGCCGCAAAGGCGTCTACGCACACCTCGAGCTGTTCGACGACCGCGACTGGGGGCTCATCATCTACGACGAGGTGCACCTGCTGCCCGCGCCAATTTTCCGCTTTACCGCGGATATCCAGTCACGTCGACGGCTCGGGCTCACCGCCACCTTGGTGCGCGAGGACGGCCGCGAGGGAGACGTCTTCAGCCTTATCGGCCCGAAGCGGTTCGACGCGCCGTGGAAAGACATCGAGGCGCAGGGTTACATCGCGCCCGCCGACTGCGTCGAGGTGCGGGTGACCCTCACCGACCACGAGCGGCTGCTGTACGCGACCGCCGAGCCCGAAGACCGCTACCGGCTCGCGTCGACCACCGACACCAAGACCAAGGTGATCGAGGCGCTTGCCGCGCGCCACGTCGACGACCAGTTGCTCGTCATCGGCCAATACCTCGACCAGCTGGCCGATTTGGGCGAGCGGCTCGACGCGCCGGTCATCACCGGCGAGGTGCCGGTGAAGGAGCGCGAGCGGTTGTTCGACGCCTTTCGCGCCGGCGAGATCACCACTCTCGTCGTGTCGAAGGTGGCGAACTTCTCCGTCGACCTGCCGGAGGCGTCGGTCGCGATCCAGGTGTCGGGGTCGTTCGGCTCGCGGCAGGAGGAAGCGCAGCGGCTGGGCCGGCTGCTGCGACCCAAGCACGACGGTCGCACGGCGCGCTTTTACGCCGTCGTGGCACGCGACACGCTCGACCAGGATTACGCGGCGCACCGGCAGCGCTTCCTGGCCGAGCAGGGCTACGCGTATCGCATCATCGACGCAGACGACGTCTTGGCCGGCGAGGAGATTTAGCGGCTAGATTCGGCCCAGCGCTTTTTGCGCCTGCGCCTCCATGACCCCGCCGCTCGGCGGGGTTCCGAGCAGGAAGTCCTGGAAGGCGAAGAACTTCGCGCCCTTGAGCACGTAGATCCCGCTGATGCCGAACGTGCGGCCCTGGATGGTGGCCGTACCTGAAATGAGCGCCGCTTTGTCGCCGATCCCCGAGACGTTGGTGTTCGCGACCGCCAAGGTGACGCCGGGAGGCAGCTTTTGGTGCAACGTCGCGTTGACCTCCGCCGCCGCGTCGTTCCAGGCTGCTTGGGCGGCCGCGGCGTCGGTCGCCTGAGCGGCCTCGACGGTGAAGACGTTGAGCGTCTGCGCACCGTATGTGCATCGCTTCGACAGCCCGGCGGTCTCCGCCTGGCCGGCGCCGAACGAGGTCCCGGCGATCGCCGACGCCTCCGCCTGGGTCACCACTTGGCAAGGGTCGATCGACGTGGTCACGCCCTGCGCGCTCGCTGAGCCGCCTGCCACGGCGGGTGGCGCGGACGTCGACGCGGCCGCCACCGTTTGCGAGGGCGGGGTAACCACCGTTGGCGATGGCGATGGCGCCTGTGTCTGAGTCACGCTGACCTGCCCGGTCGCGGTGGCTTCCCCGCCCTGCGTGCCCGATTTGCTCGACGAACTGCAGCTGGCAGCCATTCCCCCCACCATGACGGCAACCGCGATGGCAACGGCCCCACCCCTCGTGCCTCGCATCGCACGCCTCCCTCGTGTCGAACCGCAGTCCGCGTCGGACAACAGGAGTTAATGCGCGCGACGCGTCGTGCGCATCGGTAGTCACTACGTAGCTGAGGTATGCACGCGCACCGCGCCGA
>JAICLV010000107.1 GCA_025925185.1 Acidothermaceae bacterium
CACCGTTCCGGGCGCGACCGCGTTAACCCGCACACCAATCGCTCCGAGCGGCACCACAAGTGAGTGCACCAAGCCGATAAGCCCTGCTTTGGCGGCGCTGTAACCAATCAAACCGAAGCTTTGCAACGCATTGATGGACGACGCGAAAGTCACCGACCGATTGCCGGTTCCAGAGCGCAGGTTTGGCCAGGCCGCGGCCAGCGTGACGTAATACGAGGTGAGGTTCAGTTCAACAGTGGCGCGGAAAACGTCGACCGTTGGCAATGCGCGGCCCTCGTCAACCGTCTCCTCGGGCAGCGAGATTCCAGCGCAAGTGACGACATGCGCGACGGGCCGACCGAGGCCGGCAATGACATTTCGCATGGCGCCGGCGTCGCGAACGTCCGACACGGCGCCGGCATAGTCGCCGTCTCCTGGTGCGGTCAATGCCCGCTCGGAGATGTCGACGCCGGCCACTGCATATCCGGCGTCCAGGAATTTCTTCGCCGTCGCAGAGCCGATCCCGCCCGCGACTCCGGTCACCAACACCAAACCCGCGTCGTCCATAGAGCGACGTTAGCGAACGCGGCTACTCGGCCTGCGTGCGCTGCGAGCGAAGGTCGAGCACTCGCGGTGTGTCGACGGTGAGGTCGAGCACTTGCTGCCGGGTGCCATCGGCGACCCTTACGCAGTTCCGGCCAGCTCGCTTCGCCGCATACAGAGCGGTGTCGGCGGCGTCGAGCAACTCGTGCACGGAGTGGCCACTCTCGCGAAAAGCCGCGACGCCAACGGAAATCGTGACCCCAACCAACTGCGCTCGCCCGGTCGCCTCGACCCGCACATCGGCGACGTGCGCGCGGATGCGCTCGGCCGCTTGCCGGGCCTGCTCAAGGTCAGAACCGGTGAGCAGGACGACGAATTCCTCGCCGCCGAACCGTCCGACGAAGTCACGCGGACGCAGACCGTCGGTGAGAGCCGTCGCGACCGCGCGCAAGATGTCGTCGCCGGTCAGGTGACCAAAGCGGTCGTTGACGTCCTTGAAGTGGTCGATGTCAACGAGCAGAACGGCGAGCGACTCACCTCCGCCGCGGGCACGGGCGATCTCACGTTCGGCTACCTCTCGCCAGTAACCAGAGTTGGCGAGTCCGGTCTTCGCATCAGTGCGCGCAGCCTCGCGGAACTCCGCGACAAGCAGCGCACGTTGTAAGGCAAGAACCGGCGGTATCGCGAGCAACACGGCGAACGGCGAAGCTGCGCACGCTATCGCGACCAGCACGCCGGTGCACGCCTCGGCGGCGATCACGCCGGCGTCCTCGGTGCTGCCGAGATGGACGCGCACGGTCGTGCCAGGCTGCAGAAACGCGAAAAGTCGCGCCGCTATAACGGAAATCGCACCCTGTCGCACGACCACGCATAACAGGGTCGCGAACAGTACCGATCCGCCACCGACCAGAGCGGTGACGTCGACCGGATATCCAGTAGAGGTCACCGCTTGCCGCACCGACGCGGCGAGATAACCGCCCAACCCAATCGCCGAAACATTGAACAGGAACTTGACGGGGGCGCGCCGCATCACGCGCAGATAGAAGAACGCCTCGACCGGAATGACGACGAGCGCTGCGAACAGCGGTGGCAGAAGCAACGCGACGGGAAGTGTCCAGACGGCCATCAGGTCGTTGCTTCGATCGTGCCTTGGCCGGCGCCAGACCAGCCGCAACGATCCCTCGATGCTCAGCATGGCGCAGCCCGAGAGCGCGGCGAAGGTCCACCAACTCGACCCGTCGAAACGGGTGCGCGACACGCCGACCGCGATCGCGGCGACGTAAAGCGCCTCAATGGTCAGGACGTATCCGCGCGCCGACGCGGGCAGCCGCCAAAAACTCCAGCCGCGAACCTGCCACCAGCGGCCAACCGCCGGTCGCGCCGATGCGCGATCCCCCATCGCCATGGCCCTCCTGCCCCCACATCGACCACGCGCGCGCCGTCGCGCGGACGTGGTCAGTACGTCACGCAGCGTAGTTGCCGTGAGCCTACGCCGGTGGGTACGCCACGCACCAGGCCTGATGAGCCGCTTTTGCCGTGGTTCGGGCGAATTATCGCCGCGCGGGTGTTGACCTGGCGCTTCAGACGGCGCAAACGTGTGCCGATGAGATTGTGGCGGATCGCCTAGCCAGCGTCCGCCCGACCGCTGCGGCATTCGGAGGAGGCTGGCATGCGCGACGTGCATTGGGGCTAAGAGAATCGCGCCGCACTTGCGGCGTAGTCAGACGGCGAGCCGCCGGGTCGAACCCCCCACCGACCCGGCGGCTCGCTCCATTTCCGGGTTCGCGGCGGAATCGGTGACGTTTGCCGTCCGCGGGCAACCTCAGGTATTCGTCGGCCGGATCGGCCGCCGTAGCGCATAACACGCGACGGCCGCCGCGGCGGCGACGTTCAACGAGTCGACGCCGTTGCACATGGGAATCCGCACCGGCCGCGCCGCCGACATCGCCCGCACCGAGAGCCCGGGCCCTTCCGCGCCGAGCAAGAGGGCGAGCTTCGCGTCGTCCAAGACTTGCAACTCATCGATCGGCGTGGCGCCCGCGTCGGGCGTGAGCGCCAGCAGCTCGAACCCCGCGAGCGACGCAAGGCCGCCGGGCCACGAGTCGAACCGCGCGTATGGGATCGCGAACACCTCCCCCATCGAGACCCGGACCGAGCGCCGATACAGCGGGTCGGCGCAGCTCGGCGTCAGCAGCACGGCGTCCATGCCGAGCCCGGCCGCGCAGCGGAAGATCGCGCCGAGGTTGGTGTGGCTGTTGACGTCCTCGAGCACCACGACCCGTGACGCGCCCGCAAGCACCGACTCAACCGATGGCAGCGGCAGCCGACCCATCGACGCCAGCGCACCGCGATGCACGTGGAAGCCGGCGATCTCCCCCAGCAACTCCTCGGAGCCGACGAAGACCGGAACGTCGGTGTCGTCGGCGACGGCGAGCACCGTCGGGAGCCAGCGCTCGCTCGTGAGCGCCGACCGCATCGGGTAACCGGCGCGAACGGCCCGGCGCATCACCAGCTCGCCTTCGGCGATGAAGATGCCATCCGCCGGCTCGGTGCGCCGCCGCAGCTCGACGTCGGTGAGGGCGCGGTAATCGGCCAGCCTCGGGTCGGCCGCGTTTTCGATGAACACGGTCGCCGCCATGCTCCGCATCATCCCGGACGACGTCGCGGTCGCGTACCGTGGACATCGGGATCACGTTTCCGAGGAGTTGGCATTCGATGAACGACCTCGACGTCTTGACGGGCCGCTCGCGCGGTTCGCTGATGCGCTCCGCGCGCGCCGGCGTCGCCTTGTTCGGTAGCGGTTTCGTGGTGGGCATCGTGGCGGCGTTGGTTTTCGGGGCGCTGATCCGCACGGTCGTCATCGTCGCGGCGATCGTCATCGTGCTCGTTGCCGCCGCCCGCATGGCGATGGGCCGCAAGCGCGACTGAGCGCGGGCAAGTGCTGAGCCTCACCAAGTACCGAGCCTCACCAAGTACTGAGCGTCACCAGTCGAGGAAGAGCTTCACCGTCACAGTGATGCCTGCCCCGACGATGATTGCCCGCAGTAGGTTGGGCGGCAGCCGCCGGCCGAAGTGCGAGCCGATCTGACCGCCGATCGTGGCACCGATCGCGAGGAGCAGCGCCGGAAGCCAGGCCACTGAGGCAAATATCGCGAACAGCACCGCGCCGATGCCGTTGACGAGCGCGGTGAGCACGTTTTTCAGCGCGTTTAGCCGCTGCAGATGGTCATCGACGAAGATGCCGAGCAGCGCGATCAGGATCACGCCCTGTGCCGCGCCGAAGTAACCGCCGTAGACGGCGGTGAGAAACACGCCGACGTCGAGGATCGGCTCGCGGTGCCTCGGCACGGTCGCGTTGGCTCGCCGCGCCGCGACGCGGGCGGCAAGCCGTGGCTGGACGATCACCAGGCCGACGGCGAGCAGGACGAGGAACGGGACGACCCGTTCGAACGTCGCGCCAGGCAGCGCGAGGAGCAGCAGCGCCCCGGCCAGGCCGCCCGTGAGCGAGATCGCGCCGAGGCGGCGGATCCGGGAACGTTGCCCGATGAGTTCGCGTCGATAGCCGATCGCCCCGCTGATCGAGCCGGGCACCAGGCCGACCGTGTTGGTGACGTTGGCCACCTTCGGGGAGAAGCCGAAGGCCAGCAAGGTCGGGAATGTCAGTAGCGAACCTGAGCCGACCACGGTGTTGACCGTGCCGGCGACGATGCCGGCTCCAAACACACCGGCCATCTGCAACTCGCTAAGGGCCGGCACGCCTGTGATGTTATTCGCCGTCCCATCCGGGCCGACCCGCCCGCCCGCTAGTTGACCACGCTCAGGGGGCGCAGACCCCCCGAGCTGGGCGTCTGCGCCACGCTCAGGGAGTTTTGGCCCCCTGAGCGTGATCGACTTCGCCCTGGGGTGAGGGTGTTGGGTTCAAGGCGGGTCACGCGTCGTCCGACGCAATTGCGGTGAGCCGTTCGCAGCAACGGCGGGGCCGCGCCCTGCTCGCCGCACTCGCGGTGACCGCCCTGGTGTGCGCGGGCGCTGGCGAGGCGTGGGCCGACCAGCTCGGCGACGCGAAGTCGGAGGCGGCCCGGATCGCTGGCCAGGTCGCGCAGCTGCAACCGCAGGTCGACCAAGCGCTCGCCGACTACGAGACGGCACTGAACGCGGTCGGAGAGTCCGTCTCGGTGAGCGTCGCGGCGCGGCGCGCGTACGAGACGTTGCAGGCCCAGGCGGCCGCGGCCGACGCCACGCATGACGCGCGAGCGGTCGCGCTGTACGAGTCGGGCGGCACCATGGTGCTCTATGCCGCGGTGCTGGAGACCGGCGACCCGAACAACCTGCCCCAGGTGCCGATGCTGACCGGTGTCGTCGCGCGCGACGCGGCGACCGCCGCGACGGCGCGCAGAGTCGCGCAGGCCGCCAAGCAACGTTTCGAGGCCGCCGACAACGACATCTCGACGAGCATGACCAGCGCGGACGCCGTCGACCAGCGGCTCACCCAGTTGCAGACCCTGCTCACGGAGCAGCAGTCGCTCCTCGACGCCGCGTCGGCGAAGGCGAAGCAGCTGCAGGCGTTACGTGCTGCGGCGGAGGCGGTGGCGGCGGCACGGGCCGCCGCGGCCGCGGCGAACGCGAACGCCGCGTCGTCCGTCACGCCCTACCCGATCCCGCCGGCCTTTCGCGCCCTCTACCAGGCCGCGGCGACCACCTGCCAAGGGCTGTCATGGACGGTGCTCGCCGCGATCGGCCAGGTGGAGACCCACCACGGCAGCGGAACCATGGTGTCGTCGGCGGGCGCGCTCGGCCCGATGCAGTTCATGCCCCCGACGTTCGCGCATTACGCGGTCGACGGCGACCATGACGGCAAGGCCGACATCATGAACTCGGCCGACTCCATCTTCACCGCGGCGCACTACCTGTGCGCCAACGGCGCGGGCAGCGGCGACGCCGGGCTGTACAACGCGATCTGGCACTACAACCACGCCGACTGGTACGTGCAGTTGGTCTTGTCACTCGCGGGCAAGATCACCTGAGTCCGGGGTGGGCCCCACAGCCGGCGGCCGGCGAACCGGCGGGACCGGGTTCGCCGGACGCTCCCCCGCGCTGGTGTTGCCGAACAGCCCGCCGAGCGCCTCGAGCGCCTTGCCCATCTCGCTCGGCACGATCCACAGCTTGTTCGCGTCGCCACGCGCGATCTGCGGCAGGATTTGCAGGTATTGGTACGCGAGCAACTCGGCGTCCGGCCTGCCCTGATGGATCGCCTCGAACACCGTGTCGATCGCCTTTGCCTGGCCTTGCGCGCGCAACGCCTGGGCCTCGGCGTCCGCGGTCGCCGACACGACCGCGGCCTTCGCCTGGCCCTCGGCGCGCAGGATCGACGACTGCTTCTCGCCCTCGGCGGTCAGGATCTGCGACTGCTTCAAGCCCTCCGCGGTGAGGATCGCCGCCCGCTTGTCACGGTCGGCGCGCATCTGCTTTTCCATCGAGTCCTTGATCGAGCCGGGCGGGTCGATCGACTTCAGCTCGACCCGGTTGACCCGCAGGCCCCACTTCCCCGTTGCCTCGTCGAGAACGCCCCGCAGGTGGCCGTTGATCTCCTCGCGCGACGTCAGTGTGTGCTCGAGGTCCATCCCGCCGACGACGTTTCGCAGCGTGGTGACGGTGAGCTGCTCGACACCTTGGATGTAGTTCGCGATCTCGTAAGTCGCTGCCTTCGGGTCGGTGACCTGGAAGTAGAGCACCGTGTCGATGCCGACCACCAGGTTGTCTTCGGTGATGACGGGCTGCGACGGGAACGAGACGACCTGCTCGCGCAGGTCGATGAGGGGGCGAAGCCGGTCGACGAACGGAACCACGACGTTCAGCCCCGGGAGCAGCGTCTTGTTGTAACGGCCGAACCGCTCGACGATGCCCGCGCGAGCCTGCGGCACGATCCGCACGGTGCGCCCGATCACCAGCAGGATGAAGACCGCGACGATGATGAGCACGACGACTTCGGGGCCCATGAACTACTCCGATCCGTAGACGAACGCGGTGGCACCTTGGATTTTCACGACGTCGACGGAGGTGCCGGGCGGCAGAACTTGGTCCTCGATGTAAGCGCGGGCGCTCCACACCTCGCCGCCGATCTTCACCCGGCCGTCGCGCGCGCTGACCGTCTCGAGCACCAGCGCGCTCTTCCCGACGAGCGCGTCGACGCCGCTGCGCAACTCCGCCGGGGTGCGCAGGTGCGCCTTGGCGATCGGGCGGGCCACGCCGACCAATGCGGCGGAGCCTGCGATAAACGCGATGAGCTGGACGACGACCGGGCCGCCGAGGACCGCCACGATGAGGGCGATCGCGGCGCCGATCGAGACAAAGCCGAGGATCAGCGTCAGGGTTAGCGCCTCTGCCCCCGCACAGACCGCCGCCACGATGGCCCAAACGACCCAGGCGGACATACCTCGATGATAGGCGAGGATCGGGGCCGGCGGCGGCGGTCAGCGGCGGGCGCGCGCGCTGTACCGCCCGTCGCGGTGGTCGAGCGTGAGCGGCAGCCCGAACGTCACCGACAACGTGTCCTCGTCGAGCACCTCGTCGATCGGTCCACCCGCGACGACCTGCCCGCCGCGCAACAGCAGTGCGTGCGTGAATCCCGCCGGGATCTCCTCGACGTGGTGGGTGACCAGCACCGTGGTCGGCCCCACCGGGTCGGCGGCGATCGCGGCCAGCCGCCCGACCAAGTCTTCGCGTCCGCCGAGGTCGAGGCCGGCCGCCGGCTCGTCGAGCAGCAGGAGCTCGGGATCGGTCATCAACGCGCGCGCGATCTGGGCGCGCTTGCGCTCGCCCTCTGACAGCGTGCCGTAGGTGCGGTCGCGCAGGTGGTCGCAACCGACCTGCTTCAACACGTCGTCCGCCCTTGCCTCGTCATGCTCGTCGTAGCGCTCGCGCCACCGTCCGACCATGCCGTACGACGCTGTGAGGACGACGTCGCGTACCCGCTCGCGGGCCGGGATGCGCTCGCCGAGGGCGACGCTCGACAGCCCGATGCGCGGCCGGAGCTCGAAGACGTCGACCGCGCCGAGCCGCTCGCCGAGCACGTGCACGACGCCGCGGGTCGGGAACAGCCGGGTCGACGCGACCCGCAGCAACGTGGTTTTGCCGGCGCCGTTCGGGCCGAGGATCACCCAGCGCTGGTCGGCCGCCACCTGCCAGTCGACATCGCTGACCAGCGTCGAGCCGTCGCGGACGACGGCCACCCCGCGCAGGTCGAGCACGTCGGCGACGGATTCGGGCACGAACAGAACCTATCGAGCCGGTGCCGCAAGTGCCGCTCTTAGGCTGGACGACGTGCCGAGACCGCCCGTCGATCCGCAGACCGCCGGGCTGCTGGCGTCGTGGACGGCGGCCGCGACCGCCGGGCAGGTCACCGTCGCGCAGGCCGCCGCGGCGATCGAGGCGGGCACCGACGGGCACGTCGTCCGCGGGCTGGCGGCGTCGTCGTCCGAGCTGGCATTGGCGGACGCGCTCGCGCGGGTGGTCGACGAACGGCCGCGGCTGGTGCGAGTGGCCTTTCCGGCCCCAGGCGATCCGCTCGGCCTGCACGGCGCCGGACCTTTCACGTCCTCCGCGCTGCTGGCCCAGTCGACGGTGTTAGTCGAGCGCGACGTGCCGCTCGGGTTGGTGCCTGAGCCAGACTTGCGCGGCTCCTCCTACCGCGGCGTGCGCTGGCAGGTCTTCGAGCTGGACGACGCGGTGTCGCCGCCGCTGACCGTCGACCCGGCGCGAGTCGTCGAGCAGGCCGACCGGGCGTTGCGGCGGGCCCTGCGCGCGGCGACGGAGGCGTTGGAGGGCGTCGACCTCGCCCGGTGGCGGCCTGAGGCCGCGGCGGGCGGCTCCGAGGCGGGCGCGGCCTTGCGCTCCCGACCGCTGGCGCTGCCGCCGAACTGGCCGCCAGACGCGCGCGCGCTGGCGGA
>JAICLV010000136.1 GCA_025925185.1 Acidothermaceae bacterium
CAGGCCGCCGAACACGATGCCGGCGTGGCCGGCGAGCACCGCGCGCCCGAGCAGGCCCACCCCGATCCCGGCCCCGGCGCCGATGACCCCGCCCAGCAGGCCCAGCACGATTCCCTGGCTGAGCACGGTGCGTCGCAGGTCGGCCCGGTCGCCTCCTACGGCCGCCAGCAACGCGAGTTCGCGGCGCTGCCGGCGCGCGCCGACGGCGAAGGCCGGGCCGGCTAGCAGCACGATCTCGAGCAAGGCCATGCCAGCCGCGACCCCAAGTCCCCTCGCGGCTTGAACGGGGATCGTCGATCCGCCGCCGGGCCGCTCGAACGGCACCGCGGCGTCCGGGGGCGGATCGAGGTACACCGCGCGCGACTGCACCAGCAGGCCCGCGGCGTTGGCGCGCAGCACGTCGTCCCACCGGATCGGCGTCGGCGACGCCACGAGGTAGCTGGTGCCGTACGGATTGCTGCCGGTCCGCGCGGTTGGGTTGTCCGCGGTGGCCGTCGCGGCTGCCGGGTCGAGGTCGCCGCCGAGAACTCCGAGCGCGAGGTCACCGCGCGGCGACCATCGTTGCGCGACGATTCCGACGACGGTCAAGGTGTGCGCGGGGCGGAAGGTGACCACCCGGTCTCCAACGCCGACGCCGAGACGATGGGCCAGCGACGGCGTCAGCTCCACCTCGTCGGGCGCGGTCGCCGCCCGGCCCGAGACGGTCGGGTACTTGCCGGCGGCCAGTGGGTCGGCGGGGATTGTGACGGCAACCTGAGCGGAGGCGGTCGGCGCGTGGACGTCGGCGGCGGACTGCATCAGCGACCACGAGTCGCGCACCGCGACGGTCGTGACGCCGGCTGGCAACGCGGCGCGCAACCGGGTGACCGGGTCGCTGCCGTTGTCGCTGCCGCCGCCGTCGGTGCTGCCGGCGCTTCGGGCGGGCCGCCAGTCCTCGCCGTCCGGCACCTGCTCGATCGCCGTGGTGTTCGCGGCACTCACGATCGCGTCGGCCGTGGTGCCCATGTCGCGGTCGGCGTGCTCGGCGGCGGTCAGCTGGCTGCTGCGGACGACGACGTCCGACGCCGCGACGGCGACCACCGGGAGCACGATCATGACCACGACGAGGGCGCTTCGCCCGGGGTGCCTGCGGGCGTCGCGCCAGGCGATCCGCAGCGCAAGCCGCCATGCGTGACGCCAGCGCCGCACGCCCGAACCCGGCAGCAGCCGCGCCTGCCCTTGGTGGAGCGCCGACATCAGCCGCGACCGTCGGCGTCGAGCAACGACTCCGCAGCGGCGACGGGCAGCGTCTGGTCGACCAGCACACCGTCACGTAGAAACACGACGCGGTCGGCCCACGCGGCGTGCCGCGCTTCGTGCGTGACCAGGACGCCGGCCGCACCGGCATCGCAACGCGCACGCAAGACGCGCAGCACCGCCTCGCCGGTCTCGGAGTCGAGCGCGCCGGTGGGCTCGTCCGCGAGCACCAGGTTGCGCTCGCCGACCAGCGCCCGGGCGATGGCCACCCGCTGCTGCTGCCCGCCGGACATGTCGTCGGGAAACCGGTCGGCCAGGTCGTCGACGGCCACCTCGGCGAGCGAGGCGAGCGCCGCCGCCCGCGACTTGCGCGCGCTGACGCCGTCGAGCTCGAGAGGGAGCGCGACGTTCTCGGCGGCGGTGAGCGCCGGGATCAGGTTGAAGTCCTGGAACACGTAACCCGCGACCCGCCGCCGGATGGCGGCCACCGCCCGGCGCGAGAGCGTCGACAGTTCGGTGCCCCCGACCCGCACCGAACCGGACGTCGGGCGGTCGAGCCCGCCCGCGAGGTTGAGCAGTGTCGACTTACCCGAGCCGCTCGGGCCCATCACCGCCACCAGCTCACCAGGCCACACCGACAGCGACACGTCGCGCAGGGCGTGCACCTGGGTCGCGCCCTGGCCGTGCACCCGGTTGACCCGGTCGAGCACCAGCACCGGGGCGACCGGGGCGCGGTCCGACGTGCTCGTTGTCGTCTCGATCGCGGCGCTCATCGCGGCGCCCCCTCGGCGTTCACCGCCACCGCCGCGGCCGCATCGGACGGCGAGGTCGCACCGACCTCGCGTCGTCCGAACTGTTCTCGAGCGAGCCCCGCGTCGCGGGCGAGCCGGGCCTCGCAGTGGTCGAGCCAGCGGATCTCCGCCTCGCCCTGGAAGACGAGGGCGTCGAGCACGAGCTGCCAGGCGAGATCGGGCTCCGGTTGGCTGGCCTTGAGGCGGGTGTACTCCTGCAGCGAGCGGATCGTGTCGTTGCGCTGCAACTGCACGAGCGCGCGCACGTCGACCCCGGGAACCGTGACTGCGAGCGCCAACTTGATCGCGAGCTCGTCGCGCGGCCGGCCTTCGCGCCGCACGGGGGTCCGCCACCACGCGTCGAGATCGGCCCGCCCGGCCTCGGTCAGCCGGTAGAGGGCGTGGCCGTCGCCGTCGTCGCCGGCCGGCTCGACCAGGCCGTCGCGCTCGAGGCGGGACATCGTCGTGTAGACCTGCCCGACGTTGAGCGGCCAGGTGGCGGCCGTGCGGTGCTCGAACTCGGACCGCAGCTGGTTGCCGTAGCGCGGACCGTCGGCGAGGAGGGCAAGCAGCCCGTAGCGTATCGACATACTCAGTATTAATACTCAGTATGCTGCCAGCTGTCAAAGGGTTCGAACCGTCTGTCGCGGATGTGCGTATCAACGGCCAGTACCACCGGCCGGGAGCGCGCCGCGCGCCCGACGCGATCCAGCGACCCTCGACACCGACGACGGGAGGCCCGCCAGGTGAGTGACGCATTCGCGTTCTGGGTCGTCCGGCCGGGCGTCGGTGAGATCCGGCCCGTCGCGCTGCCCGAGCCAGCGCCCGGCGAGGTCGTCGTCCGCACCCTGTATTCGGGCATTAGCCGTGGCACCGAGACGCTGGTCTTTCGCGGTGGCGTGCCGGCCGGCCAGCGCACGACGATGCGCGCGCCGTTCCAGGACGGCGACTTCCCCGGGCCGGTGCGATACGGGTACCTCAACGTCGGGGTCGTCGAGTCGGGCCCGGCCGACCTGCGCGGCCGCGCGGTCTTCTGCCTGTACCCCCACCAGACCCGCTACGTCGTCCCGGCCGGCGCCGTCATCGCGTTGCCGGACGACGTCCCCCCATCGCGCGGCGTGCTCGCCGGCACGGTCGAGACCGCCGTCAACGCGTTGTGGGACGCCGCGCCGTTGCTCGGTGACCGCGTCGCCGTCGTCGGGGCCGGGATGGTCGGGTGCTGCGTCGCGCGGTTGCTCGCCGCGATCCCGGGTGTCGAGGTGACGCTGGTCGACGTCGACCAAAGCCGCGCCGACGTCGCCGCGAAGCTCGGCGTCGCGTTCAGCACGCCGGACGACGCGCCGCGTGGACGCGACATCGTCGTCCACACCAGCGCCACCGCCGCTGGCCTGCAACGCAGCCTCGAACTCCTTGCCCCTGAAGGAAATGTCATCGAGTTGAGCTGGTACGGCGACACGTCCGTCAACGTGTCGCTCGGCGGCGTCTTCCACGCCGGCCGGCTGAGTGTGCGCGCGAGCCAGGTCGGCGCGGTGGCGCCGGCGCGACGACAGACTCGGACGACGCGAGACCGGCTCGCGCTTGCCCTTGCGTTGTTGCGTGACGGCGCCTTCGACGCGTTGCTGACCGGCAGCTCAAGCTTCGACGAATTGCCTGTGGTCATGGCAAAACTGGCCGACGGCAGCCTGCCAGCGCTGTGCCACGTCATCTCGTACGAGGGGGCGACGTGTTCTCCGTGACCGTACGCGACCACATGATGGTCGCGCACAGCTTTCGCGGCGAGGTGTTCGGCCCCGCACAACGGTTGCACGGCGCCACGTACGTCGTCGACGTGACGTTTCGTCGAGAGACGCTCGGCGCCGACAACATCGTCGTCGACATCGGCTGCGCCACGCAGCAACTGCGCGCTGTGCTCGACGAGCTGAACTATCGCAACCTCGACGACGAGCCGGAGTTTGCCGGCGTCAACACGTCGACCGAGTTGTTGGCGCAGGTGGTGGCCGATCGGCTGGTCGACCGCGTCAACCGCGGCGCACTCGGTGAGAACGCGCGCGGCATCGCGGCCATCGCCGTGACATTGCACGAGTCACACGTCGCCTGGGCAAGCTACGAACGGCCGTTGCGATGACCGACGTGGTGCACGTCGTCGTGCCCGCCAGCATGGACGACCCCAGGCGGCCGAGTGGCGGGAACGTCTATGACCGGCGGCTGTGCGACGAGCTGTCGGCCCGCAGATGGCGAGTCTGCACGCACTTCGACGGGCCGAGTTTGGCAAGTTGCGTCGACCTAATTCCCGACGACGCCGTCGTCCTCGTCGACGCGATCGTCGCGACCGCCGCGACCGACGTCTTCCTTGCGCACGCGCGACGGTTGCGACTCGTCGTCTTGTCGCACATGCCGTTCGCGACCGCCGACGAGGCCCATGTGCTCGCAGCCGCACGAGCCGTCGTCACAACGAGCGCGTGGTCGCGCGACGAACTCCTTCGCAGGTACCCGATCGCCGCCGACGAGGTGTATGTCGCATCGCCCGGCGCTGACGCGGGTGCCTTTGCCGAATTCTCAAGCAGAGGCGGCAACTTGCTGTGCGTCGGAGCCGTCGCCCCACACAAGGGCCACGACGTGTTGATCGAGGCGCTCGGCCGCGTGGCTGATTTGCGGTGGCACTGTGTGCTTGTCGGAGCGCTCGACCTTGACCCGGCGTTCGTCGTCCGACTGCGGCGACAAGCCGCGTCCGACGGCATCGCCGCGCGGCTGTCCTTCGCTGGTCCGCTCGATCGCGAGGCGCTCGAAACCACCTATCGCACAACAGATTTGCTGCTCAGCGCGTCGCATTCCGAGAGCTACGGCATGGTCGTCACCGAGGCGCTCGCGCATGGCATACCCGTGTTGGCAACCGACGTCGGCGGTGTCGCTGAGGCGCTCGGTCAAGACCGTGGCGGGCGACCACCAGGCCGCCTCGTGCCACCTCAAAGTCCCGTCGCGATGTCGATGACCCTGCGCGAATGGTTGGACGGCGCCGCACTGCGTGCGGACTGGCGATCTGCGGCGGCGCATCGACGCGGCATCCTTCGCCCGTGGGCGGAGACGGCGGACGTCGTCGAACGGGTGCTGCAGCGGACCATGACCTCGCTCGAGGTCTCGGTATGACGACGATGGCAGAGGGTCTAAGCGCCAACTGGTTGGCATTGCGCGAACCGGCAGACGCTGCCGCCCGCGCGGCTGACCTCGCTGATGAGGTGCGGCGACTGCTGGCCGGTCGACCACGCGTCGTCGTGCATGACCTCGGCTGTGGCACTGGCTCGATGGTGCGATGGCTCGCGCCGCTGCTGCCCGGGCCCCAACGATGGGTGTTGTACGACCGCGAGCCCGACCTTCTCGAGCGCGCGGCCCAACGTCGGCCGCGCGCGGTGGACGGCACAGCGGTCGACGTCGAGACGCGGTTGCGCGACATCACCCGGCTTGACGTCGACGAGCTCAGCGGCGCCGACCTCGTCACGGCGTCCGCGCTGCTCGACATGCTCACCGCTGACGAACTCGCCCGACTTGTCACGACCTGCGTCAGCGCCAACTGCCCTGTGCTCGTGACGCTTTCCGTCATCGGGCGGGTCGAGCTGACACCGCCGGACCCCATCGACACCGCGATCGACGGCGCGTTCAACGCGCATCAGCGGCGCGAAACCGCTCGTGGGCGGTTGCTCGGCCCCGACGCAGTGCGGGTCGCGATCGACATGTTCGCCCGGCGCGGCGCCGACGTGGTGGTGCGATCGAGTCCCTGGACACTCGGCCCGGACGACGCCGAGTTGCTGGCCGCGTGGCTCGCAGGATGGTTTGCCGCGGCGTGCGAGCAGGACCCGGGCCTGGCCGCGCTGGCGACCGACTACGTCGACCGGCGGCTAGCTGAGTTGGCCGCCCGACGTTTGCGCGTGACGGTTCACCACCACGACTTCCTGGTGGTGCCGTGATGTTGGTGGTGCCGTGATGTTGGTGGTGCCGTGATGTTGGTGGTGCCGTGATGTTGGTGGTGCCGTGATCCGGCGGGGCGCGCTACTGCGACTGTTCGCGGGCGCGGCGGTGCTCGCCGTCGTCGGGTGGCGCGTCGGCGGCGGGCCGTTCCTCGCCGGACTCCGGTCGATCACCGGTTGGTCACTCACCGCCGCGACCGGCATCGGC
>JAICLV010000167.1 GCA_025925185.1 Acidothermaceae bacterium
ACGATGGTGACATCGATGACGACGTTGCCGGTTTGCTTGCCCTGACCGGTGAAGTTGTTGACGTCTATGTGCACCGCGTAAGTCTTTCCGGCGACCGTGCCCTCGACGTCGTTCAGCACCCAAAGATCGGGATAGCTCGGCGTGCCGCACGCATACTTCGGCCCCTGCACCGGGTTGTCGAGGTGCCCGGCGACAGCTCCGCTGAACGTGAGGTCGACCTGCGCAGGGCCGCCGGGCGCGCCCGGCGCAGACGTCGCGGGCGAACTCGGCGCCGCCTCCGTTGCTTGAGCAGTGCCCGGCGCCGGCGCTGACGGCCCTTGCATGAGCGGTTGGGACGTGCGCGAGGACGACGAGCAACCGGCGACCAGGCTCGCCGCGACTAGGGGAACACCCACAACCACAACACGATGGAGATTTCGCACGGCCACTCCCGATCCCTGGCGGCGCCATCCGCCGGACATCACTGATTGTGGAGTTTCAGCGCCCGAATGTCCGTGCCGACGCGAGGCTTTCTTCGACGTCCGCCCACGCTTTTCGCGCCTCTCCCACCGACACCGCGCGGAAACGCAGCGCGACGCCGGGCCGAGCCTGCGCGACGATCGGCAGGTCGGCCTCGACGACCACCGCGACGACCGGGTAGCCGCCGGTGACGGCGTGGTCGGCGAGCAACACCACGGGCGCGCCGTCAGGCGGCAGTTGGATCGCGCCGCTCACCATTCCGGCGGTCGCGACCTCGCCACCACCCACGACCGCGCCGGTCAACCTGACACCGACACGGTCGGCATGCTGCGACACCGAAAACACCTGCGAGCAAAGAGCATTCATCGTCGCGTCGGTGGTATCGGGCCCTCGGACGACGCGCACCGCGCGACTCGCAGCCGGCAGCACACTCGCCAATAGCTCCTTGCTGACATAGCCCTGCTTGGCGACAAACGGGTCGGACGACGCGATCGGCGGGGCGCCGATCGGCAAAACGTCACCGGCGGCAAGCGGCGCTGGGCCGATTCTCGAGAGCGTGTCGGTCGACCGGCTCCCGAGCACCCGCGGCACTTCGACGCCGCCGGCCAAGGCGAGGTATGAGCGCAACCCTTCACGCGCGGTGCCGATCGAAAGTCGTTGGCCCGACGAAACCCTTACAGCGGCACCGAATCGGACCGGCTTACCGTCGAGCAGAACATCGGCCACCGCCCCGGTCACCGCTATCATCGCCTCCGACTCGAACCAAAGCGTCGGGCCCGTCAGCGTCGTCTCCAGCACCGCGGCGCCAGCAGGGTTGCCGACGATCGCGTTGGCAAACGACGCGCTCAACGAGTCGGCGGCGCCTGAGCGAGGAACGCCGAGATGCGCCATGCCGATCCGCCCGCGGTCTTGCACCATCGTGCGCAATCCCGGCCTCTCGACGACGATCAAGCGACCGCCTCGACGAACCGCACCCGTCGTCCGGGCGCGAAGGGCGTTGGCGGCGACGCGGCCGCGTCGAAAACGGCGAGTTCGGTGTGCCCGATGATCCGCCAGCCACCGGGCGTGGCGCCTGGGTACACGCAACACCGAGCGCCCGCGATCGCCACCGACCCGGCGTCGACCCGCACCCGCGGCGTGCCTAACCGCGGCACCCGCAAGTCGGCAGAAAGCCCATCCAGGTAAGGGAATCCTGGGGAGAATCCCATGAACGCGACCACGTAGTCGCCGGCCAGGTGCGCATCGACGACGCGCGTCGGCGTCAGCCCGGACAGCGTCGCGACGTCGTCCAGGTCGGGCCCGTCGTAGCGCACGGGGACCACGACCGTCACCTCGTCGCTGACCTGCGCCGACCCGACGTCGGTGTTCGCCAACTCAAGCAACCGCTCGGCGTCGACGGGTGAACCCGGCGCGAACCGCACCAGCACGCTGCCCTCCCCCGGCACGACGTCGTCGACGCCGGGCCCGGCCGCCGCCCGCAGCCGCGCCGCCACGGCAATCCGCTCGCCCGGCGGGACGTCAAAGCGCAGCGCCCACTCCCCGACCTCGTGGACGCCGAACGCCGTCACGCGAACGGCCTCAACTCGACGCCCGCAAAGACCAGCGCGTCGCGGACCGCCGCGGCCAGCGCCGCGGCGCCCGGGGTGTCGCCGTGCACGCACATCGACTCCACCGCGAGCCGCACGGTGGCGCCGTCGTCCGCGACGATTTGACCGGCCGTTGCCATGGCGAGCGCCCGGGAGACCACCGCGTCGGGCTCCTGGATGACCGCACCCGACCTCGACCGCGGAACCAAGCGGCCGTCAGCGTCATAGGCCCGGTCGGCGAAGCATTCGCCGACCGCACGAAGACCTGCCTCGGCGCAGGCCTTGAACACCTCGGAGCCGGGCAGCGAGAGCACCGGCAACGACGGGTCGAACGCCCGCACCGCCTCGACCAGGGCGCGCGCGACGTCCGGATCGACCGCCGCGGTGTTGTACAGCGCGCCGTGCGCCTTCACATAAGCGACCCGAGCGCCGTTCGCCCGGGCGATGCCGTCGAGGGCGCCGATTTGGTAGAGCACGTCGGCGGTCAGCTGCGGCGAGGGCATCGCGATATCGCGTCGGCCGAAGCCTTGCAGGTCGCGGTACCCGACGTGCGCTCCGACGACCACCCCGCGCTCGACGGCGAGCCGCACCGTGCGGGTCATCACCGTCGGGTCGCCAGCGTGAAAGCCACAAGCGACGCTCGCGCTCGTGACGACGTCGAATAACGCGGCGTCGTCGCCCATCGTGTAAGCGCCGAACGACTCGCCGAGGTCGGCGTTGAGGTCGATCACACGGGGCATGTGCCCATCATCGCCGACCTCGCGCGCCAACGCGCCGGCCGTCGGTCGAAGATCGCCGACCGCGATCCCAGGCGTCTTCGCACCCGGGCCGCCGGGTAGGCTGAGGCACGCCAATCGACCACAAGTCGTCGGCTGCCGTGAGCAACTCCCGGACCGCTGCGAAGCCAGCGCCGGATTGCCGCGCCCGACGCGACAAGTTGCGCGGGGCGAACCGATGAAGGTCAAAGAGATCATGAAGGCGCCGGTGTACACGGCCAGCGTCGACATGCCCGCCGCCGATGTCGCTCAACTGCTCGTTCAACACCGCATCAGCGCGGTCCCCGTCGTCGACGCCTCCGGCGCGGTCGTCGGGCTGGTCAGCGAGCACGACCTCATCTCCAAGGACGGGCCGACCGCGGCCGACGTCATGTCGCCCGGCATCGTCAGCGTGAGCGAGGAAGCCGAGGTCGACGACGTCCGCCATCTCTTGGTCGATCGCCGTATCCGCCGTGTGCCCGTGTTGTCAGCCGGGCAGCTCGTCGGCATCGTGTCGCGCGCCGACATCGTCGCGCTCATCGCGATGGAGTGGGTGTGCGAGGTCTGCGGCACGCAGGTGAGAGGCGAGCGACCACCGGCGTCCTGCCCCACCTGCGCCGCCGACACCGTGCGCTTCGTGCATCAGCCCCAGCCTCCCGGCGCCTGAAGGAGATCACGTGCCACCCGCCCAAAAGAAGACGGCCGCACCCAAGGCAGCGAGCAAGTCGACCGCGCCGAGTAGGTCGAGTAGTTCGAGTAGTTCGAGTAGGCCGCGAGACGCGAAGAGCGTTTTCGGCTCCGAGCCGCCCGAGCTGCTGCGCGGCTACTACCGAGAGATGCAGCTGATCCGCCGCTTCGAGGAGCGTTCCGCGGAGATGTATCAGCGCGCCAAAATCGGCGGCTACTGCCACCTCAACCTGGGCGAAGAGGCGACGGTCGTCGGCCTGATGTCGGCGATGCAGCCGCGTGACTACCTGTTCACCACCTATCGCGAGCACGGCTACGCGATCGCTCGCGGCATCGAGCCCGGCCGCGTCATGGCGGAGCTTTTCGGCCGGACGACGGGGGTGTCGAAGGGCTGGGGCGGCTCGATGCACCTGTTCGACGTCGACGCACGCCTACTCGGCGGATACGGCATCGTCGGAGGCCAGATCCCACCGGCGACCGGCGCGGCGCTAGCCATCACGTATCGCGGCCCCGGCGGGCCAGAGACCGAGGCGGTGGTCTGCCAGCTGGGCGACGCGACCACGAACATCGGGGCGTGGCACGAGTCGCTCAACTTGGCCGCGATCTGGAAGCTGCCGATCGTCTACGTCGTCATCAACAACCGGCTCGGCATGGGAACCCCGGTTGAGAAGGCCGCCGGAGAGCCCGACCTGTACAAGCGCGGCTGCGCGTACCGCATCCCCGGCGTGCGGGTCGACGGCAACGACGTGATCGCGTGTCGCGAAGCGATGACGGAGGCGCTGCGGATGGCCCGCGAGGACCGGCAACCGTCAATCCTCGAGGCGACGAGCTGGCGGTTGCGCGGCCACAGCGTCGTCGACCCCGCGAAGTACCGCAGCAAGGAAGAGGTGCGGCGGTTGCAAGACCTCGACCCGGTTGCCGCTTACCGCAAGAGTCTCATCGACGCCGGCGTCGCCGACGCGGCCGAACTCGCCGCGCTCGACAACGACGTCGAGGCGCAGGTGAACGCGGTCGTCGAGTTCGCCGACAACTCCCCGCACCCCACCCCCGATCAGCTCTTCGCGCACGCGTACGCCACCCCGGTCGTCAACGCGCCGCGCGAGCTGCCCGGCGACCCATTGCTCAGCGCATAAGCGAAAGGCGATTTCACCGTGGCTGTCATCACCTATCGCCAGGCGCTGCACGACACACTGCGCTCGGAGCTGGTCCGGGACTCCAACGTGTTCTTGATGGGCGAGGAGATCGGCGTCTTCGAGGGCTCGTACAAGATCACCGCGGGCCTGCTCACGGAGTTCGGGCCCGAGCGGGTACGCGACACCCCGATCGCGGAGGAGGGCTTCGTCGGGGCCGCGATCGGCGCGGCGATGCTTGGCTTGCGACCCGTCGTCGAGATCATGACGATCAACTTCTCGATCCTCGCGATGGACCAGATC
>JAICLV010000007.1 GCA_025925185.1 Acidothermaceae bacterium
CCCCCCTTTGCGCCGGGGATTTCCCGCCCCCCACCTCCTCGCCGTGGCGGTCATCTCGAGCGCCGCGCCCGCGGCGATCGGCTGGCTTGTCGGAGGGTTGCGGCTGTTGCCGTTCATCGTGGTCGGAGCCGCGATCGCGTTCGCCTACAACCTCGAGTGGTTCGGCGGCGCGGCACACAACGCGGTGGGATTCGGTTTGGCGTGGGGCGCCTTCCCGACGATCACCGGCTATTACGCGCAGCACTGGACGATCAGCGCGGCCGCCGTCGTGGCGGCCGCCGCATCATTCACCCTGACGCTCGCCCAGCGCGCGCTCAGCACGCCGGCGCGTTGGCTGCGCCGCCGGGTGCGCGTGATCGCGACCGTCGCGACGCTCGCCGACGGTCGCGAGCAACACCTCACGTCGTCCGATTTGACGAGGCCGTTGGAGCAGGCGCTGCGGGCGATCGCGTGCGGCGTGGTGCTGCTGGCGGTCGCGTTGGTGATCGTGGCGAGTTAGCCGGCCGCGAGGGGCGCGGTCTCTGCCGCCGTGACGCTGTCGAACACCGGGAAGACCTGGTCGAGTTGGGTGAGCCGCAGCAGCTTTGACACCCGCTCAGGAACCGCCGCCAGCCGCAGCACGTGGGCCGGCTCATCCGAACTGCCGCTTTGCGCGCGCATCAAGACGTTGAGACCGGTGGAGTCCATGAAGCGCACGCCCGACAAGTCGATGATCACCCGCCCGGACGACGCGAGGCAGGCGCGCAACGCGTCCTCGAGCGATCCGGCCGTCGAGACGTCGATCTCGCCGCGCACGCTGACGATCGCCCATGCGCCGCCTTCGGCAGTGGTCACGGTGAGCGACGTGTCGGCTGGGGAGGGTTGTTCGGTTGGCATCAGTTCCGATCATGGCGGGCGCGACTATCTGCCGCTAGAGGCAGGCGCATGAAATGACCCGACCTGCTTACTTCGACCGGCCCGTCCTCACTCGCGTGGCGGCGGCCGCTTTCGGACTGGTCAGCATCCGCGCGACGGCCTCCTCGACCGCGCCCTGGGTCGCGAGCCCGTATCGCGGTTCGCTGCCCAGCTTCTCCAGCGCTCGCGCGATCGTGATGCCCTGCTCGAACAAGTCGACGACCTTCGGGTCGACGTACGACTTGCGAGAGACCGCAGGTGTGTTGCCCAAGTAGCCGGCGACTTCCCTGTAAGCGCGCGCGATCGCTCGCTCGCGAGCGGCGGGCGCGGTGACCGACGATGACACCGCCAAGGCGACCGCCATCAACACCGTCGCGTGCCAGGTGCGGAAGTCCTTGGCGGTCATGTCGATGTCGGACAGGTCGCGCAGGTGATCGTTGATGTCACCGCTGCGGACGTCGTGCCAGTGACCCTTGTCATCCTTGTAGGCGAGCAATTCGTCGCCGCCGCCACGTCGCCGCTTCAAGACCGTGACGAGCCTGCGCACGTCGTCGTCGACGAGCGACACGACGCGGTGCTTGCCGCCTTTCGCGTCGTACTCGAAGACCAACGCCTCACCGTCGATGGTGACGTGATCTTTGCGCAAGGTGGCCAGGCCATAAGTGCTGTGCTCATCTGCGTACGCCTCGCCACCAACGCGGAAGAACCCGAGGTCGAGCAGCCGCACGGCGGCGGCCAGCACCGCACGTCGTCCGACCCCGCCTGCGGCGGTGTCTTTCATGTCCTTCGCGATCGTCTCCCGCACCCGCGGCAGCGCGACCGCCATGCTGAGCACCCGCTCGTGCTTCTCAGCGTCGCGCAGCAACCGCCAGTCGTCGTGGTAGCGGTACTGCCGTCGGCCGGCGGCGTCGGTGCCCAGCGCCTGCACGTGGCCGTTCGACCAGGGGCAGATCCACACGTCCTTCCACGCCGGCGGCAGCACGAGGCCGGAGATGCGCGCCAGCACATCGGCGTCGGTCACCCGCGTGCCGTCGCCGTAGTAGTACGCGAAGCCGTTGCCGCGACGCCGCCTGGTGATGCCTGGCCCTCCGCAACGCGAACGCCTCAGTCGCGTCCGCCGGACCGGAGATTTTGCTGCCACTGCTGAGGATTTTCCGCTGCTGCCCCTAGTAAAACGCGGACTTCGTCAGCGACCTGCGAGCATCTCCGCGCCAGCCCGCAGGTTCACCGCGCCCGCGCCAAAGGTGCACACGCTGGCGCCGGTGGCCAACCTCTCGTCGTCCGGCATGCCGATCGCGACGAGCACGGTGCCGGGCCGCGCGGCGAGGAACCCCTGCGCCCAGGCGCGTTGCCACGGTCGTCGATACGCGTCGCGCACCACCAAGACCGCGGCCCCGACAGGCAGTTGTGCGACCACCTCGTCGACACGTGGCCCTTGCTCTGTCACGGTTAACTCGCCGGCGAGGAGGTCGAAGACCCCGAGTTGCTCGGCGAGACTCCAATGCGCCTCACCGACCGCGAGGTTCGAGGGCGCGCTGAGGTTGACGACCGTCGCAGCCGAACGAAGGACGACGTCGCCACGCGCGCGCACAGCGCGACGCGCCGCGAACAACCCGATGTCTCGCGCTACTCGGGTATTGGACTTCGCGCTGGGCGCCGACCACGCCCGTAGCTTGTCGACACGGCCGGCCGCCGCCTCCAACATCCGCACGTCGAGCTGGCCGTCTCGGATCGCCTGCGCGATGCCCTGTCGGATCTGGGCGCAGTGCTCCTCACCGTCCATGGAGCCGAGCAGCAACAGGTCGGCGCCGGCGAGAAACGCCCGCACCGCGGCGCCTGCGATGCCGTAGCGGCCCGACGCTCCTTGCATGTCGAGCGCGTCGGTCACCAGGACGCCGTCGTAGCCCAACTCCTCGCGCAACAACCGGTGCAGGATCCGTCTGCTGAGGGTCGCCGGCTCGTCGGGGTCGAGCGCGGTGAAGACAACGTGCGACGTCATGACGCTCGTCGCGCCTGCCTCGATCGCGGCGACGAACGGTGGCAGCTCCCGGCGCCGGAAGGTCGAGAGGTCGGCGTCGATGGTCGGCAACGCGTGGTGCGAGTCGGCGACGGTCGCGCCATGGCCGGGGAAATGCTTTGCGGCGGTGGCGATTCCGACATCCTGCATACCCTTGATGTAGGCGACGCCGTGCGCGGCGACCCGCGCGGGGTCGGAGCCGAACGACCGCACTCCGATCACGGGGTTGTCGGGGTCGCTGTTGACGTCGACCGAAGGCGCGAGGTTGTAGTTCACGCCGTTCGCCACGAGGTCCGCGGCGATGGACGACGCGACCTGGTAGGTCAGCTCGAGGTCGTCGACCACGCCAAGGGCCAGGTTGCCGGGATAGCCGCTGCCGCGCAGGTAGTCGAGCCGGGTGACGTCGCCACCCTCCTCGTCGATGGCGACGAGGAGGTCGGGAGCGGTCTCCCGCAACGACAGCGAGATGCGGCCGATGGCCCCGTCGTCCACGAGGTTCGAGCCGTAGATGACGATGCCGGCGAGGCCCTCTTGCAACGCATCGTGCACCCACTCGGGCGGCACGTCGCCGCCGGCAAATCCCGGAAGGAGGCAGGCGTTGACCAGCCGGTCGATCTCGCTCATCCGCAGCTCCTCCCGAAAGGTCTAGACCTTTGTGCGAGAGAGCATAGCGCCAGGCGGCGTGGGCTAGTAGCGGAACCGGCCGACGACCGTGGCCAGCTCTTCGGCCGTGCGATTGACGTCGACCGACGCCTCCCGGGTGTCGTCGACGCTGCTCGCGGTCGAGAGGGCCGCGGCGGCGACGTTCACGATGGTCGCCGCGATGTCACCGGACGCCGATGCGGCGTCGGCGATCGACCGGGTCATCTCGTTCGTGCTCGCCGTCTGCTCCTCGACCGCGCCGGCGATCGTCGACTGGAAGTCGTTGATGCGGTCGACGACGGCCCCGATGTCACGGATCATCGCGACGGCCTCGGCGGCGTCCGCCTGGATCGCGGCGATCATCTGGGCGATGTCGTCGGTCGACCTGGCGGTGGCGAGCGCGAGGTCTTTCACCTCGCTCGCGACGACCGCGAAACCCTTCCCGGCGTCGCCCGCGCGGGCGGCCTCGATCGTCGCGTTGAGGGCGAGCAGGTTGGTCTGCTGGGCGATCGAGGTGATCACCTTCAAGATGTTGCCGATCTCGGCTGAGCTCTCGCCGAGCTTCGCGACGGTTCCGTTCGCCCGCTCGGCGGTCGCCGCAGCCTCCGCGGCGATGCTGGCGGCCTGCGCGGCGTTGTCGGCGATGTCGCGGATCGCGGTCTCCATCTGCTCCGATCCCGCGGCGGCGCTGACGACGCTCAGGCTGACCTGGTCGGCCGCGAAAGAGACCTTGGTCGACTGGTCGGAGGCGTGATCGGCGGACGACCCGAGCTGGCCGGCCGTCTGGCGCAGCTTCTGCGAGGTCGCGGTGAGGGTTTGGACGCCGGCGCCCACCGCGAACAGCGCGTCCGCCGCGTTGTCGAGCATGGTGTTCAGCGCCCGGGCCATCTCGCCGAACTCGTCGACCCGTCGGGCGCCGACCAGTCGCGGCCGAAAGTTGCCTTCCGCGGCTTGGCTGAGCACGGCGACCGCCTGCCGCACCGGACGGATCACCACGAGCGCGAGCCGCCAGGCCGCGAACATCCCGACGACCAGGCCGACGATGAGCGCGATCACCGCGTACCGGCGCAGGTCGGCGCTCTCGCCAACGGTCTGGCCGTCTCCGGCGGCGCTGGCGATCACGACGAGACCGACGATGAGCGGCGCGGCGGCGACCGTCAGACCGAGGAAGAACCGGACACGTAGCGAAAGCCGTCGACCGGCCGTGATCAGCCAGCGGCGCACGGTGCTGCGCGAACGGTCAAGCCAGGCTGCCATCTGGGTCCCATCGACGCGAGGCGGGCGCGCCAACGGGCCGGCGCGCCAATGATCGAATGTCGTTCCGATTTCTCATCGGCGCTTGTGGCCGGAAGATAAGCCGCAGATCACGACGGCAGCAGCGGCTGCAGCTCCTTGGCGAAGAAGGTGAAGAACTCCTCCTGGTCTGGACCAATCTGCTGGATATGCAGCTCGTCGAACCCGGCGTCGGCGTACTTCTTGATCTGCTCGACGTAGGGCTGCGGATCCGGACCACATGGCACGCTTTGAGCCACCATGTCCGGGGTGACCAGTTCGCTGGCCTGCTCGAAGTGCTCGGGGTTGGGCAACACCTGCGCCAGCTCACCGGGCAGTTCCTCGTTAGCCCACACCCGGTGCGCGGTCTCGACGCCCTGCTCCTTGGTAGGCGCCCAGCACACCTTCATGCCTGCCGACGTCGGCTTGCCGCGGCCGCCGGCGTCTTGGAAGGCCCGCACGAGCTCGGCGTCGGGCTTCGTGTTGATGAAGCCATCCGCGATCCGGCCGGCGACCTTCGCTGACGCTGGCCCGAAACCGGACAGGTAGATCGGCACCGGATTTTCCGGCAGCGTGTACAGCCGAGCGTGATCGACGTCGTAGTGCTCACCGCGATGGCGCACCACCTCGCCGGTGAACAGCTCGCGAATCACCTCGACCGCCTCCTCGAGCATGTCGAGCCGGACGTCGATGCTCGGCCACGGATCGCCGAAGATGTGCTCGTTCAGCGCCTCGCCGCTGCCCAGGCCGAGCCTGAACCGGCCCGGCGCCAGCGCCCCCGCGGTGGCGGCCGCCTGCGCGATGATCGCGGGATGGATGCGCACGGTTGGGCAGGTGACGGCGGTGGTGATCGAGAGCTGGGTGGCCTGCGCGAGCGCGCCGATCGTCGTCCAGACAAAGGAGCTCTCGCCCTGCTCGTCGTTCCACGGATGGAAGTGATCGGAGATCCAGACCGAGGTCATCCCGTGGTCTTCGGCGAGCCGGCCCTGCCGCACTATTTCGACCGGGCCATATTCCTCGCTGGCCAAGAAATAGCCGATGCGCATCGTCGCCTCACGTGATCGCTCAGGTTTTGGTGTATGACATCCGACACGTCAACTGCCCGGTGTCGGTGCGGCGAAACAAGCCGCATTTCTGTGCTGGGACGGCGACACGCCGGGCACAGTGAGGCGTTTCAGCAAGGGCAATCCGGGCGATGGTCTGTACGGTTCGATTCGCATGTCGAAGGACGCGTGCGCAACCGCGCGAGCGCGAGGTCATAGGATTTCGCCGTCGCGCAGCGATTCACGGGAATTCTCGGCGCGAGCACATCGGGGGCGCACCGGGGGGACGAAGGAGGCATTGATGGGCGCGGGATTCGCCCAAGTCGGCCTGTTACTGCTGCTGACCGTGGTCGGGCTGCCGCTGTTCTTCTTCGGTCTGTTAGCCGCACTCGACAAATTCGAGCGCTCCTTCTCCCCGCAGCCCCGGATGGCGGCCGCTCCGGCCTCCGACGCCCCTGCCGATCTTCCCGCCGCCGGCGCGGCGACGCTGACGGTCGCGCCCGAGGCCGCCGTCGTCGCGTTGCCCACCCTGCCGGTCGCGACAGCTGCCAGCGCGGCGGCCGCGAGCAAGCCGGCCGCCGCTGTCTAGCGGGTCACGGGTACCCGACGCTGATTCCGCCGTCGCCGGTGTGCACGGTGATGCTCGATCGCGCGTTCGAGTCGGTGGGCACCGAGATGTCGCGGCCACCGTTGCCGCTCGACACGTCGACTTGGTATGGCCCGCTGCCCTTCGGCACGGCGATGTGCACGCCACCGTCGTCGCTCGTGACGGCGACCGTCGTCGGAGCGCTCGCCCACTCCAAGTCGATGCCGCCGTCGCCGGTGTGCGCTTGCAGCGCCGTAGACCGCAGGCCGGTCGCGTGCACGCCGCCGTCGCCCGTGCGCGCTTGGACGTCACCGGTCACGCCGTCCAAGGAAACGCCGCCGTCACCCGTGTCGAGGTTCAACGCTCCGGCCACGTCGGCCACCTGCACGCCCCCATCGCCGGTGTGAATCGTCAGTTTCGCGGACGACGGGACGGTGAGCACGTAGTTGATCTCACAGTTGTTGCTGAAGATGCCGCTCGGGCAGCGCGCCTTGATCTGCAATCCAGCGGCGCTGCTCGACACCGACGTCGTGGGCTCCTTCAGCTGGTAGTGCTCGGTGTAAGAAACGCCCACACGTTCGCTGTCGCCGACCACCACGTGGACGCTGCCCGAGGAGACATCCACTGAGATCTCCCCTCCTGGCCAGGGATAGGTCTCGGCGTGATGCTCGCTGGTCTGCGCCATGAGGCCGACCATGCTGAACGCCTGCCAGCCCATCACGCCCAGCGCCAACGGGATCCCGATCGCGAGCGCGGTGACGCGACCTCCTGTTCCGATCATCGCGTCCTCCGTCAGCTCTCGAGATAGCGCAGGACGGCGAGCACCCTGCGGTGGTCTGACTCGGCGGGCAACAAACCGAGCTTGGTGAAAATGCTGCTGACGTGCTTCTCGACGGCGCCCTCGCCCACGACGAGTTGTTGCGCGATGGCACCGTTGGAGCGCCCTTCCGCCATGAGCGCGAGCACTTCCTTCTCGCGCGCCGTCAGCACATCGAGCGGGTGTTTGCGCCTACTGCGAGCCAAGAGTTGTTGCACCACCTCGGGGTCGAGCACTGTGCCGCCGTCGGCCACCCGGCGAAGGGCGTCGACGAACTCGACGACGTCCGCGACCCGGTCTTTGAGCAGGTAGCCGACGCCGCGCGTCTCACCGGCGAGCAGTTCGGTCGCGTACCGCTCCTCCACGTATTGCGAGAAGACAAGCACCGCGATGTCGGGCCAACGGCTGCGAATCACGAGCGCCGCGCGCAGCCCTTCGTCGGTGAAGGTCGGCGGCATCCGGACGTCGAGGACCACAACCTGTGGCTGCTGCTCCTCGACCGCGCGGATCGCCCTCTCGCCATCGGCGACGGCGGAGACGACGTCGAAACCCGACTCGTCGAGCAATCGCGACAACCCCTCGCGCAGCAAGACAGAGTCCTCCGCGATCACGACGCGCATGGCAACTCCACGGTGATGACAGTCGGGCCGCCGGTCGGACTTTGAACCTGCATCGAACCGTCGACCCCTCCAACGCGGTCGGCCAGGCCGGTCAGCCCCGAACCGCCCGGGTCGGCGCCGCCGACCCCGTCGTCCTCGACAACGACGCGTAGCGATTGCGCGGCACGTCGGACGGTCACTCGCGCCGACGTCGCCTTGGCGTGCTTGGCCGCGTTGGTCAACGCCTCGCTGACGACGAAGTACGCGATCGCCTCGATGGTGGGCGAGCAGCGCGGCTCGACTTGGACGTCGAGGGTGATCGGCACCGTCGAGCGAGCGGCAAGGCCCGACAACTCCGCGTCGAGTCCGCGGTCGGTGAGCACGGCCGGGTGCAGGCCACGCGCGAGGTCGCGCAACTCGGTGAGGGCGAGCTTGGCGTCGCTGTGCGCCTCGTCGAGCATCCGACGCGCCGCCTCGGGATCTTCGTCGTAGCGGGCGCGGGCCCGGCCTAGGTTCATCGCGAGCGCGACTAGCCGTTGCTGGGCGCCGTCATGCAGGTTGCGCTCGATGCGGCGGCGTTCGGCCTCCGCCGAGTCGACGACGCGTGCCCGGCTGCCCTGCAGCACATCGACGCGCTCGGCGAGCTCCTTGACGGTGACGCCGAGCATGGCGCTGGCGAGCGCGCCCTCGGCGGTGGTCAACCCGTAGGTGACGCCGAACGTGAAGATCGCGAGCAGCACGCCAATTCCGCACACCGCCCAAGCGGTTCGGTGGTCGGAGACGATGAGAAACCCGAGGTCGGCACGTTGCGCGGGCACTTGCGACACCCAGCCCGGCATCGACACGAGCGCGAGCGAGGTGCCGAACCCGCCGAAGCAAAGCCCGAAGGTCAGTACCGCCAGCGGAAACTGCACGACGTGGTAGGCGATCGCCCGCCAGGTGGGACCGTCCTTCAACATCGCCTTCAAGCCCTTCGGGCGCGCGGCTTGACTAGGTATCTCGACGTCGAGGAACAGTCGCATGCGCTTGCGCTCGAACGCGGCCATCCAGCGCGCGAGTGCGCCGACGACGAGGAACAGCGGGACACCGGCGAAGAAGAGCGGCAGCAGACCCGCCGACAGCGCGACGCCGGTCACGGTAACCGTGAACGTCACGATCGCCACCGGCAAGTCGGTGAGCGGCATCACCATCCGCAGCAGCCCGGTCAGAAACGGGCTGCGACGGCCGGCCTCGCGGCTCGCGGCGGAAGCGGAGTAGTGGGTCACGCGGACCAAGGTATCCGCGCCGTCGGCCGACTCCCATGACGTCACCTCCCGAGTTCGAAGGGGGGTTAACCCCACCTCGAAAACGGTCGCTAGCCGGGGCGATCCGAGCGGCGATTGTCCGGCACCTTGCTACAGGCAGATCAAGCGTCCAAGGGAGAACCGCAATGAACATCGCCGCCCGCATGGGCAGCTGGAGCACTCGCCATCGAAAGACGGCGATCATCGGCTGGCTGCTCTTCGTCGTCGTCGCCGTGGTGATCGGCGGCGCCCTCGGCACCAAGCAACTCACCGACGCCGAGAACTCCGACGGCCAAACCGCCAAAGCAGAAGCGGTCTTGGCCGACGCCGGGTTCAACAGCCCGGCGTCAGAGAACGTCCTGGTGCAAACAAAGAACGGCAAGCCGGACGACGCGACGCTGCGCGCCGCCGTAGCCCAGGTCGTTACCGCGGTCAAGGCGACCGGCGCGGTGAGCGACGTGCACTCACCGATAGACGCGGCCGGCAGCCAGTTCGTCTCGCATGACGGGCGCTCGATGCTCGTGACGTTCGACATGGTGGGCGACGCCGACACCGCGACCGATCGCGTGCAGCCGGTGCTCGACGCGGTGGCGAAGGTGCAGCAGCAGAATCCCTCGCTGCGGGTGGAGGAGGCGGGCGACGCGAGCGCCGACAAGGCACTCAGCGAGACGCTCGACAACGACTTCCATCGCGCCGAGTTGCTGTCGATCCCTTTGACACTAGGGATTTTGCTGGCGGTCTTCGGCGCGCTGGTCGCGGCGGTGATACCGGTGGCACTCGCCCTGACCGCGTTCATGGCGGCCGGCGGGGTGCTGGCCCTCACGAGTCGCGCCGTGCACATCGACGGCACCGCGACGTCGGTGATGTTGCTCATCGGGCTGGCGGTCGGCGTCGACTACACGCTGTTCTACCTGAAGCGCGAGCGCGAGGAACGGGCCAAGGGTCGCGGCGCGGCTGACGCGCTCAAGATCGCGGCGGCGACATCGGGCCGCTCGGTGCTCGTCTCCGGGCTGACCGTCGTGGCCGCGATGAGCGGACTTTTCCTCACCGGCAACGGCACATTCTCCGGTGTCGCCGAGGCCACCGTGCTGGTGGTGGCGATCGCCGTCCTCGGCTCGGTCACGATCCTGCCCGCGCTGCTGTCGTGGTTGGGCGACCGCGTCGAGAAGGTACGGGTGCCATTCGTGCGCCGGTTGCGTCGGGCGGACGGCGAGAGCCGCGTGTGGCGGGCGGTGCTGCGACGGGTGCTGCGTCGTCCGGCGTGGTCGGCCGCAGTTGCCGGCGGCTTGCTGGTTGCGCTGGCGATTCCGGTGTTCACGATGAAGACGGCGCTGCCGGGCGCGAGCGACCTGCCGGCCAGCCTGCCGATCATCGCGACCTACGACCGGATCTCGACGGCGTTCCCGGGCGGGCCGGCCCCGGCGGAAGTGGTTGTGACCGGGTCCGACGTGCGGTCCGCCGCTGTGACAGCCGGGTTGCAGCAGCTGTCGAAGACGGCCGCCGGCACTGGCGAGATGTCGGCCGCGCTGCAAACGCGTGTCAACGAGGCCGGAACCGTCGCGGTCGTGTCGGTCCCGCTGAATGGCGATGGCACCGACTCCACGTCCAACCACGCGTTGAAGACATTGCGGAACGACGTGATCCCATCGACGATCGGCGCGGTGCCGGGAGTGCACGCCTACGTCACTGGAGAAACGGCCGGCTCGTATGACTTCGGGTCGCAGCTGCGCGATCGCGCGCCGCTGGTGTTCATCTTCGTGCTCGGGCTCGCAATGGTCTTGTTGCTGACCGCCTTCCGGTCGCTGACGATCGCGCTCACCGCGATCGTGATGAACCTGCTGTCGGTCGGCGCGTCGTACGGCGTCATGACGCTGGTGTTCCAGCACCACTGGTTCGACGGCATCCTCGGCTACACGTCGACCGGGTCGATCGCCTCGTGGATCCCGCTGTTCATGTTCGCGATCCTGTTCGGCCTGTCGATGGATTACCACGTGTTCATCGTGAGCCGCATCGTCGAGAACCGTCGGCGCGGTCTTTCGACCAATGACGCGGTGGAGCACGGGATCGCCTCGACCGCGGGCGTCATCACCAGCGCGGCGGTCATCATGGTCGCGGTCTTCTCCATCTTCGGCACGCTGTCGCAGGTGTCGATGAAGCAGGTCGGCCTCGGTCTCGCGATGGCTGTGCTGCTCGACGCGACGATCGTGCGCGCGGTGTTGCTGCCGGCCACGATGGCGTTGCTGGGAGAGCGCAACTGGTACCTGCCGCGGTGGCTGCAGTGGCTGCCGTCCGGAGGGCAGGAGGACGCCTCGGTTGACCTGCAGCGGCCCGTCGAGCGTGAGCCCGCGCTCGCCACCCCGCCAAGTTGACCACGTTCAGGGGGCTAGGGGGTCCGAAGGTGCCTCCACAGACCCATCCTGGGACGAGTTCAGGCACCTTCGGCCGGGCCCGCTCCCTGGGCGAGTTCGCACGTCCAGGGCCTCGGCGGTTCAAGCCAGCGAAGCACCCCAGATGTGCGTCGTCGACTCGCCGGGCTCTAACCGGCGCACATCTTGACCCGTGGCGAAGGCGTTTGGCGGAGCGGTCATGGGCTCGACACCGAGGCCCTGCCGCTGACGATCCGGCGAAAGCGTGTCGCCGGTGAACAGCTCGACGTAGGGAAAGGTCGAGTCGCACCACAGCTGCGCGCACCGCCCGTCGGGCCCGGTCAGCCGCACCCATGCCCGCCCTGCCGAATCGCGGGCCACCTCTCGAAACGCGTAGTCGATCTTCTGGGAGTCCAGCAGGCGACCGCCACTGAAGTCGTACTCCGACCCCGCGACGGGCACCTCGCCCACGGGAAGCTGCCGCTTCGAGTCGGTGTCGATGCGCGTGCCGGCGGTGAAATCGAGGGTGCAGTCGTCGATCAGCGACCCGCCGCCCGACAGGTAAGGGTGTGCCCCACACGCCCACGGCGCCGCGGTGACCCCCGCGTTCGTCGCCACGGTCGTCACCTGCAACCCCCCGTCGTCCAACTCGTACGCCACTCGGACGTCGAGGCAGAACGGGTATCCCTGCAGCGGCCGCAACACGTGGCCGACCACGACACGCGAGTCCGACCGCTCGAGCAAGTCCCAGTTTCGCCAACGCAAGAACCCGTGGATCGCGTTCGACTTCGAAGGCTCGGTGAGCGGCACCTGGTAATCGCTGCCGTCGAAGGAGTATTTGCCGTCGGCCAGTCGGTTCGGCCAGGGCACCAGCGGCGTCCCGTGCGCGCCGTCACACATCTGGTCGACCGGGTATGGGTCGAGCACGTCGCGCTCACCAACCCGGTAAGCGCGCACGCCGCCGCCCACCTCGACGACGACGGCGCGCTGGTCACCGTGCGATATCTCGTACTGCGAGCCGGACGGCACGAAGCCCGAGCCGGACGGCACGAAGCCCGAGCCGGCCCCGACGACCGGCCCGGGCTGCGAGCCCGCCGCGACTGCCACCCGCATCAAACCGTGTGACGCCGCGACTCGTCTTCTGCGACGTGTTGGCCGTGGTACGTCGGATGCTCCGACGGATACGCCGCCACGTCAGGATTCGCCGGATCGACCCGCGTGTCATAGACGTCGTTCTCGCGCGGGTAGACCGGGTCGCCGGCGACAGGTCGAGTCGCCCGTTCTGCCTCGAGCTCTCGAGCCAGCCGGTCGCGCTCGGCGACCGTGTTCTCGTGCTCCTCACGCATCGATCGGTGCTCCGCCCGACGCCGCGCTGAGGCCCGACGATGCATCCGCCCAGAAACGCTGGCCATGTACAGCGCCAAGAAGAAGATCGTGGTGATGATGATGCCGGCGAGGAAGATCCCCGCGAGCGTCAAGCTGCCGAGGTAGTGACCGAAACCGTGGATCGCGTAGGTCGCGCCGCCCCAGTCTTCCGCGAGTACCACCCCAGCGAAGACCGCGGCCGCCAACGCGATCAGCAAGCCGATGATCAGCATCGACGCACACCTTTCTGCGAGACCGCCTGCCGGTTGGGTCTGGACGCCGAAGGGATCGGCGTCCGATCTGCCGACCGTGTCGGCATTGCAGGCCTGGTATCTCATTCCCCGGGTTACCCCGCGTGACACCCTCACGTGACACGCGGCTCGCGTGGGAGCATGGCGGAACGTCCGATCTCCAGGAGCCGCCGTGGGGCAGGAGCACGACCTCGAGTTGATCGCGGCGGGTCTGCGCCGTGATGCGGACGACGCCCGGCTGCACGGCCAAGCGGTTCTCGACTCGCTCGCCACCGCGTTGCCGCCGCAATTCGCCCGGGTCGACCGTTCAGGCGGTTTCCTGCGCAAGCAGAAGATCGAGGCGGTGCACGTCAGCCTCGGCGATCGCCGCTTCGTCCTGAAGCACACGGCGTCCGGCTTGATCTCGTCGGTCTGCCACGAGTCGGGCGGGGTCGTGATGTCGACCGCCGACGTGGACTTCGACGAGTGGGTGCGCGAGTTGCTGACCGCGTTGTCGAGCGCCGCCGACCGTAGTTCTTCCGCCGCGCAGGCGCTGCAGCGGCTCGCCATCACCGGCTCGACGGACGCCTCGTGAGCGAGTCGTTCGACGACACGCTCTCCGGACTGTCGGCTGAGGAGATCGACGCCCGCAGCATCGCCGAGCTCGACGCCGGCCGGTTGCCGTTGCGCGCCCAGCAACGCCTCGCGACGATGCGCGCCGACGCCGCGTTCACGTCGTCGCTCAGCGTCGACGAGCACCACGCGATCAGATCGGTCGGCTTCTCTCCGGTCGGCCAGGTGATGGGCGCGGCGGTCGTCCATCCCGGCGCCTACGGGTTCGGAAACTGCGGCTATTACGGCTCTTACAACTCTTACGGCCCGAGCATCAGCTTCGCGTGGGGCCAAGCGCCCATCGCGGTCGCAACTCAGGTCGAGGCCGCCCTGCACGACGCCCGCGGCAACGCGGTCAACCGGCTTGTGCAGGAGTGTCAGGGCCTTGGCGGCGACGGCGTCGTGGGGGTCACCATCACGATGGAGCGGTTCGTCGCTGGCGGGCTTGAGGTGCAGGCCATCGGCACGGCGGTGAAGGCGGACGGCGAAACCCGTGCCCCGTGGCCCTTCACGTCGGACCTGTCCGGCCAGAACTTCGCGAAGCTGCTCCTCGCGGGCTGGCTTCCCGTCGGCCTGGTGATGGGCACGGCAGTGCTGCTGCGGCACGACGATTACACAACCGCGTGGCAGACCGGCTCATGGAACAACACCGAGGTGACCGGCGTGACGAAACTTGTCACCGACGCCCGTGAACGCGCGCGCGAGTCGCTTCGTCGCGACGCGGCCCGGTTCGGGGCGCAACACGTCGTGCTGCGCGACTTGTCTTTGTCGGTTCGCCACCAAGGCTGCCAGTCAGGGCGCGAAGGCGAGGACCACGTCGCGCAGTCAATCGCGTGGGGCACCGCGATAGTCGCGCTGCGACACGGCCACGCGACCGAGGTGCCTCGACCGTTGCCGATGCTGCGACTCAACGCGGGCTAGCCGACCACCGAAGCTGACGATGACTACGGGAGGACCGATGACCGAACCGACCGACGGCGCGATCTCGCGAGACGCGATGGCCCGGCTTGCCGAGCTCAAGCCCGGCAGCGTCGGCTCGATCTTCACCTCCGACCTCACGGTCAACGAGTTCCTCCTTGTGAAGCAAGCGGGTTTTACACCGCTCGGCATGGTCCTCGGCTCCTCGATCTACCACGTCGGTATCCAGATCGGTCGATGGAGCCGTAACCAAGAGCTCGACGTGTTGTCGCAGGCGATGTACCACGCGCGTGAGCTCGCGATGACCCGCATGGAGCAAGAGGCGAACGTGCTCGGCGCCGACGGCATCGTCGGCGTGCGACTCGACGTCGAGTTCAAGGAGTGGGGCTCCGACATCGCCGAGTTCATCGCGGTCGGCACGGCGGTGAAGGCAGACGACGACCACCCGTCTGGACAGTCGAACTGGCGCAACGACAAGGGCATGCCGTTCACGTCTGACCTTTCCGGCCAAGACTTTTGGACGCTTGTGCAGACGGGCTACGTTCCGCTCGGCATGGTCATGGGCACGTGCGTCTACCACATCGCGCATCGCGGACTGGGCAACGTCTTGTCGAACATCGGCCGCAACACCGAGTTGACACAGTTCACCCAAGCGCTCTACGACGCCCGCGAGCTGGCGATGGAGCGTATGCAAAAGGAGGCCGAGTTACTCCACGCCGAAGGCATCGTCGGAGTGCAGTTGCACCAACGCAATCACTCGTGGGGCGCGCACACGACTGAGTTTTTCTCGATCGGCACGGCGGTTCGGCCGTTGCGCGCTGACCACGTGATCACCCCGCCAAGCATGGTTGTCAGTCTCGACAACTAGCGAAGAGTCGATGACATTGACCACGCAGACGACACACACCGCGCCGACACGGCTGCCACAGCACAGAGCGCTGCTCGACGCCGACGCCATTGGAGCGGCCGCGCCCATCGTCGTCCTCGTGGTGATTGGGGCGTTGCGCAAGGGTGGTTTCTTCAAGCCGGATGTCGTCGTGCTGCCCTGCCTGTGCGTGGCGTTGGCGTTGGTGTCGCCGCCGGTGCTGCGCTGGCTGCGGGCCCATCCTGCGCCCTTCCTGCTCGGCGCCGCGGCGGTCGCGTGGTGGGTGCTCGAGGCGGTGGTCTGGAAGCACGACGTCGAGTCGTGGCGGATGCCGGCCACCTGGCTGTGCGCGGCGGCTGGCTACGGCGTCACCCGCGCATTGCCTACGGCAGCGCGGAAAGTGGTCGCGGCGGCGGTCACGGCCCTCGGCCTCATGTTGGCCGTGATCGGCCTCGCCTTGGTCGCGACGCGCTCGACGACTTGGACCTGGCCGGACGAACGGTCGCTGCGGTTTCAAGGTCCGCTCACCTACCCCAGCGCGATCGGGCTCTTCCTGCTCGTCACTTTGTTCGCCAGCGCTGAGGTTTCAAGCACGACACCGGACGACGCCGCGCGCGCCGCGCGCGGGCTCACCGCCGTCCGCGCCTTGATTGTGCTCGGCGCCATGGCCACCGACAGCCGCGGCACGCTCGTCGCGCTGCTCGCGATGCTTTGCTTCCGCGGTGTTCGACGCTGGCTCGGCCCGGCGCTGGTCGCGGTTGCGCTCGCGGCGCCGCTCTTGCTGTACGGGCAGCGCGACGACGTACGCCCCCTGCTGATCGCGGCCGCGGTAGTGGTGGCGTTGGCCGCATGCACGCTCCCGTCTTCCTTGTTGCGCAAGGGGTTGCTCGTACTCGCGGTGCCCGCCGTGGTGGTGGCCGGCTGGCTCCTCGCGACGCAGCACCACGACGTGTCAGGGCTCGACGCGAGCTGGACCGAGCGCGGCCACATCCTCAACGGATCGCTCACCGTCTTCAAGGCCCATCCGCTGTTCGGCGCCGGCGCCGACCCGTGGAGTCCGACGAACACGCTCAGCGGCGCCCCAGGCATCGACGCCTTCGCACACAACGAGCCGCTCGAGTTGCTGATATCGGTCGGCGTGATCGGCACGCTGTTCGCAGCGATCGCGATCACGGCAGTCGTCCGGGCTTTGTTCGCAACCCGGGGCGCGTACGCCGTGCCGTTGCTCGTCACCGTGGGTGTTGCCGGCCTCGTCGATTTCGTGTGGCACTTCCCCGCCCTCGGGCTGCTAGCCGGCGTGGTTGCGGCGATCGGGGTGCGGCGTGAGTGAGATCGTGTTGCTCCGCCATGGTGAGACGGCGTGGAGCGCCGCGGGCCGCCACACCGGGCGAAGCGACGTGCCGTTGACCGCACGTGGCGAGCGACAGGCGAAAGCGCTGAGCCCGCTGCTGGAGGAGAGGCAGTTCGGACTGGTGTTGGCCAGCCCGCTCCAACGGGCGGCGCGCACCGCCGAGATCGCCGGACTGCGCGACGTCCAACTCGACGCGGACTTACAGGAATGGGATTACGGCGCCTACGAGGGCCTGACCACCGCGCAGATCCGTGGAGCGCGGCCCGGCTGGTTCCTGTGGCGCGACGGCGTCGTCGACGGCGAGGCGCTCGCCGACGTCGCGGCGCGGGCTGATCGGGTGATCGAGCGGGTTCGCGCCGCGCTCGACAGGGGCGATGTCGCGGTCGTCGCGCACGGGCATTTCCTTCGGGTGCTCGCGGCCCGATGGGTGGGCCTTGATCCGGGCTGCGGCGCGCATCTCGCCCTCGACACCGCCACCGTGTCGGTGCTGGGCTTCGAGCACGCCGAGCCCGTGATCAGACACTGGAATCAAGCACCCCGCTAGTCAGCGCTGCGCTCCATCGGCGCTGAACTTGTTCAGCGCTCGGCCTCTTGTTCAGCGGGCGCCTGATCGCGTTCCTGCTCCGCGGGTGTGTGCGGCACCGGGAAAGAACCGGCGCCTGGCGCCGGGATCGTGAAGTAGTCCTCGGTCTGCCGCTCGGTCGCCGTGGGCGGGTTCTTCTCGTCCTCGCCAACCAGGTCGGACTCGTCGTCAACCTTGGGCAGCGGACCCTGCTTTGCCGCCTTCTCAGCGTATGACTCGCTCATGCCGTCTCGCCTCCCTCTCGTTTCCCCTCGTGATGTTCCCTGCGAGCCGCCCCAGTACCCCAATCCGCGACCACGTCGTAGGTTCAACCCATGGCCGACGAGCAATTCCCCGGCGCCCAGAAGTTCGTGCCGCAGAGCGCGACGATCGAACGGCTGCGCGCGGCGGCGCGCGACTGCCGCGGCTGCGATCTGTATGAGAACGCGACGCAAACCGTCTTCAGCAGCGGTTCGGCTACCGCTCGCGTGGTCCTCGTCGGCGAGCAACCAGGCGATCAGGAGGATCGCCGCGGCGAGCCGTTTGTCGGCCCAGCCGGGGTGTTGCTCGACCGCGCGCTCGTCGACGCGGGCATCGACCGCACGCTCGCCTACGTGACGAACGCAGTCAAGCACTTCAAGTTTTCTCAAGCTGGCGCTGGGAAACGCCGCATTCACCAAAAGCCGGATCAGCGCGAGGTCACCGCCTGCCGGCCCTGGCTCACGGCCGAACTTGAGATTCTCGACCCCGACGTCATCGTGGCGTTGGGCGCGACCGCTGGCCAATCGCTGATGGGCCGCGAGTTTCGGGTCACTCGATCGCGTGGCGTCCTCATCGAGTGGCCGCCGCGCGAGGGCGAGCCGCTCGCCAAGGCCAGCCGCTTCCTCCTCGCGACCATCCATCCCTCGGCGGTGCTGCGGGCGGACGACCGTGAGACCGCGTACGCCGGCCTCGTCGACGACCTCAAGGTCGCGGCGCAGGTGCTCACGTGACGCGCGGGTTCGTCGTCATGCCTCGGTTTTGCGGGCCGCCGCGCTCGGGCAACGGCGGTTATGTCTCCGGGCCACTCGCGGCATTCGTCGACGCGGACGCCGTCGAGGTCACCTTGCGCAGCCCGCCACCGCTCAACGTGCCGCTTGTCGTCGTGGGCGACGCGGCCAGCGTAGTGCTATACGCCGGAGAAACCCTTGTGGCGGAAGCAAAAGCGTCGGTCATGGAGGAAGAACCGCCAGCCGCGGTCGACTTCGCGACGGCGGCTGAGGCGGCGAACCGCTATGCCGGACGACACGACCATCCGTTTCCGACCTGCTTCGTCTGCGGGCTCGACCGCGAGCTCGGCGACGGGATGCGGCTTGAGCCGGGGACGATCGGCGACGGCCTCGTCGCGGCGGCGTGGCGGCCACACGAGTCGCTCGACGGTTCGGCCAGCGACGGCGAGCTCGCGCAGGAGTACGCCTGGTCAGCGCTCGACTGCCCAGGCGGCTGGGCCGCCGGGATCGCCGGCCGGGCCATGGTGCTCGGCCGGATGACCGCGCGGGTGACCTCGACGCCGCGCCCGCGCCAGAATTGCGTCGTGGTCGGTCAGCTTCGAGGTGCGGACGGGCGCAAGGCGTTCACGTCGTCCGCGCTTTACGCAGAAGACGGCGAGCTGCTGGCAGCCGCGACGGCGACGTGGCTGCAAATCGACCCGGCGAGCGTCGTGCCCCGTTGACAGTCACGGCGACAGTCGCTCGATAACCCACGGCGGCTCAGTGTCGGCCACCCGGCGATAGCGCAGCCGATCGTGCATGCGCGCCAGCCTTCCCTGCCAAAACTCGACGGCGTCGGGCCGCACCCGGTAGCCACCCCAAAACGGCGGGTGCGGGATGTCCTCGGTACCGGCGAAACGCGCGCGAACGGCGGCGAACTCGTCGTCCAGCCAATCTCGTGACGCGACAGTGGCGGACTGTCGGGCACTCGCCCAGGCGCCCAACCGCGACTCGCGCGGCCGGGTGCGAAAGTAGGCGGCGGTCTCCTCCTCGGTGACCTTGCTCACAGAACCGGTCACGATGACCTGGCGTCCGATACAAAACCAGGGGAAGCACAAGCTGGCGTGCGGATTAGCGGCCAACTCCAGCGCCTTTCGCGATCCGTAGTTGGTGAAGAAGACGAAGCCGTCCGGGCCGACGCCCTTCAGCAGCACGTGCCGGCTGCTGGGTCGGCCCGACTCGTCCGCCGTCGAGAGCACCATCGCGTTAGGCTCAGGAATGCCGAGTTCGATGACTTCGCCCAGCCATCGCTCGAACTGGGCCATCGGTTCAGCGTGGAGGTCGGCTTCGTCGAGGCCGATGTCCGCGTATTGCGCGCGCAGGGCGGCGATCCGGTCCGGATCCATCGGGCTCACGTCGTACGTCTCCTCGCTTGATGCGCCCGCCGCGATCGCGGCGCGCCTTAACGGGGACAATAGAAGAGCAGCAGACCTGACCTAAACGAGGAGCAGCCGATGTCCGACTTCGTCCCGGGGCTCGAGGGTGTCATCGCGTTCGAGACCGAGATCGCCGAGCCCGACAAGGACGGCGGCTCGCTTCGTTACCGCGGCGTCGACATCGAGGAGCTGGTTGGCAAGACCTCGTTCAGCGACGTCTGGGGATTGCTCGTCGACAACTCGTTCACGCCCGGTCTGCCGCCGTTCAACAATCTTGAGCTGCCCGTGCGCTCCGGCGACGTCCGGGTCGACGTCCAGAGCGGTCTCGCGATCCTGGCGCCGCAGCTCGGCTTCAAGCCGCTGCTCGACATCGACGACCAGGCGGCGCGCGACGAGCTGGCGCAGACCTCGGTGTCCGCGCTTTCGTACGTCGCACAGTCGGCGCGCGGTGACCTGCCGCCGGTGCCGCAGGCCGAGGTCGACAAGGGCTCCACGGCCGTCGAGCAGTTCCTGCTGCGCTGGCGCGGCGAGGTGAACCCGCTGCACGCCAAGGCGCTCGGGGCGTACTGGGTGTCGGCGGCCGAGCACGGCATGAACGCCTCGACGTTCACCGCCCGGGTCGTCGCCTCGACCGGCGCCGACGTTGCCGCGTCGCTTTCCGCCGCCATCGGCGCGATGTCCGGGCCGCTCCACGGCGGCGCCCCTACGCGGGTGCTGCACATGGTCGAAGAGGTCGAGAAGACCGGCGACGCTGAGGGCTACGTGAAGGGCATCCTCGACCGACACGAGCGGCTCATGGGCTTCGGCCACCGCGTCTACCGCGCCGAAGATCCCCGCGCCCGCGTGCTGCGCCGGGTGTCTGGCGAACTCGGCTCGCGCCACCACGAGGCCGCGGCCGCGCTCGAGCAGGCCGCCTTGAAGATCTTGCGCGAGCGTCGTCCGGACCGGCCGATCGAGACCAACGTCGAGTTCTGGGCGGCCCTGATGCTCGACCTCGCCGAGGTGCCGTCGCACATGTTCGCGGCGATGTTCACCTGCGCTCGGGTCGCCGGCTGGAGCGCGCACGTGCTCGAGCAGAAGCGCACCGGGCGGCTGGTCCGCCCGTCGGCGCGTTACGTCGGCCCGACCAGTCGGCCGGCGTCGTCGGTGGCCGGCTGGGACGCGGCCTTCAAGTACTGACGGCGATTCTCCGTCCGCCGAGAGGGCAGTTCGGGTCGAACTTCGGCCGGTCGGGCAACCCGAACTGAACTCTCGGTGAAGCGGTCTGCGAGAATCAAGATCCGGCAGCGTCGCCGAGCCCCCACACCCGCCACGAAAACGGGAGATTCACCGTGACCGACGCGACCGAGAAGATCGAAATCCCGGCCGACCTCAAACCCGCTGACGGCCGCTTCGGCGCCGGGCCCTCGAAGGTCCGCCCTGAGTCGGTCGCCGCCCTCGCCGCAACCGGCGCCACCTTTCTGGGGACCTCGCACCGCCAAGCGACCGTGAAAAACGTCGTCGCTAAGGTCCGCGACGGCCTGTCGCAGCTGTTCGAGCTGCCGGAGGGCTATGAGGTGGTCTTGGGCAACGGAGGCGCCACCGCTTTTTGGGACATCGCCACCTTCAACCTCATCACCGAGCGCTCCCAGCACCTGAGCTTCGGAGAGTTCTCCTCGAAGTTCGCTGCCGCGGCCAAGGCGGCGCCGTTCCTCGCCGACCCGAGTGTGATCAAGTCCGACCCGGGCACCCACCCGCTGTCGCGCGCCGAGCAGGGCGTCGACGTCTACGCGCTCACCCACAACGAGACGTCCACCGGCGTCATGATGCCGATCAAACGCGTTCAAGGCGCGGACGACGGCGCGCTGGTGCTGGTTGACGCCACCTCGGGCGCCGGCGGTCTGCCGGTCGACGTTAGCGAGACGGACGTCTACTACTTCTCGCCACAGAAGTGCTTTGCCTCGGACGGCGGGCTGTGGCTGGCGGTGTTCAGCCCGGCCGCGGTCGAGCGGGTCGCGAAAATCAAGGAGTCCGGGCGCTGGGTTCCGACGTCCTATGACTTGACCACGGCGATTGACAACAGCCGGTTGAACCAGACCTACAACACGCCGGCGCTCGCCACGTTGTGGTTGCTCGCCGACCAGCTCGAGTGGATGAACGGGAACGGCGGCTTGAAGTTCACGACGTCGCGCACCGCGGATTCCGCGCAGCGGCTCTACACCTGGGCGGAGAAGTCCGACTTCGCGACGCCGTTCGTCGCCGATCCCGACAAGCGCTCGAACGTCATCGGCACGATCGACTTCGACGAGGCGGTCGACGCCGCCGCGGTGGCGAAGACGCTGCGGGCCAACGGGATCGTCGACACCGAGCCGTACCGCAAGCTCGGCCGCAACCAGTTGCGGATCGCGATGTTCCCGGCGATCGACCCTGCCGACGTCGAGGCGCTGACCGCCTGTGTCGATTACGCGGTGGCGAAACTCAACTGAGCAACAACCCGACTGAAGCGGGCGCCGGCGACATGCCGGCGTCCGCTTCGTTGATTCGCGACCGGCTCACCTGGACGGTCTACCTCCAGCTCGCCATCTACGGCTACTTCCTTTACTCGTTCACGCCGTCCGTCAACTTGCTGCGCGACGACGAGAACATCAGCCGAGCGATCTCCGGCTTGCACGGCACCGGCCTCGCGGTCGGCGCGATGGCCGCCGGCCTTGCCGCGCCGCGGCTGTCGGCGCGATTCGGTCGCATGCGCAGCATTTGGATCTCACTCGTGATTTTGTGCGTCGGCATCGGGATCTTCGTGTCGTGCCGGATCGTGTCGGTCACCATCGCGGGTGCGATCGTGGCCGGCTTCGGCGGGACGATCGTCGTCAACCTCAGCGCGGCCGTGCTCACGGCCCATCACGGCGCGAGAGGCGGAGCCGCGGTCACTGAGGCGAACGGATTCGGCTCGGGGATCGGCATTTTCGCGCCCCTGCTCATTAGCGCGGCGATCGCGATCGGGCTCGGGTGGCGAGCCGGGATCTTGGTTGCCGTCGTCCTGGCGGTCGGGGTCGCCTCCGTGTTCTTGCGGCGGGAGGAGCAGAACACCGACACCCTGGACCGAGACGAGCCTGAGCTCGCGGGCATCCGCTTGGGCGCCCTCTTCTGGTGGTCGTGGGGCGTGCTAGTGCTGACGACGGCGATCGAATTCTCGATGACCATCTGGACGTCGGACGTCCTGCAAGACCACGACGGATTGTCAAAGGGCACGGCGGCGACCGGCGTGACGGCGATCGTCGCAGGCATGACGCTCGGACGTCTCGCCTCCACCCGGCTCGCCACCCGCCACTCGGTCGACACGCTGCTGGTGAGCGTTTTCGGCATCACGATGATCGGCTTCGCGACGTTTTGGGCGACCGCGATTCCGGTAGTCGGATTCGCCGGACTGTTTGTGACCGGCATCGGCATCTCATTGCAGTTCCCGCTGGCCATCACCCGGCTCATCGGTTATTCGCATGGCCGCGCCGACCTGGCCACCGGCTACGGCTCGATCGGCACCGGCTTCTCGGTCGCACTCGCGCCGTTCGGCCTTGGCGCCCTTGCCGACCACATCGGCTCGCACACCGCGATGCTCGTAGTTCCGGTGTTCGCACTCCTCGGCGTCACCGGTATCGCCGTGTCGCACCGGCCACACGAGCTCGGCGCGCCGAGCGTGGCACCCGTGGCGGCCATCGGCGATGTGCCCGGCATCGTCGAGTAGCACCACGAGTCAGCGCTGACCGCCAGGACGACGCCACCGGTCACAGGGAAGCCCTAACGATTTCGACGTGCTCGCACGACCAGTATTCCGGCGGCCGACACGCCACCGACGATCGCGACGGCGATGAGAACCAGCGCGACCTCGGACGGTCCCGCTTCGCGGTCGGCGACGCGCGCGCTTGGTGACGTCGTGGCCGGCCCGACGCGACTGGCCGACGGCGACGAAACAACCTCTGCAGGTGTCCGCTCGGGCGCCGGGGCGCGATAAACCGCGCTGTGCACGCCCTCGCCCCCGACGAGAACCGATGCGCCGTCACGCGTGTACGCGATCGCCTCGGCTTGACGCGGCAACGGGACGTCGAACCGGTGCCACGCCGCACCCACGTCGTCCGCCCAAAAAGCGCCGATGTAGGTGAGGACGACGACGCGCGAGCCGTCGGGGGCGAAGTCGCCCGCCGTCGTGAGCGGTGGGACGGAGCCGGCCGGCGACAACACGTTGACCGCCGTCGTGCTGGGCACAGGCGGCGCCGCGTATAGCCGTCCGTTGCTCAGCAACTCCTTGGTCGCGATGTATATGCGGTGGCTGCGCGGATCGACGAGCAGCGCCTCCGCGTCGTGCGCGCCGTCTGGGTAGGCGAAGCGGTACTTCGTCCACGTCACGTCAGCGCTCGGCCCGCGCGGCTCTGGCACCTGGTAGACCGCGATTTCCTTGCGGTCGCGGTTGTTGTCGCCGGTATCGCCGAAATAAAGCACCGGCTTGCCTGCGACGACACCGGTGGCCATGTCCTCCCAGTCGACGTTCGTCGCGCCGACCAACGTGTAAACCGCCACTGTGTCGCCCCGCGCATCGACGCGGAAGAACCGAGCGGAGTCACCGCTGTCGTTGTGCGTGTAGAAGGTGTCGTCAAAGGAACTGGCGGCAATGCCGCTCGACTCGTTGATCTGCGGGTCACGGTAGGTGAAGAGGCCGGACGACGGAGGCGGCGGCGGCGCGGAGGTCGCCGCGAGTGGCGGCGGTGCGGCAGAACCGGCGTGCGCGGGCACGAAGCCTGCGAGCGCGAGCAGCGCCGCGGCGAACCGGATGAGCATCAGTGCCCCACCCTAGCCGCCGGAAGCCGTGTGACAGGGTGGGCCGTATGGAGTACACGCATCTTGGCCGGAGCGGCCTCTCGGTCAGCAGGCTCTGCCTCGGCACGATGAACTTCGGCCCGGTGACGGAGGTCGAAGACAGCCACAACATCATGGACCGCGCCCACGAGCACGGCATCAACTTCTTCGACACCGCCAACGTCTACGGCTGGGGCGAGAACAAGGGCCGCACCGAGTCGATCATCGGCAACTGGTTCTCCCGCGGCGACGGCCGTCGTGAGAAGACGGTGCTCGCCACGAAGGTCTACGGCGACATGGACGAGTGGCCCAACAGCGGCAAGCTCTCGGCGCTGAACATCCGCCGCGCATGCGAGGCGTCGTTGAAGCGGCTGCAGACCGACTACATCGACATCTACCAGATGCATCACGTCGACCGCGCAACGTCGTGGGACGAGATCTGGGAGGGCTTCGAAGCCCTTCGCGCGCAAGGGAAGATCCTCTACGCAGGTTCGTCGAACTTCGCCGGCTGGCACATCGCGAAAGCGCAAGAGGCGGCGCGGCGCCGCAACTACTTCGGCCTGGTGGCCGAGCAATCGCTGTACAACCTGGCCGCCCGCACCGTCGAGCTGGAGGTGCTGCCTGCCGCGCAGGATTACGGCCTCGGCGTCATCCCGTGGAGCCCGCTGCAGGGCGGCCTGCTCGGGGGAATCTTGCGTAAGCAGGAGCGCAACCGCAGCAGTAGCGGCCGCGCCGACGACACGCTCAACGCGAATCGTGCGGCGGTCGAGGCGTACGAGGCGTTCTGCGACGAGCTTGGCGAAGAGCCCGCCAACGTCGCGCTCGCCTGGCTGCTGCACCAGCCGGCCGTCACCGCGCCGATCATCGGCCCGCGCACGATCGACCAGCTTGACGGCGTGCTGCGCGCGTTGGAAATCGACCTCGACGACAAGGCGCTGGCCCGGCTCGACGAGATCTGGCCGGGGCCGGGCGGCGCGGCGCCGGAGGCCTACGCCTGGTAACCCTCACCCGCTAGGTCACCGAGTGACCAGCGGCCGAGCGGCTCGTGGCGAAGCGGCGGCCCGAGGTGGCTTCTCATCAAGACAAGCTCGGACGCCGTCCAGGTCGGCCCCGCGTAACCGTCGAGTTCGGCGATCAGGTCTCGGAGGTCGACCGGCGCGCGCGCTTTCGCCCGCGCCAGCGTCAGGTGCGGCCGATACGTCCGCTGCTCCATCGCCAACCCGATCCGGCGCCCGGCGGCAGCGCAGCTGTCGGCCAGCGCGCTCAGCTGTCGCAGCGCGCCGCCCGCGACGCCTACGTAGAGCACGGTGGCACGGGCGGGCCGGGAAAACCCGCCGGCGCCTGCGAATTGCAGAGGTGCCGCCGAGTGCCTGCGGGCCGCGCGCGCCAGTCGATCAGCCAACTCGGGAACGCGTTCTTCGGCGACGTCGCCGAAGAACGCACCGGTGAGGTGCCACGTCGCGGTCGGTGTCCAGCGCAACGTCGTCCATGCGGAGCGAAGTGGCGCGACGGCGGCGTCGAGGTCGGCGATCGCCTCGTCCGAGGGAGGAAAGGCGGCGAAGAGCCGCCAGCCCTGCGAGCTCATCGGGCGCGGACCTCGGCGGTCATCGCCTCCTTGACGATCTCGTCGCGCGTAATCAGGCGGGGCCACCACAGCTGGTCGGACATCCGGATCGCAAGCTGTTGCGAGCGCGCGTAATACACCGCGCAGCCGAGCGAAGCTGCGAGCGAGATGGCGCCGCCGAAGAACAACGACCACTGCGGGCCGACCTGGCCACCGAGCCAACCGACGAGCAGCGAGCCGAGGGGGGCACATCCGATGAACACTGTCGTGTACAGCGCCATCACCCGCGCCTGCATGTGCGGCGCGGCGCTGAGCTGAAGCATCGAGTTGCATGCGGTGGCGAGCAAAATCCCGGCGCCGCCGATCGGAATCAACCACACCATGAACACCGTGTACGACGGCAGGAACCCGGAGACCGCCTCGAGCAGGCCGAAGGTCGCGCCCGCCACGATCAGCACACGGATACGCGGCGGCTTGCGCCGTCGCGCGGAGGTCAACGCACCAACCACCGAGCCGAGAGCCTGGGCCGCCGAGAGCAAGCCGTAGCTACCGGCGCCGCGATGGAAGACCCCTTGGGCGACAAGCGCGTTGGTGATTTGAAAGTTGAAGCCGAAGGTGCCGATGAAGCCCATCAACAAGACCGGCAGCATCAGCTCTGGCTTGCTCCGCACGTACGTCAGACCTTCGCGAAGCTGACCGCGCGCGCGAGCCACGAGCGGTGCGGGCCACAGTTCCTTCGCCGACATCGCCAAGATTCCGGCGATCACCGCGAGGTAAGAGAACGCGTTGACGAAAAATGCGGGCGCGGTGCCGAACGCCTCGATAAGCAGACCGGCGATCGCCGGGCCGATCATCCGCGAGGCGTTGAAGGTGGCCGAGTTGAGGCTCACCGCGTTTTGCAACTTGTCGCGGCCGACCATCTCGATCACGAACGCCTGCCGGACGGGCGCGTCGAGGGCGGACGCCACGCCGAACGCGAAGGCGATCACGCAGATGGTCCACAAGCGCATCTCGCCGACGACGATCAGCAGGCCGCTGAGCGCGGAGATCGCCGCCATCACACTTTGGGTGACGGTCAGGACCTTCCGCTTCGGATAGCGGTCTCCGAGCATGCCGCCGAACATGCCGAAGATCAGCGTCGGCATGAACTGCAAGGCCGTGACGATGCCAAGCGCGAAGCTGTTGTCGTTGGTCAGGATGTGGTAGACCAACCAGTCCTGGGTGACCCGGCCCATCCAGGTGCCGGTGTTCGAGATGACCTGCCCCGAAGCGTAGAGGCGATAGTTGCGCAGGCTTAGAGCCGCGAACATCGCTTTCACGAGCTGGCCAATCTGTCGAGCAATGGCGCCACGGCATGCAGCAGCTCGCGCTCGTGCTCAGTCAGACCGTCGAGCTGGCCGGCGAGCCATGCCTCACGGCGGCGCCGATCCTCATGCAACAACAGGCGGCCGGCAGGGCTGAGTTCGAACACCACGTGCCGCTTGTCGGCCGGGTCGGCGCTTCGGGTGATCAAGCCGCGACCTTCGAGCCCAGCGGTGGTGCGGGTCATCGACGGCGGCTGCACCCGCTCCTTGGCGGCAAGCTGGGCGAGGTTCATGGCGCCGCAGCGCTCGAGGGAGCCGAGCACGGCGAGCTGGCTCAGTGTGACGTTCTCGTCGGGTCGCTCCGCCCGCAGCCGCCGGGTCAGGCGCATCAACGCGACGCGCAACTCGCTCGCGAGCTCAAGGGTGGCGATCTTCGTAGACACAAGTACTTAGCATAGCTTATTAGCCTTGCTAACGGCTTCGATTTTCGCGGTCGGCGGATTAGGCTGGCGCCATGCCCGCCGCCTCCCGTCGTGCCGCCTCCCGTCGTGCCGCCTCCCGTCGTCCCGACCCGGCGCCGTATCGCACCAACGACTACGCACCGGTGATCGCCGGCACGCTGGCTTGGCTGGTGGCCGTCGTCGTGTTGTTGGCCCGGCACGACGAGATGGCGAGAAACGGGCAGGGCTGGTGGCTGTGGGTCGCCGTCGTGGGCTTCGCGCTCGGTTTTTGGGGCATGACGTTGGTCGCGGTCCACCATCGGGTCGCCGCGCGCCGTGCCGAGCGCCACAACCACGGCCCAGACGACGAATAGCTAGTCGAGATCGGCCTCGGCGGCTAGCAGTCCCGCTTCGTCGGGGCTCGCGAACAGCTCGGTGAGCAGATGCCGCGACCGCCAGTCGCCCGATGACCAGGCACGGCCGCGGCCCAGCCCAAACGCAAGCGTCGACGCGTCGACGTGCAGCGTGTCGTCGGTGAACCGCCAGCGCACCGGCGTCGGACGGCCCTCGACGTCGGCGACCAGCAACCGGTCGTGCACCACACAGTCGTCACGCGACGTGCCTTCGCTCATGATCGCGAAATCCGCGAGTTCGCTGGCCAGCGGCAAGTCGAGTGCGTCAGCGACCGCTGCCGCGTCGTCGAGTGAGGCGGGTAGCACGCCGAGGTTTCCCAGCAGCGGCAGCAAATCCGGCTGGTCAACCACAACCGCGTCGGTGGCGTCGGCGACGACGATCGCGCCGTCGCGGACCACCCGTACTCGCGCGGGCGGTTCGGCTGGTCGGGCGAGCGCGTACAGCGCCCGCAGCTGCGCGCGCCCGATCGCGCGGTTCGGGTCTGCGAGCCGAGCCACCAGGTCGTCGTCGTCGACGTCCGACACGTCTCGCAAAGCGCCTGTCGCCGCGAGGAACTCGTCGTCCAAGTCGAGCTCGACAACGTCGTAGACGCCGCGCAATAGCGAGTCGGACGACGAAAGGCGCCCGCGCACGATGCCGTTCGTTCGCAACCACCACGCCGGGTAGGACAACGCCCGCCGGCGTTGCGACATGGTGGTCACAAATACCGGCGTCGTCACGGCCAATCGCAACTCCGCCTCGGCTAAGAGCAAAAGCGCCTGCGGCCACGCGTCGGCGCGCACCAACTCGAGGTCGCGCACGGCGACGAACTCGTCGATCACCACCGGCTCGGAACCGTCAAATTGTGCTGCCAGATAGGCGAAATATTCGCGTTCTCCGTCGAGATCGTGATCCGGGTCAGACACGTCGTGCTCGCGGATGAGGGCGAAACTGTCGAGAACGCCGACGCGTCGAAGCAGCGCGGCGCCCCATCGGTCGACGAACGATTCGTCGACCTGCGCGAAGGGCGCGTCGTCAACTACGATCTCGGCTAGCTTCGAACCGGGCAGCAGTAACTCCCCTGCGGGCGCGAAGTCGCCGTCGGCGGTGGGCAGCGTGAGATCGGCGAGCCACGGCTCGTCACCGACACTGGCGGCCGCGAGCAACCGCATCACCGGCTCGGCGATCGCCAGCGGATCCTCGGCGTCGTAAGAGTTTTCGACCGCCGAGCGCACCGCCGCGCTCGTCAGGATCGCCGTCGGGTCCGACTCGACCGCGCCTAGCCGGAGCAGCAGCGGATGGGCGGCGTCGGGGTCGACGCTGCGTAGGCCGAAGACGGCGAGATCGGCGACCGCGCCAGGCATCAACACCCCGCGCGGCGAGCGAGCGACGCCACCCGCCGCGAGCGGCACCGGTAACCCGGCCAACGCGTCGCTGCCGACACCCGCGCCAGCCAGCGCCTCGTACAACGCACGCCACCACGACCCCGGCTGGTCGAGCGACCCGAGCTCGTCGAGCACCTCCGCCAAGGCGATCCGTCGGACGTCGAGGGCGGCGAGCGCCTGCCGTCCCGACGCCACCCATCGCGCAGGCAGCAGGGTGGGAAACACGTCCGCGAGGACGTCGACCAACCCGCTGCTCACGAGCACCCCGTCGATGTCAAGCAACCCGGCCTGCGAGGGTCGAAGCCGAATCTCCGGGTCGTGCGCCGGCAAGAACGCGCTGTCGCGCAGCCTCGACATGACGCCGCCGCGCACCGCGCCGTCGAGCGCGCCACCGGCGACGCCGGTCGGCACCAGCCGCAAGACCTCGACTACCGCCGGCAGTTCGGCGACCAGTTCGGCGTACAACCGGCCCGCCACGTCGACGAGGAAGTCATGTAGCGGGCCCGTCGCTATGTGCCGCCGGGTCGGGTCGAGCGGGAACGAGGCGATCAACAAGGCAGGCAGGGTTACCGGCTCGTCGGTGGGCGTCGGCGCGTGCACGACCTGTGGCACGGAGGCCGGCAGCGACGTCGGGCGCCCTGACTCGTCGACCGGGAGCGCCCAGGTGACCTCGAACTGCCGGCGCGACCGCTCCTCAACGCCGCGGTCGCGCAGCAGGTCGGGGTCGACCCTCCCGGACGCTTGCCTCGTCTTCCATCGCACGCCGTCGACGAGCAGCACGTCGTCCAAGACCTGCGAGGTGATGGTTCGGGTGCTGCCGTCGACAACGATTTCGATGGTTTCCAGCGCGGGCAACGTCAGCATCAACGCCGCGTCGACGCCAAGCAACAGTTCGCGCACCAACGCCTCGGCCGCAACGTCGCGCAAAGGCAACCGCACCAGCGTCGCGTAACCGATCGCAGGCACGTCGGCGACGGCAAAAGGCAATCGCAGCACCGGCACCGCGTCGCCACGGCGGGCGACCTCGTCGGCGAGCGAGTCGATATCGCGGACGGCGGCGATGGCGTCGGCCCGGGACCATCGCACACCGCCACCGCCCGACACGATCGCCGGCTCGTCACTGATCGCGAGCACCGCGGCGAAGCCCACCCCAAAGCGCCCCACCGACGTGGTGGCGTCGTCGCGCTTGGACGACGCCCGCAGCGTCGACAGCGACTCGACGCCGGCAGCGTCAAGCGGAGCACCGGTGTTGGCGGCTCGCAACTCACCGCTTTCGAGCGCGAGCCGCAGCTTGCCGCGCACACCCGCCCGCGCCGCCGCGTCGGCGGCGTTTTGAGCGAGCTCGACGATCACACGGTCGCGGTAACCGCCAAGGACGAGATCCTCTTCGGCGTTGGCGTCCTCGCGAAAACGCGCCGGACTGGCCGCCCAAGACGCCAGCACCCGTGCACGTAGGGCCTCGGTGCCGAACGGATCGCTCAGTTCGGATCCGGGACGGGCTCGGACTCGGGCTCGGATTCGGGCTCGGATTCGGGCGCG
>JAICLV010000004.1 GCA_025925185.1 Acidothermaceae bacterium
CGAGCCGATCATGGGCGTGCCCTTCTGGGACCCCGAGATCGCGATCGAGCCCGAGCTCGTGACGATTCGTTTCGAGCATGGTGTCCCGGTGGGACACCCGGTCGAGGTGATCCGCCGGGCGACCGAGGTCGCGGGGCGGCACGGGCTCGGCATGGCCGACCAGATCGAGAACCGCATCATCGAGGCCAAGAGCCGTGGCGTCTACGAGGCGCCCGGCATGGCGCTGCTACACATCGCCTACGAACGGCTGCTGAGCGCGATCCACAACGAGGACACCCTGTCGTCGTACTTCATCGAGGGGCGCCGGCTCGGTCGGCTGCTGTACGAGGGCCGCTGGTTCGACCCGCAGGCGCTGATGCTGCGCGAGAGCCTGCAGCGGTGGGTCGGTCACCCGGTCAACGGCCATGTGACGCTTCGGCTGCGCCGCGGCCAGGACTACTCGATCCTCGACACCCAAGGCCCGAACTTCAGCTACCACCCCGAGCGGTTGTCGATGGAGCGCAGCCTCGACCCCGCGTTCAGCCCGCTCGACCGGATCGGCCAACTCACCATGCGCAACCTCGACATCTCCGACTCGCGCAACAAGCTTGAGCAGTACGCCGCGCAAGGCCACCTCGACAGCTGGAGCGGCCTGGTCGGAGAGCTGCCGCCCGGTGGCGCCGCCGCGATCGCGACCGCCGGGGCCGACGAGACCGAGAAGACATCGGACGACGCCCTCGACCGCGCGGCCATGGAGTCCGGCGTCGACTGATCGCCGACTTTGGTCAAGCGTCAGCTAGCCCCAGACCCTGGAACTCGTCCCAGGACAGTGCTATTGAGGTGCTCAAGCACGAGTTGCGGGGCCTAGGGAGATCATCAGGGGCGGAAGGCGCGGTTACAGCAGGCGCGGTTACAGCAAAGACGCGTGTTACAGCAAAGACGCGTACAGCGCGCGGGTGCGTTCGGCGATGGCGGTCCAGCTGAAGTGCTCGACCGCGCGCTCCCGGCCCGCGACGCCCATCGCCGAACTGCGGGCTGGGTCGCACACCAACGCGTTGACCGCCTCGGCGAACGCGCCGGCGAAGGCGCCCGCGTCGCGCGGCGCGCCGTACGGGTCGGCGGGGTCGGGATCGATCGGCACGAGGATTCCGGTCTCGCCGTCGGCGACCACCTCGGGGATCCCGCCGGTGCGGGTCGCCACGACGGCCGTCTCGCTGGCCATCGCCTCGAGGTTGACGATGCCCATCGGCTCGTAGATCGACGGGCAGACGAACACGGTCGCCGCGGAGAAAAGCTGGATGAGCTCGGCCTTCGGCACCATGCGGCGAATCCAGTGCACGCCCTCGCGCTCCTCTTGCAGCGCGTGGATGCCGGCCTCGACCTCGTCGGCGATCTCCGGGGTGTCGGCGGCGCTGGCAAGCACCAGAAGTTGGGCGTCGGAGTCGAAGTCGTGCGCGGCCTTTAGCAAGTAGGGCAGCCCTTTTTGCCGGGTGATACGGCCGACGAAGATGACCAGCGGTCGGTCGAGGTCGATGTCGTGCTCTTCGAGCACGCCACGGTCGGGCGTGGGCCGGTACTCGTCGGTGTCAATCCCGTTGTGGACGACGTGCAGCCGGGCCTCGTCGACGTCCGGATAGCAGCGCAGGACGTCGTCGGCCATGCCGGCCGACACCGCGATCACCGCGTCGGCGGCGGTGATCGCGGTGCGCTCGCAAAACGACGAGAGCGCGTAACCGCCGCCGAGCTGCTCGGCCTTCCAAGGCCGCAACGGCTCGAGCGAATGAGTCGTGACGACGTGCGGGACGTCGTTCAGCAGCTTCGACACGTGACCGGCGAAGTTCGCGTACCAGGTGTGGGAGTGCACGAGGTTCGCGTCGCCGGTGGCGGCGGCGATCGACAGGTCGGTCGACATCGTGAGCAAAGCGGCGTTGGCGCCGGTCTCGAGCAGTTGTGCGTCGGCGACGTGCGCTGTGACGCCGGCCTCGTCGCGCGGCTTGCCGAAGCAGTGCACCTCGATGTCGATGAGCCGGCGCAACTCGCGCGCCAGGTACTCGACGTGGACGCCGGCGCCGCCGTACACCTCCGGCGGGTACTCGCGGGTGAGCAGCGCGACTCGCATGAATCGCCACCTTACTGGTGGGCGGGCGGCGCGCCCCGGTAGGTTCCGGGCATGGAGAAGGGGCGCAACGTTTTCGGCATCGTCCTCGCCGGGGGCCAGGGCACCAGGCTGTTGCCGCTAACCGCCGACCGCGCGAAGCCCGCCGTGCCGTTCGGCGGCATCTACCGGCTCATCGACTTCGTGCTGTCCAATCTGGCCAACGGCGGGCTGCGCAAGATCGTGGTCTTGACCCAGTACAAGAACCACAGCCTCGACCGGCACGTCGCCACCACCTGGCGGATGTCGCCCATCTTCGGCAACTACGTGGCGCCCGTGCCAGCCCAGCAGCGGGTCGGCCCGCGCTGGTTCGCGGGCTCCGCCGACGCGATCTACCAGAGCCTCAACCTCATCTACGACGAGGAGCCCGACTACATCCTGGTCTTCGGCGCCGACCACATCTACCGCATGGATCCCGAGCAGATGATCGACCAGCACGTTGCGTCGGGCGCGGGCGCGACGGTGGCCGGAATCCGCGCGCCGCGCATGGAGGCATCGGCGTTCGGCGTCATTCAGACCGCGAGCACCGGTCCCGACGTGGGTCGGCGCATCGAGGCGTTTCTCGAAAAGCCCAAGAACATCGACGGCATCGGCTTGCCTGACTCGCCAGAGGAGGTCTTTGCCTCGATGGGCAATTACTGCTTCACCACCGAGGCCCTGCTCGACGCCGTCAATCGCGACGCGGCCGACGAGAGGTCGTCGCACGATATGGGCGGAAACATCATCCCGATGTTCGTCTCGCGTGGCGACGCGCAGGTCTACGACTTCAACGAGAACGTCGTCCCAGGGTCGACCGAGCGAGATCACGCTTACTGGCGCGACGTCGGAAGCCTCGACGCGTATTACGACGCGCACATGGACTTGATCTCGGTGCACCCGATTTTCAATCTCTACAACCAGAAGTGGCCTATCTACACCAACCACCGGCCGTTGCCGCCGGCGAAGATCGTCCATGACGACACCCGGGTCATCGACTCGATGCTCTCGAACGGCGTCATCGTCGCCGACTCGAGCGTCAACCGCTCGGTGCTCTCGCCGAACGTGAAGGTCGACCGTGGGGCGACGATCGACGGTTGCGTGCTGATGGACAACGTGCGGGTCGGCAAGAGCGCGGTCGTGCGCAACGCCATCATCGACAAAAACGTCGTCGTGCCGGATGGGGCGCGGATCGGCGTCGATCCAGAACAGGATCGCGACCGATTCACCGTTTCAGAAAACGGCGTCGTCGTGATCGGCAAGAACGCGACCATCTAGGCCGCCCCGTCGTTTGCCTCGACCCCTCTCATCGATCCCCGCGACCGCGCCAACGATGTCGCCGACGTACCGATGAATCTCAAAACGCCCGCTCAACCCGGCTTGGCGGATCGCTTGCAGGACGGCCACCCCGTCGACGACGAGCCTGAGATCGCCGCCCGCGCGTCGCAACTGCCGGTCGATGCGTGCCAACGCCTCAACGCACAAGGGATTGACCGCGCTGACGCGGGCGAGATCCACGATGTGCCTCGTGGCGCCCGTTACCACGCTCTTGTCGACGGCGTCCGTCACCACCTGCCACGCGTCGCCGGTGATGTCACCGCGCACGACGAAGAGTTGCCAATCGCGCACCACGTAGTGCGTGACGTCGAAAGCCTCATCGCCGATGCGCGACGTGACAAGGCTGAGTTCCGGGCTACCTGCCATCGAGTCCCCTTCGCTCATCGAAGACTGATGGTTGTTCGAGCAGTCGCGGATCGCGTGCGATCCGGGCGACCAGCTCCGGTGGCGTGGTGTTCGTTGCAGCGCACGGACGCTGAGGGACGCTGTCTTGGAAGTCGAAATCACTCAACGGTTTGCCGTTCATCTGCCCTCCGTGTCGAAAAAGCAACGCCGACGGGCGGGTGCTCACGAAAATGGAAGGCTGTCTGCTCAACCTGACGCCAGTGTATGTCGGATTGACCGCAGCGCAACCGGCTAGCGCTTTCTGCCTGGCTGTCGCAGAATCCCGGCGTGCCCGATGATCGTGAAAGGCCACGTCAAGGCTTTGACGACGAGGCGCCAGCCGCCTTGGCCGCGCTGCGGATGCGCGCCCGCGAGGTCGCCGCCCATTCCGCCCAGGCTGCGGGATCGGCGCCGCCGGCGTCATCGACGATCCGCGCGTCGTTGCCGCCGTTCTCCAAGATTGCCTTCGCGCCGGTGCGGGCCGTTGCGGCCGCGATGGAGCGCCCTGCCGCGGTCGACCCGACGTGCGCGATCACGCTGACGCCAGGGTCTTCGACGAGCCGCTCGCCGACACTGGCGCCACCTTGGACGACGTGGATCACGTCGTCCGGCAATTCGCGCGCGAAGTGCGCGGCGAGCGCGGCGCCGACCTGAGGCGCGCGCGTTCCGACGGCTTGTAGACCGTGCGGGCGGCGCCGACGACGGTAAGCACGGCGGCATCCGCGCTTTCTTCGATCTCGGCGAGGAGCTCCCCTGTCGAGGGATCAAGGATGCGCAGCATTGGCGGGCTCCTGTGAATCGGGCGATCAGGTTTTGCGACGTGTCGCGGACGGTACCCAACCAATCACGGACGACACGGCACGCGCCCGAGACAACTGGAGGCTTGCTCATGAGCGCAGGAAACATCGCCGACACCGTCAACGAGAACGCTGACGCGATCGAAATACTTCTTGCCCAACACAACCAGATCAAGCAACTGTTCTCGCTCGTGGAAAGCAGCGAGGGTGAGGCTCAGCAGCGGGAGTTCGACCACCTGCGGGCGTTGCTCGCCGTGCACGAGACCGCGGAGGAGGAGGTGCTGCGTCCGGTGACGCGCAGCGCTGTCCCCAATGGCGACGCGGTGGCCGACGCGCGCATGGAAGAGGAGAACGAGGCCAAGGAAGTGCTCGCCAAGTTGGAGAAGCTCGGCTGCCCGTCCTCGGAATTCATGCCGTTGTTCCTTGAGTTCAAGAAGTCCGTGCTCGCGCACGCCGAACACGAGGAGCACGAGGAGTTCCCAGGTATTCGCGCGTCGAAGACTCCCGACGAGCTGAAGAAGATGGGCAAGCGGATCAAGATGGCGGAGAAGATGGCGCCTACGCATCCGCACCCGACGGCGAAGACGACGACCGCGAACTACTTGGCGGGCCCATTCGCCGCGATGCTCGACAAGGTGCGCGACGCAATGAAGAGCAACAAGTAGGAACCTGCGTCAGCGGGAGCGCGAGTTAGCGGGACCGCGAGTCAGCGGGGGAAACTTTTCGGCGTCATGGCGCCGGAAGTTTCCCCGCTGTCGTTTGTCCGCCGCGCGAAACGCGGCCGATAGGCGCCCCGATAGGCGCGCAGCCCGATCGCCGCGACGCCAACCGACAGCAGTGCCGAGCGAAGGATCGCGGCGCCCGCGTCGGCCATCGCGACACCTAGAGCGACACCGCCGATCACCGCAAGCGCCGCGCCGACCGCCCGCCAGCCGCGCCGCGCGGGCGTGACGGAGCGGACCGTGCCGAGCGAGCGGACCGTGCCGAGCGAGCGGACCGAGCTGAGCGTGACCACAGCGGTTCGTTACCCGGGATCGGGCATCTCAGTCGGGATCTCGATCCGCGGGTCTCAGTCCGCGTGTCTCAGTCGGAGTCGGACTCGGTTCGCTGCGACTCCGCAACTCCCTGTCGCTCGTTCAGCTCGTCGAGCAGCCGTTGCAGCTCCCCACGGATGAAGTCGCGGGTGGCGACCTCGCCCAGCGCCACCCGCAGAGAGGCGACCTCGCTGGTGAGGTACTCGGTGTCTGCGATGTTGCGCTCGTTGCGGTTGCGGTCTTCCTCGAACTGCACGCGGTCGCGATCGGCCTGCCGGTTTTGCGCGAGCAAGATCAAGGGCGCGGCGTACGACGCCTGCACCGACAAGATCAGCGTGAGCAGCGTGAACTTGTTGCTGTACTGGTCGAACCGCAAGCCGTTCGGAACGAAGACGTTCCACACGATCCAGACCGTGATGAACGCGGTCATGAACACGATGAAGCGCGCGGTACCCATGAACCTCGCGAAGCGCTCTGAAAGCTTGCCGAAGGCCTCGGGGTCGTAGTCGGGCCGCAGCATGAGGCGGCGCGGCGCGATCGGCTGGTCGAGCCGCGACCGCGGCACGTCACGCCGTGGCATCGGGCTGTCCGATCGATTGTTCGGATGCCGCGCGCGCAGTGTCGCGCCAACCCTCCGGTAACACGTGGTCGAGGACGTCGTCGACCATGACCGCGCCGAGCAGCCGGTCGTTGGCGTCGACGACCGGCACCGCGACCAGGTTGTACGTCGCCAGATAGCTCGTAACCTCGTGCAGCGGGACGTCGGGGTTGAGCGGCGCGATGTCGGTGTCGACCACGGCGCTCACCAACGACGCCGGCGGCTCACGCAACAGCCGCTGCAGGTGCGCGATGCCTAGGTAACGGCCGGTGGGAGTGTCGGTCGGCGGCCGGCACACATACACCTGCGACGCCGAGGCCGGTGAGAGATCGGGATTGCGCACGTGCGCAAGGGCTTCGGCAACGGTCGCGGTCGGTGGCAAGATCACCGGCTCGGTGGTCATCAGACCGCCCGCGGTGTTCTCCGAGTAGGTCAGCAGCCGACGTACCGGCTCTGCCTCTTCGGGCTGCATCAAAGCCAACAATCGCTCGGCTTCTTCTTGGGAGAGCTCGGCGAGCAGGTCGGCGGCGTCGTCCGGGCCCATCGCTTCGAGCACGTCGGCGGCACGCTCGCTCTCCAACGTCGACAAGATCTCGACCTGCTCGTCTTCGGGCAGCTCCTCAAGGACGTCGGCCAGTCGCTCGTCGTCGAGCGCCGCCGCGACTTCGGCGCGGCGCTTTTCCGAAAGGTCGTGGATCACGCCGGCCAGGTCGGCCGGCCGCAGCTGATCGAATGCGGCCAGCAGGTTCGCGGCGCCTTGACCCTTCTCGCTGAGCGACAGGCCGCGCACGGCGTCCCAATCGACGACGTGCGTGACGCCGCGGCGGCGGACCCGCCCGCCCGCGTGGGTGCGAACCGCCACCTTCGTGAGCAGCCAGTCGCGGGTGCGGGTGCGCTCCATCGCGACGTCGGTCACCGTGGCGGTGGCGCCCGTCTCAACCAACGTGACGGAGCGATCGAGCAGCTCTCCGATCACCAGCGTCTCGGCGGCGCGCTGCTGGAATCGGCGCAAGCTCACCGTCCCCGTGGTGATGACCGCGGCCGCCTCGATGCTGGTGACCCGGGTCATCGGGATGAAGATCCGGCGACGTGGCAGTACCTCGACCACGAGCCCGAGCACGCGCGGCGCCTGGTTGCCGATGCGCAGCATGACGACGACGTCGCGCACCCGGCCGACCTGGTCGCCGTTCGGGTCGAACACGACAAGACTGGCCAGGCGCGCGATGAAAACCCGCGTCGGGGTTCCGCTGCGCTCCGTCATGTAGCGGAGGTTATCGCTCCGTCACCGTGCCACGGCTCAGACGCGCACGCGCGAGACACGCACGCATGAGACGGGCACCCGCGGGGCAGGACGCTTGCACGAGTCGAAAGGGGTGCGCGCATGGCGAGGCGTGGGCTGTTCCGGCGTCGCAAGCCGCGTGTCGACGAGCAGCTGGCTTCGCACTACATGAGCTCGATGCATGCGGTGTCGCAATTGGGTGATCGCCTTGTCGAGGCGCAGGCGCGCAACGCGAGCGTCGCCGAACGGCGCGAGATCCACGCCCGGCTTGAGCATGAGCTTGGTCGCGCGGTCACGTCGGCGACGGCGATCTACCAGGAGTTGTTCGACGCCGTCGGTGGTCCGCACCGGGCTAACCCCGACTTGGCGTTGTGGCGGCGGCGGCTTGGCGACGTGCTGACCATCAGGGCGCATCACGAGCTGCGGCAAATCGACGACGGCGGCGTCATCCCGCCGTCGCAGCAGCGCGTTTCGACCCGGGCGGCCTACGGTCCGCACCAGGCAGGCATGGATTTCGCCGACCCGCCGCAGACTAGGCCGGTCAGCCCAGAGACACGCGCCCAGGGCGTCGACATCAGCGACGTCGACGCCGTCGTTCAGCGCTAGTCGTCAGGGGTCACGCCGATTCGCGAATCACCAACTCGGTCGGTAACACGACCGGATCGGGAACGACAGCACCTTCCGGCAGCCTCGCCAGCAGCAGGCGCGCCATGTTGCGACCCAGGTCCTCGATCGGCTGTCGCACACTCGTGAGTTGCGGATCGGTGTGGCGCGCGACATGGGAGTCGTCGAAGCCCACGATCGCCACGTCGTCCGGCACTTTGCGACCGGTGGCCTTGATCACCCGCAACGCTCCGGCGGCCATCAGGTCGTTGGCAGCGAAAACGGCGTCGAGCTGAGGTTGGCGCTCGAGCAACTCGCGCATCGCGGCCTCGCCGCTCTCCTCGGTGAAGTTGCCGCCGGCCACCAACCTTCGCCAGTTCTTTTGGTCGCCGCGGGGCAGGCCCTGCCGGAAGCCGTCGAGCCGGTCGACGCCCGCGCACATCTCATCAGGGCCAGCGATGGACACGACGTGCCTGCGGCCTTGACCAAGGAGGTATTCGACGGCACTTCGGGCGCCGCCGACGTTGTCGGAGTCGACGTACGGGATCACGTGGTTGGACAGCGGCCGGCCGCTCAACACCGCGGGCATGCGCTGGCGCTCGACCAGGCTGAGCAGGCCGTCGTCGCCGTGCAACGACATCAAGATGACGCCGTCCGCGTGGCGGTTTCGGATGTAGTTGGCGATGCGGTCCTCGTCGCCTTGGGCGGTGACCAGGACGAACATGTAGTCGGTGTTGGCGAGTTCGGCGGCGATGCCGGTGACCATGCCGGCGAGCACCGGGTCGGCGAACAACCGCGACTCCCGTTCGGCGATGACAAGCGCGATCGCATCGGTGCGCTTGGTGACGAGCGAGCGCGCCGCCCGGTTGGGCACGTAGCCGAGGGCCTCGATCGAGCGCTCGACGGTGGCTTTGGCCTCCGGGCTCACCTTCGGCGAGTCGTTGACCACCCGTGAGACGGTGGCGCGCGACACTCCCGCGTGCGCCGCCACTTCCTCGAGCGTGGGCGAGGTTCGCACGGCCTCCGCGCCGGTCTGGCTCATGCGTCACCGCCTCGTTGGTTGAGCCGCTACGGTGACATTCTCACGGAAGCAGCGCCCAACCGCGCAGCGACTGCAGCAGCCCATCGGTGAGATCGCGGTCACCAAGCTGATCGATGGGCACCCAGGCCACGTCGTCCGCGTCGTCACCGGCGCGCGGGACGACGTCGGGGTCGCCGACGACGGTCACCACGTAGTCGCGGATGCGGTAGACGACGTCGCCGACTCCGGGTCGCACGACCTCTCCGGCGAGCGGACCGACCTCGACGTCGAGGCCGGTCTCCTCGGCGACTTCACGGCGGACGGCGTCGACCTCCGACTCGCCCGGCTCGACCCGGCCGCCGGGAACCGACCACAGCCCAAGTGAAGGAGCGTGGCCCCGCTTGATGAGCAGGATCTTGCCGTCGTCGATGGCGATCGCCCCGACCGCCGCCACCTCTCGCACAGCACCGACCCTACGCGTCGAGCGCGCCGCGGCGACGTTGCCGGGCGCAGCGGCTAAGTTGCGTCGATGTGACGTCGATTCCCATCGCAGCCGAGTTTTTCGCGGGCATCGGGCTGGTCCGCCTCGGCCTTGAAGCGGGCGGCATCGAGGTGGCGTGGGCGAACGACGTCGAGCCGATGAAGCGGTCTATGTACGCGGAGAACTTCGGCGGTGACCACTTCGTCCTGGACGACGTCGCGAACGTGCGCGGTGGCGACGTGCCGGACGTCGACCTCGCGACGGCGTCATTTCCCTGCGTCGACCTCTCGCTGGCCGGTTGGCGCCGCGGCCTCGCCGGCGCGCACTCGGGCACGTTCTGGCACTTCACCCGGGTGCTCGACGAGATGGGCGCGCGTCGGCCTTCCGTCGTCCTGCTTGAAAACGTCGTGGCGTTCGCGACGTCGCACAGCGGCCTCGATCTGCACGCCGCGATCGCCGACTTGAACCGGCTCGGCTACAGCGTCGACGCACTTGTGCTTGACGCGCGCCGGTTCGTAGCGCAGTCGCGGCCACGGTTGTTCCTTGTGGGGGCGCAAAATCCACCGGCCGACGCGGCGGACGACGCGAGCCCGCTGCGGCCGGCGTCCCTACGAGCCGCGCTCGCCGAGCCCGGGATTCGCACCCACGTCACCGCGTTGCCGCCACCGCCGCAGTTGCGGACAACCGGGCTTGGCGACGCCGTCGAGGCGTTGTCGGATGCGGATCCGCGGTGGTGGGACGAGAGGCGGGTCGCCGCCCTGGTCGGCTCGTTCTCGCCGATTCAGGCTCGGCGGTTCGCGGCGCTGCGCGACCGCGAGGCAGTCTCGTGGCGCACCGCCTATCGCCGCACCCGCGACGGGCGGGCGGTGTGGGAGATGCGGGCGGACGACGTGGCGGGCTGCCTGCGCACGGCTCGCGGCGGCTCGAGCAAGCAAGCGCTGGTGCGGCTGGGATTCGGCAAGGCGCGGGTGCGGTGGATGACAGCCCGCGAGTACGCCCGGTTGATGGGCGTTCCCGACGCCTACGGATTCGCCTCGGTGTCGGCCAATCAGGCGCTGTTCGGCTTTGGCGACGCCGTGTGCGTGCCGGGCGTCGCCTGGATCGCGCGGCACGCGCTCGCGCCGCTGCTGTCGGCGAGCCGAGAGCCCGCGATCGCTGGAACACCCGGACGGTCTTGACGGGCGCGGCGCAAAAGCGACACCGTCGGATGCGTGAAAGGGGAGCCGAGCTGCCCGCGTTGCGGCGGCGCGCTGCGTGCGCCAGGGCTGTGGTCGAGCGCCTGGCAGTGCGAGGTGCACGGTCCCGTGCCGCCGCTGCAACCGGTCGTGAAGCCAGGCGCCGAGTGCCTTGAAGGCGAGCGCGCGCTCGCCGCGCGGGGGTCCTCTCCGCTGTGGATTCCGTGGCCGTTGCCGACCGGCTGGGTGGTGACCGGCTTCGCCCACGCCGGCGACGACCGCAGCGGTGCCGTCGCGACCGTCGTCGGCTGCTCAGGACCGGCGCCGCTCGGCGGCGTAGCCGACCTGCTGCTGGTCGCCGAGACGCCTGGTGTCGGGCTGGCCGCCCGGCTGGCCGGGCTGCCAGGACCCGACCCCGGCGACGGGTTCGACGCTGGGCCGGCGCATGCGAAGGTCGACGCCGCCGGGCACCCGACTCCGCTGTGGAACGTCGACGCCGGCCCGGAGCTCGCTGTTTATGTCGGCGAGGCCAAAGCGGAGTGGATGTGGGCGTTGTTGTGGCCGGCGGCCGCTGGCTTGCTGCTGTTGGAGAACCTCGGGTTGCACGATCTCGTCGGCCGACCGCTCGGGGCCGACATCCCGTTCGGCGCGTTGATGCCGCGGCTCGCCGCGCTGCGCTCACCGACCGCCTTGTGAGCGTCGGCCGTCGACTCCTCCGCCGCCGCTCCCCAGGCCGCTACCGTGGCAGGCGATGCGGATCGATCTTCACACTCACAGCAACGCCTCCGACGGCACCGACTCCCCGGCGCGGTTGGTGGCGAACGCGCGGCTGGCCGGGCTCGACGTCGTGGCGCTCACCGACCACGACACAGCGGCCGGTCACGAGGAGGCGGCCGCGGCCGTCCGAGGCGGTGGGGATCGGCCGATAGCGCTCGTGCGGGGCGCTGAGTTCTCCTGTCTTTTCAACGGAATCAGCCTGCACCTGCTTGGTTATCTCTTCGACCCGGAGCATCCGGAGTTGGCGCGGGAGATGGAGTTGCTGCGCACCGACCGCACCCGCCGCGCCGAGGCGATGGTCGACAAGCTCGTCGAACTTGGCGCGCCGGTGACCTGGCGGCAGGTGCGGCAGATCGCGGGCGGCGCGGTGGTCGGCCGGCCCCACGTGGCGCGCGCCCTGGTCGACGTCGGCGTGGTGCCCGACGTCGCGGCAGCCTTCACCGCGGAGTGGATCGGCAACGACGGACGCGCCTACGTCGAGAAGTACTCGCTGGCTCCCGCGCGCGCGATCGCCTTGGTGAAAGCGGCCGGCGGCGTCACCGTGTTCGCGCACCCGGCTGCCTCCTCGCGCGGCCTGACCGTCGACGAGGATGCGATCGCGGCGTTCGCTGGGTCCGGCCTCGACGGGATCGAGGTCGACCACCCCGACCACGATTCCGACGCACGTGCTCGGCTGCGCGACCTCGCCGCGCAGTTGCGGTTGCTGCCGACCGGCTCCAGCGACTACCACGGCTTGGTGAAGTCGACACCGCTCGGCGCCGAGACCACCGACCCGGCGGTCTTCGATGAATTGGTCGGCCGGGCCGTCGGCGCGCAGGTCGTGCGCGGGTGAACGCGCGGCTGTTCGGCGAGTTCTTCGTCACCCTGCTCGTCATCATGGACCCGCCCGGCTCGATCCCGATTTTCCTTTCGTTGACGGGCTCGCACGGTCGACAGGCTCGCCGCCGCAGCGCCGACCTCGCCGTCGCCACCGCGTTCGTCGTCATCGTCGCGTTCGCGTTGTTCGGCCAGCAGGTGTTGCAGTACCTGCACGTCACGTTGCCCGCCCTCCAAGTCGCGGGCGGTTTGCTGCTGCTGCTCGTCGCGCTTGAATTGCTGATGGGCTGGGGCTCCGACCCGACGTCCAAGGACGACGTGAACGTGTCGATGGTGCCGCTCGGAACCCCGTTGCTGGCGGGGCCTGGGGCCATCGCGGCGACGATCGTGTTCGCGAAGTCGATTCACCAATTCCGCGACGGCCTCTCCTTGGCCGTTGCGATCGTCGCGGTGCACGTCGTCATCTGGCTGACGTTGCGGTTCTCGACCGTGATACTCCGCGTGCTCCGGCGCAGCGGCGTGACCTTGCTCACCCGCATCGCCGGGCTGTTGTTGTCGGCGATCGCGGTGCAGCTGGCGGCCGACGGAATAAGGGCGTTCGTTGCCGCGAGCTAGGCACCTGTCGGTCGTGGCGCGGCGCAGCGCCGGCCAGACCTTCGCCGTCGACACCGCGATCGCGCAAATCGACCGCGACGACACCCGCCGCAACGCGTTCACCTTGTTGCTCGACGGCGTCGAGAGCTCGCACGTCGACCTCGACGATCCGACGTACCTCGTCTTCGAGTACGTGCAGTGGTTCGGCGGCATCATCGACGTCCTGCGGCCGGCGGGTTCGCCGATTGACACCGTGCATCTCGGGGGCGCCGCCGCGACGCTGGCCCGCTATATCGCAGCGACTCGGCCGCAGTCGCGGCAGACCGTGTTCGAGATCGACGCGGCCTTGGTGGAGTTGGTACGCGAGCAGCTGCCGCTGCCGAAGTCGCGGCGGTTGCGGGTGCGCGTAGCCGACGCGCGGCTGGGCTTGGCCGCGCTGCCCGCGTCGTCCGCCGACCTCGTCGTCCGCGACGCCTTTCTCGACGCCGCGGTTCCCGAGCACCTGCGTACCATCGAATTCGCCTTGTTGGTAAAGGAAATCTTGCGACCCTGCGGCGTCTACTTGATGAACGTCGCCGACGGCGTGCCGTTTGGCAAGCTGGGCCCGGACGTCGCGGCGGTGGCTGAGGTCTTCACCGAACTCGCCGTCGTCTCGGAGCCGGCCGTCTTTCGTGGACGTCGGCACGGCAACCTCGTGGTCGCCGCGTCAGACGCGGCCCTGCCGATCGAAGCGATCGCGGCGAAGGTGGCGAGTGGCTCGGCGCAGGGCCGGGTGCACGCCGCAGGCGAGGCGCGGGCGATGGCGCGCGGCTACCGACCGCCCCGCGACCCCTCCGGCGACCACTGACCACTGGTGGACGTTCGACGAGATAGAAGCCGTCAGACGTCTACCAGCACCCCGACACCCCAGCCCGTTGTGCCGCTACGAGGCAAGCCGGCCGAACCGGTCGGCAGCCGCTCGCAGCTGCGCCTCGACGGTCTCAGGCACCAACCGGATCGCCACGGTCGCGAAGCGCAGAATGGGCCACCCAGTGACGATTACCAGATCGTTCTGTCGATCCATGTCGTCCCAGTAGCTGAGCGGCCGCAGGTGCACGGCACCGTCGACCTCGACGAAGAAGCCGTCGAATTCCGCGTCAAGCCAGCGGCGCCGGCCGGCGCGGCCCAACTCCACCGTCAAACGCTGCGCGGTCGTGAGCCGTTGTTGCACGCCGGCCGCGAACAGGGCACAGGCCAGCCGCGGCAACCGCGTCTGGGCAGCGGCGTCGACAAGCGCGCGTTCGAGGCGGACCGTCGGCAACGCCCGCCCTGGGTGCAGGTCCTCCTCGCTGAGTCGGCGCGAGACATGCACGCGCACACCAGGCAACGAGTGCGGCCTCGAACCGTGCGGGATCACGACGTGCACGAGTGGGTCGGAAAAACCGGTGAGGCCGAGCTCGCTGGCGCCGGTGACGCCGGTGAGCCCGCCGCCGGGCTGCGCGAGCACGGCGACCCAGCGCTGTTGCCGCTCGGTCAACGGGCCGTTTTGCAAGACGACGACACGACGGCCGCACGTCGTCCACCGTCGGGCCGCCACCTGACTGCGCACGGCGTCACTGTCATAACCGCGCTCACGCAACTGGGCTTGGCTGTGGCCGGAACCGGCCCGGATCGCCCGTGCGTGCGCGAACTGTGCGCGATCGCGGCCGTCCTCGCGGTTGTGGACCGCGGTCCTTCACGTGAGCCGGTAGACGTTGGGCGGGATAGAAGCCGTCAGACGTCGACCGGTCGCGCCGAATCCCGGTCGCCTGATCCGCAGGCGCGTGTCGCGCGCCGAGACTTGTCGGTCGCGGCGTCCAGGATGGACGTCATGACCGCAGCCGCCGAACTCGAGCTGGAGGGCCTGCCCCGCCGGCTTTTCTCGTGCACGCCGTCGCGGCTGACCACCTGGGTCGACTGCCCGCGCCATTACCGGATGCGGTACCTCGACCGCCCGCGTCCCGCTCAGGGCCCGCCGTGGGCGCACAACAGCCTGGGCGCGAGCGTCCACAACGCCCTCGCCGGCTGGTGGCGGCTGGCGGCGAAGGCGCGCACCGCCGAGACGGCCGGCCAGCTGCTCGACGCCGGCTGGCTTTCCGACGGCTTCCGCGACGAGCAGCAGTCGGCACGCTGGCGCGACCGCGCGCGCGACATGGTGCGTCGCTACGTCGCCACCCTCGACCCGCACCGCGAGCCGCTCGGCGTCGAGCGCACCCTCGCGGCGCGAACGAACCGGCTCGCGCTCTCGGGTCGGCTCGACCGGCTCGATGACCGCGCCGGCCGGCTCGTCGTCGTCGACTACAAGACCGGACGACGTCCGCCCACCGTCGACGACGCCCGTGGCTCGGCGGCGTTGGCGCTCTACGCGGTGGCCGCGAGCAGCACGCTTCGTCGTCCGTGCCACGACGTCGAGCTGCACCACATTCCGACCGGCGAGGTCGTCAGCTGGCGCCACACCGACGAGTCGCTGGCCCGGCAGGTGCGCCGTGCCGAGGACGTCGCCGACGAGATCCAGGCGGCTGGCACCCAACCCGCCGAGGCGTTCCCCGCGCGGCCGGGCGGCCAGTGCGGGTGGTGCACGTTTCGGGCGCATTGCCCAGAGGGCCAGCGGGCCGCTCCCGCCCGCGAGCCGTGGGCCGCGCTCGACGACCTCGAGCCGGCCGAGGACTGATCCGCCAAACTCCCTGACTCAGGGATCGGCGCAAACAGCCGATGCAACACGTGTCGGGACGTCGGGTGCCCGCGCGGAGGAGTCAGATGGACGAGTTCGACGAGATCGTGCGCGAGTTTCTCGTGGAGAGCTACGAGAACCTCGATCAGCTCGACCGCGACCTGGTGGGCTTGGAGCAAGAGCCCGACTCTCGCGACCTGCTGCAGAGCATCTTCCGCACGATCCACACCATCAAAGGCACCAGCGGCTTTCTCGCGTTCGGCAAGTTGGAGGCGCTTACCCACGCGGGTGAGGGCCTGCTCGCGAAGCTGCGCGACGGCGGCCTGGTGCTCAACCAAGAGCGCACCACGGGCCTGCTCGACCTCGTCGACGCGGTTCGCGCGATCCTCGCCGCCATCGAGAACAACGGCAACGAGGGCGATTTCGACTTCACCGACCTGGTGGCGCGGCTGACCGGGCTGCAAGAGCCTGAGCCGCCCGCTGCTGAGCCGGCGCCCGCCGAGAACCCCGCCGAGAACTCCGCCGACAGCTCCGCAGCGGCCGCGCCCGCGAAACCGCGCAAGACGCGCAAGTCCGCGGCGCGCGCCAAGCGCAACTCGGCAGACCCGTCGCGCGCCGATCTGCCGGACGCCGAAACGCCCGAGGTCGAGACCGCTGACACGCCGCCCGAGTCTTCGTCGTCCGAGGTGACGAGCGAGAAGCCCAACGTCCCGTTGCTCGGTGAGCTGTTGAAGCAGCACGCCGACATCGACGACACCGACGTCGCGGTCGCGATGCTGGAGCAGCAACTTGGCGACGAGCGGCCGCTCGGCGAGATCCTCGTCGAGCACGGGCAGGCGACCCCCGACCAGGTCGCCGAGGCGCTCGCCGCCCAGGCGGGCGCCCGCTCGGGAGCCACCACGCATCCGGCGCACGGCGCGGTCGCCGAGAGCTCGCTGCGGGTCGACGTCAACCTGCTCGACACCTTGATGCGACTCGTCGGCGAGCTGGTGCTGACCCGCAACCAGATCGTCGCGACGGCGGCCGCGCAGGCCGACCCGGCGATGCTGCGCTCCTCGCAGCGGCTGAACCTGCTGGTCAGCGAGCTGCAAGAGGGCGTCATGAAGACGCGCATGCAACCGATCGACACGGTTTGGAACAAGCTGCCCCGCGTGATCCGCGACCTCGGCATCTCGTGCGGCAAGGACGTGCGCATCGAGCTGGAGGGTCGCGAGACCGAGCTCGACAAGACCATCCTCGAGGCGATCAAGGACCCGCTCACCCACGTCGTCCGCAACGCCGTCGACCACGGCATCGAGTCACCCGAGGTTCGCGAAGCCGCGGGGAAGCCGGCGCAGGGCCTGCTTACGCTGCGCGCCTTCCACGAGGGCGGCCAGGTCAACATCGAGATCAGCGACGACGGCGCCGGCATCGACCCGGCCAAGGTCGCGGTCAAGGCGCTCTCCAGCGGGCTCGCGACGCCCGAGCAGCTGCGCGGCATGGGCCCGCGCGAGATCATCAGCCTGATCTTCACGCCCGGGTTCTCCACAGCGGAGCAGGTCACCAACGTGTCCGGTCGCGGTGTGGGCATGGACGTCGTCCGCACCAACATCGAGAAGATCGGCGGCACCGTCGACGTCCAAAGCGACCTCGGTGTGGGCACCACGATCCGCATCAAGATCCCGCTGACGCTCGCGATCATCCCGGCGTTGACCGTGGAGTGCGCGGGGGAGCGCTACGCCGTGCCGCAGGTCAGCCTCGAAGAACTGCTGTGCATCGAGGGCGACCAGGCCCGCACCGGGGTCGAGTACCTCTCCGGCGCGCCGGTGTTCCGGCTGCGCGGCAACCTGCTGCCGCTGGTGTGGCTTGACCACGTGCTCGACCTGTCGGCCGCCCCGCACGTCGACGACGCGGTCTACATCCTCGTTTTGCAAGCCGAGGGGCGGCGGTTCGGCCTCGTGGTCGACCGGGTGCTCAACACCGAGGAGATCGTCGTCAAGCCGCTGTCGCGCCAGCTCAAGGGCATTGGAACCTACGCCGGCGCGACGATCCTCGGCGACGGCCGGGTGGCGCTGATCCTCGACGTCCGGGCGCTGGCCCGCCGCGCCCACGTCGTGCGGGAAGGCGACTCCAACATCGACGCGGCCAAGCAGGCCGCGGTGGTCGCGACCCAGGACGGGCCGGAGCCGCTACTGGTGGTCGCGGTCGGCGAGCGCCGGTTGGGCGTGCCGCTGTCGATGGTCACCAGACTGGAGGAGATCCCGGCGGCGGGCGTCGAGCGGGTCGGCCAACGCGAGGTCGTGCAGTATCGCGGCCAGCTGCTGCCGCTCGCCAGGCTCGCCAACGTGCTCGGCGCGCAGGCCGGCCCCAGCGACGACGAGCAGCTCAAAACCATCGTCTACACCCAGGGCCGGCGCAGCGTCGGGCTGGTCGTCGACGCGGTCGTCGACATCGCCACCGAGGAGCCGAAGTCGCGCGGCGAGGTCAGCGACTACGGGCTGTCCGGCGTCGCCGTCGTGCAGGAGCGGGTGACCGAGCTGCTCGACATGGAGCAGGCGATCATGGCCGCCGACCCGCGATTCTTCGACGCGGTCGCCGCGGCGGGTGCCGCCGACGTGTCGGCCTACGCAGAGATGGGGTCTTGAAGACCATGGAGTCGCGCCAACTGGCGACGTTCACCGTCGACACCCTGCTGTTCGGCGTTGAGGTCTACACGGTGCAAGAGGTCATCCGATACCAGGAGATGACCGCGGTCCCGCTGGCCGCCCACGGCGCCGCCGGGCTGATCAACCTGCGCGGCGAGGTGGTCACCGCGATCGACCTGCGCACCCGACTCGGCCTGCCGCCGCGCCCTGAAGGCCAGATGCCGATGAACGTCGTCGTGCGGGTCGACGACGAGCCGGTCAGCCTGCTCGTCGACGCCATCGGCGACGTCGCGCACGTCTCCGCCGACCAGTTCGAAGAGCCGCCCGAGACGATGACCGGCCCCGGCCGCGCGCTCGTGCTCGGCGCCTACAAACTCGACGACCAGCTGCTGCTCGCACTCGACGTCAAGCGCGCCGCCGACATCGGCGTCGCGGTGTAGTCGGCCTCGTCGGTGTAGCCGGCGTCGTCGGGCGCAGTCGGTGTAGTTCACGTTTCGACGTCGACGTCGTAACGGGCCGCGAGTGCCTCGACGCTCACGGCTCGGCCAGCGAGCTCGCGAGCGGCCGGGTCGGCCGCGAGCGCCGCGACCGCGCGCCCAACGCCCGCTGGCGATTGCGACCTCGATAGGTCGAGGTGCTCGGCGAACTGCAGCACACCCTCGGTGCGCACCAAGCCGGGATGCAGCGCCACGGACGTCACGCCGAACGGCGCCAACTGCCGCGCCAACGTGGCCGCGAGCGCGTCGTCAGCCGATTTGGCCATCGTGTACGCCACGCCGTGCTCGCCGTCCTTCACGTCGAACGACACCGTGACGACGAGGCTGCCCGGCGTCGCGATGAGCAGTCGCGCGCACGACGCGGTCGTGACGTAGTGGGCGCGCACGCCGGCCGCGAACATGGTGTCGAACAGTTCGACGGGCTGCTCCCACATCGGCGCGTTCCACTCCAACCACTCGCCGGCGTTAAGCCGTTCATATCCCGCCCAAACGTTGTTGACGAGCAAGTCGAGCCGGCCGTGATCGCGGGCGATCTGTTCCGCGACACCGGACGTCGCCTCATCTTCGGTGTGGTCGCACACCAGCCCGATGCCGCGCCCTCCGGCGTCCGAAATCTCTTGGGCGACGGCGCTGACGCTGCCCGGTAGGTGGCTCGTCGCGCGAACGGACGAAGAGCGTGCGGTGACGTAGACCGTCCAGCCCGCTCGCCCCAGCGCCACCGCGACACCGCGGCCGACCCCGCGACTCGCCCCGGTCACCAACGCGATCCGACTCATGCCGCCGCACGTTAGCCGCGCGAGGTGACAACGCGGTCCGGTCGACGGTTCGCCCGCTCGGCGGGTGACGGGGGCGGTTTCACCCGCGACAATGAGCGCGTGCACAGCCTGGTCAACGCGCCCACGATCGGTTACGACTTGGCGCGGATGCCCACCGGCGCCGCCGTCGCCACCGTCTTGCTCGAGACCCTCGCCGCCGCGCCGCGCGAGCGCGAGTTCGTCGACCTCTCCGCGTTCGACCCCGCCGCCGCCGACGATCCGCGCCGCGCGTCCGCCTGGCTCGAGGTCTCCGCGCTGACACCGACGCGCAAGGTCGACGAGGCCGTGTCTGCGGCGAAGCAGGTCTTGGACGACGCGCTCGCGACGATGCAGTTGCGCGCCCACGAGCTGGAGCCCGTCGCGTCGGGCCTCGTCGGCGCCTACTTCGGCGGCCTGCCCGACCTCATGCGGCTACTTCGCGAAGACATCCTCGTTGACGCGCCAGCGCACGTGATGGCGCTCGCCTGCGACGGGCTCGCCGCCGCCTTCGGCGGGCGCAATCTCCCGGACGACGTGCGGCATCAGCTTGGCGCGCCGTGGATCGCGGCGTCTCGCTCGCTGCCGGCGATCCCGGCCGACCTCGGGCCGTTCGCCGCCGCGGTTGGGTCGGTGCTCGACCGGCTGCCGGTGCTCACGGCGCCGCAGGCGCTCATCCTCGCGGAAGCGTCGACCGCCGTCGAGGCCGACTGGAGCCGGCGCATGCATGACGCCGCGTGGGCTGCGTATCTGTCCGGTCGGCTGCGGCCGGCCGCGACGGCGCAATTCCAGGCCGTGCGCGGGTTGCGGGCGGCCGGCGTCACCGCCGAACAGGCCGCGCGCGGAGTCTGGAACGCGGTCAGCGGCTGCCTGCAGGCCGTCGTCCTGCACGACATGCTCGACGAGGTCACCTACGGCGTTCTGGTCGGCCCGTGGGAGACCGTAATGGGCATTCTGAGCTAGTTTCGCGCTCCGAACCTGGGAGCCAGCTGGGTGATTTCCCGTGTCGGCGATGGCTCCCGCGCGGTGCCGCTGATAGAACACTTGCTTCTCGTGTACCGATGAAGATCACCAGGAGCAAGCATGCGGCGCTCGCTAAATGTCGTGTTGTCAACCGCTTTAGTGAGCACGGCCCTGGTTTGGGCGCCAGGTGGCGCACAGGCAAGTGACCCGGTGGCGGCGCCGACCGGCGTCGATTACCGGTATGTGTACATCGACACTCCGGGCATCCACGGTCGAGCGCTCGGGGTGAGCGACGACCGCACCGTCGTCGGCTACTACCTGGTCAACGCGGCGATCGAGCAGCCGTTCGTCTACCAGCTGGCGGGCGACACCTCGACGTTGCCGCTGGACGACGGTATGCGGCATGGCGGAGCTACCGCCATCAGCCGTGACGGGGCGACGATCGCGGGCTGGGAGGAAACGACAACGGGTGACTGCTGGGCCGTGCGGTGGGTGAAGGATCCAGCCGGTTCCTGGACCGTGCAGCAACTTGTGCATCACCAGGCGGATGACGTCAACCAGGTCGGCTGCGCTGACTACCCGGTCGCGGTCGGCGACGACGGCTCTGTCGCGATCACCACCGCCGCGACGATCGTCGCGGCGCAAGGTTCAGGGGGACTCTTGTGGACCCCTGGCGGGGTCGTCACCTTGGCGGGGCAGCCGCGGGCGATGGGTTCGAGCGGTGAGGTTGTGGGGTTCTTGGCCGACCCGCGAATCGGCGCCCGGCCCTGGCGAGAGGTCGGCGGCGCGCTCCTCCCCCCGACCGGCGCCGTCGCCGCGGAGGCCGACGGGCTGGCCCGCGACGGCACGATGATCGTCAGCAGCGACGTGGGCAACTTCCAGCGCAATCCCGACGGCACGTACATGCCGTTGCAGAGCTTGGCCACCTCGGGCGTCGGGGCCGCTAGCCGAGTTCGCGCGATCAGCGACCACAACGAAGTGGTCGGCGACAGCGACGTCGCGGCGATAGGCGGTGGCGCTGTAGGCGATGGGGCGTTGCCACATGCTGTGCGGTGGAACGCCGATGGCACCGTCGTCGACCTGAACGACGTCGTTTCGCATGACGAAGCCGAAACCCTGGTCACCGCGACCGCGGTGAACAAGAGCGGCGACATCGTCGGCGGTGCGATGAGCGACCGCACGTCGGGCCTCGAGGCGCCGATGCTGCTGATCGCCATGCCGCCCGTCATCTTCATCCCGGGCGTCGCCGGGTCGCATCTGGTCGACGCGCAAGGCGACGAGCAGTGGATCAACTGCCTGGGCTTCCACGGTGACCTGGGCCTGCCGCCGGACGGCTCGACCAGCATCTACGCCGACGACGTCCTGCGCTACGACGAGTGCGGTCCCTTCAACTCACTTCGCAGTGACGACACCGACGCCTACGGTCCGTTCATCGACGCGCTCAAACGACAAGGCGGTCTTGTCGAGTACGACGAGGCGAAAACGCCGACCCGGTGGACGACGGCGGGGTGCGATCGAAGCCAGCGCGCGAATCACCCGAACTTGTTCTTGTTTCCGTACGACTGGCGGCAGTCGAACTCGCTGTCTGCCCTCGAACTCGAAGACCTCATGGGCTGCGTGCGCGAGTTCTACACAGGCCCGGTGGTCGTGGTCGCGCACAGCATGGGCGGTCTGGTCGCTCGCCGCTACATCCTCGACCACCCCGACGACAGCCACCACGTTCGTGACCTCGTGACGATCGGCACCCCGTGGCTGGGCGCACCGAAGCTGATCCGCGCCGAAGAGACCGGCGACTTCATTCCCCACCTCATGACGAACAGCACGGTGAAGGAGATCGTGCCGACGATGCCGGGCCCGGGGCAGCTGCTGCCGAGCGAGGCCTATTACCGGCTCGCGCCAACTCCGTTCAACGAGGATGGCTGGGACATCAACGCGGACGGCAACCCGGTTCAGCAGTACACGCACGCGCAGGTCGACGCGCTCCTCGACACGCAGTACCCGAACCACGCGGCGATCAGCGCGTCGGCGCGCGCGTTCCACGCCGACACCACGCCCGAAGGTAGCCAGGACGACTGGAGCACCGACAACACCGGCGTCAACTACGTCGTGATGTACGGCGTTCATCGACAGACCGACACGCCAGGACCGGTGACCGCCGGCCTGAGAGAAATGTGCACCCGCGTGTCTCAAAGCATCGTGTGCACACCGGTGCCGACGTTCCGCGTTCAACTGGTCGACGGCGACGGCACGGTGCCGCTGCAAAGCTCGACCAGGCAAGGCAACGGGGTCGACCTGAACAACCACGACCACGAGACGTTGATCCCGGTTAACGGCAGCGTGTATGGCGACAACACCACCGAGCACACCGGCCTGACCCGCAACTCCTTCGTGCAGCAGACCGTGTTGAAGACCGACGGTCGTGTCGGGTTCACCGCCCAATCCGGGCTGACAGCTCAGGTCGCGCCGCTGCGCAGCGCGCTAGCGTCGTCCGCGCAATCGGTGTCGTCAACCGCGGCGCCGCAATGGAACGTCGAGATCACCGGCCTGGCGGCCCCGACGACGGTCACCGCCCCCGACGGCAGCGATGACGCGATTGTCGGCGGCACGTTCCGGCCGGCGCTCGCGGGTGTCAGCCACCTGTCGGAGGGCGACAACGCTGAACTGGACGTCATTCCGGACTCCGGCAGCTATCAGGTGACCTTCACAGCGGGCAACGCGCCGGTTCAAGTCGACGTCCGACGCGGCAACCAGGACGCCCCGTCGCAGCACACCGTTTGGCAAGACATCGCTGTGCCGGCAGGCCATATCGCTACGTTGACGCTGACGCAGGGCAGCCCGTCTTTGGAGTACGACTCCGACGGTGACGGTGTCGTCGACAGCACGGCCTGGCAGGTGCCGGCGGGTTCGTACTACCCAAGCGACGTGACGGCACCTGACCTGCAGGTGACCTCGATTGTGCTCAACGGAACCCGCCAGTACGTTCTGCACGCGAACGACGGCGAGAGTGGAGTCGACACGATCTGGTGGTCGGTGGACGGCCACGACTTCCGCAAGTATGACGGACCGATCGCGCTGGCTGCCGGAACACCGCTGCTGGCCTTTGCCGACGACTACGTCGGCAACCGTTCTGACCTTCAGACGTTCGACGTGAGCGCGGCGCCGACCGCGCCGTTCACCACCATGACGACGCTGCCCAACGTCGCCGCGGGCGGTTGGTCGTCCACCCCGGTGACCGTGCACTTGCACGCCCGGGCAAGTGACGGCAGAACGGTCAGCAACATCACCTATGAGGTCGGCGACTCGTCGCACGTCGTGTCGGGCGACACCGCGACCTTCCAGGTCAGTGAGCCCGGCGGGTATGTCATGTATTACGCGACAGACAGCGCCGGAGCGCAGGAACCGCCGCAGTGGGTTCGCATCGGCGTTGACGCGACGCCGCCCGCGGTCACGATCGCGTCACCCGCGCCCGGCAGCGCGCTCAACGTGATCGGCGACGTCAGCGGCACCACCGTGGACGGCGGCTCCGCGGCGTCAAGCACCGAGTTCGACATCGAGCGAAATGCCGACGGCGCCTACTGGAACGGCACCAGCTGGCAGCCGGGCGAGATCTGGCTCGCGACGGCTCCTGATTGGAGCCGCGATTGGTGGAACGGGTGGTGGAAGAGCACGGTCGCGATGCCCGCCGGCGATGACTTGACCTCAGGCGCGTACACCGTGCGCGCCCGAGCGGTCGACGCCGCCGGCAACACAGGGAAGGCCCTAAGCGCTGTCACCGTCACGACCGTGTCGGTCGTGACCGGGCTTGATACACCTACCGGTCACGCCGGTTACCCGACGTACGCGTTCGACGTCAACGACAGCGGTCAGGTCGCGGGCATGGTGGGCACGAGTTCCACGACGAACCCGCCGATCCGGTGGGACTCCGACGGCAGCGCTCACCTGCTGCCCATCGATGGCGGCTATTACTACAACTGGACCACGGCGTGGTCGATCAACGACGTCGGCCAGGTGGCCGGCCGGCTGCCGAATCAGGCGGCGATTTGGCAGCCCGACGGGACGCCGGTTCCGTTGCCAGGCACAACGGCCGAGGCCATCAACGACAAGGGCGTCGCGGCCGGCTCCGCCAGCGGCCGCTGGGCAACCTGGACCGGCGGCGCGGTGAAGCTGCTGCCGGACCCGCCAGGGTTCTCCTCAGTTATCGAGACGACCGGCACGAATGTGCGCAAGGTCGGTGGCATCAACGACGCCGGTGTCGTCGTGGCGACGCGCTGGATGAACGAACCGGGATGGTCAGGGCAGCCGGTCGCCGCGATGGCGGTGCCCGACAACGGCACATACACCGCGTCCTACCTATTTCCCCCGGCCGATTCCACGACGCGGCCGCAGGCGTCGGGCGCGCTCGACGTCAACACCGACGGTGACATCGTCGGGTGGGGTGGCGTCATCCACGCCCCGGGCAGCCCTGGCGTGACAAGCAGCCCGCCGTTCCTGCGCAAGGCCGACGGCACGGTGACCTGGTTCGACCTCGGCACGATGGGCCTGACCTGCGGCATGGCGACCTCAATCAACGACAGCGACGTCATCGTCGGGTTCGGCGGTCACTGCGGATGGCCGTACATGGATCTGATGGACCACAGCACCGACCACCGGGCGTTCCTCATCAAGAACGGAGTCGTCGAGGATCTGACGAGCGCGCTACCGACTTATTCTGGATGGCAGCTCAACGAGGCATGGGGCATCAGCAACACCGGCGAGATCACCGGCACCGGAACGTTCAACGGGCACACCACCGCGTTTGTCATGTCGCTCGGAGCACTGGAGGCTATCGATCACGCGCCGGTCGCGGCCGACACCGCGGTCACAACTGACGCCGACACCGCCGTCGGCATCACGCTTCAGGCAACGGACGCCGACCGCGACCAGCTGACCTGGTCGATTGAAACTGAGCCTCAGCACGGGTCGCTGTCGGCGGTCAGCGGTGACGCGGTCACCTACACGCCCGACAGCGGCTTCAACGGCACCGACACCTTTGTCGTCCGCGCTAATGACGGCTCGTTTGCGTCCAACGTGGCTACCGTGACGATCGCCGTGGGCGCCGCGGCGGCGTCGCTCCCCCCGACCGCGGCGATCGTCGCGCCGGCGTACGCGGCGGAGGGCACTGTGTTCGTCGTCGACGGTTCCGACTCGCTCGGTCCGGACGGTTCGGGGCCGCTGACATATAGCTGGGATCTCAACGGCGACGGTGTTTTCGGTGACGCGACCACGCCGAGCGCGACCGCGTCGATGTCGGACGACGGAGCACGCGTCGTCCGATTGCGAGTCACCGGGTCGAGCGGAACTGGCGAGACCAGCCATACGATCACGATCGTCAACGTGGCGCCCGTCGTCGACGACCTCGGCTCTTCGAGCGGCTCTGGGCAGCAATACGCAGCGGATGGCAGCTTCACTGACCCCGGCGACGACTCGTGGACCGCGACCGTCGATTACGGCGACGGAACCGGGCCCCAGCCGCTCGCGTTGTCGGGAAAGAAATTCGACCTACATCACCGCTATACGGCGTCCGGCTCGTACTGGGTGACGGTCAAGGTGTGCGACGACGACGGTGGTTGTGATGAGCGCACAACACGGATCGACGTCGGCGGCGGTGGCGTCGTCACGGCAACAGGCACGGCGATAGCGGCGACCGAGGGCGCGACGTTCTCGGGCGCGGTCGCGTCCTTCACGTACACCGACACCTCCGCCACTTCGGGTCAGTTCGACGCGCGCGTCGACTGGGGCGACGGCAGCGAGCCATCTTCCGGCGTCGTCACTCGCCTCGCTGAGGGCGGCTTCGCCGTCGGTGGCTCTCACACCTACACCGAGGAGGGCGGCTACCAAGTCGGGGTGACGATCTCGGTGGCCGGCGGCTCCGGCGCGACGGCCACGACGACGGCCACGAGCACGGCCACTGTCGCGGACGCCGCTTTGCACGCGGTCGGAAGTTCGGGGCTCGCGTCGCCGAATCCCGTGAGCGGGTTGACGGTCGCGACGTTCACGGACGACAACCCCTGGGGCTCGGCGTCAGAGTTCACGGCGTCAATCGACTGGGGCGACGGCAGCGTCACGTCAGGAGTCGTCAGCCAGACCGCGACCGGTGCCTTCGCGGTGAGCGGCACGCACAGCTACGCGGTACTCGGGCCGCAGACCGTGGCGGTGGCGATCTCCGACGACGGTGGCTCACGTGCCGCCGCCACGACCAACCTGATGGTCTACGGGGTGAGCGCCGGAGGCAGCTTCGTCATTGGGGATGGCAATGCGTCGGTCGGCACCACCGCGCAGTTCTGGGGCGCGCGGTGGTGGAAGGCGAATGCGACGAGCGGGGGCTCGGCGCCTGCGGACTTCCTCGGGTACGCGCCAGGCGTTCCGCCAGCGGCGTGTGGCGCCACCTGGACCAGCTTGCCCGGGGCCAGCTCAGACCCGTCCGCGACGCTGCCCGGCTACGTCGCGGTCGTCGTCACGGACCGTGTCACGCGCGTGGGCTCGGTCCTGTCCGGCGAGGTGGTGCATGTCGTTGTCGTGAAGACCCAACCGGGATATGCGCCAGGCGCGGGTCATCTCGGCACGGGCGTCGTCGTGGCCACGGTTTGCTGACGGATCGTCGTCAGGTGGCCCTTAGGCCCAGCCCGTCGCTGCCGATGAGGTAGTGCGGCCATCGACGGCCGCGCCGAGACATTGGCGGCCGCGGAGGTGTCGGTGGGCAGCATCGGGGTTCTCGTCGTCGACGACTCGGTCGTGATCCGGCGGATGGTGGCCTCGGTCCTCGACGACGACCCGGACATCGAGGTCGTCGGCACCGCCGCGAACGGCCGGATCGCTCTCGACAAGCTGCCGCAACTGCGGCCCGACATCATCATCCTCGACGTCGAGATGCCCGTCATGGACGGCCTGGCCACACTGCGCGCGCTGCGTCCGACGCACCCGAACCTGCCGGTCGTCATGTTCAGCACGCTGACCGAGCGCGGCGCCGCCGCGACGCTCGACGCGCTCACCGCGGGCGCCACCGACTACGTCACCAAGCCGTCGCACGTCGGCAGCGTCAACGCCTCCATCGACCGGGTGCGCAGCGAGCTCATCCCGAAGATCAAGGCGCTCGTCGGCGCCACCCGCGACAAGTCGACGTCGCGCACCCGGCCGGTGCCGCCGACGCACCCCATGCGCCAGGACCGGGTCGACGTCATCGCGGTCGGCTGCTCGACCGGCGGCCCGGACGCGCTCACCGCGATCGTCGCCGCGCTGCCCGCCGACTTGTCGGTGCCGATCGTGGTCGTCCAGCACATGCCACCGCTGTTCACCCGGATGTTCGCCGAACGGCTCGACCGAAGCTGCCCGCTGCTCGTGCGCGAGGCGGCCGACGGCATGACGGTCGATCCTGGCCAGATCCTCGTCGCGCCCGGAGATCACCACCTGGTCCTGCGCCGCCGCGGGGTCGACGTCGTCGCGCAGCTCACCAAAGAGGCGCCGGAGAACTACTGCCGCCCGTCGGTCGACGTGCTGTTCCGCTCGGTCGCGTCGGTGTACGGGAACGGCGCGCTGGCCTGCGTCTTGACCGGCATGGGCCGCGACGGGTTGAAAGGCTCCGAGCGCATCCGCGCCGCCGGCGGGCGCATCGTCGTCCAAGACCAAGCGTCGTCTGTCGTCTGGGGGATGCCCGGCGCGGTCGCGCAAGCGGGCCTCGCGAACGACGTCGTGCCGCTGGTGAAGGTGGCGGAGACGTTGGTCGCCGCCGTCGGTTCGACCCGCCGCCCTCCCGCGCACCGGCTGCCACCGGCCGCGCCAGCTTCCCCGGCTTCGGCCGTGCCCGCCTCAGTGGCATCGGGGGCTTCGGTTCTCGGCGGCGCCTGGTGACGATCAACCTCAGCGCGTTCACGTTCGTCAGCGACCTGGTGAAGCAGGACGCCGCCATCGTGATCGGCCCCGGCAAGGAGTACCTCGTCGAGAGCCGGCTGATGCCGATCGCGCGCGCCGAGGGGTTCGGCGACGTGGGCGCGTTGATCGCGCGCTTGCAGATGAACCCCGACGAGCGGCTGCGCAGGCAGGTCGTCGAGGCGATGACGACGAACGAGACGTCCTTCTTCCGCGACCGCGACCCGTTCACGCTGCTCAATCAGGTCGTGTTCCCCGAGATGTGCCGCAAGCGCTGTGCGACGCATCGCGTCAACATCTGGTCGGCTGCGTGCTCGAGCGGTCAGGAGCCCTACAGCATCGCGATGTCGGCGCTCGACCACCCGTTGATCACGTCCGACTGGCAGGTGCAGGTGCTCGCCACCGACATCAGCGAGGACATCCTCCAGCGCGCCGACAACGGCCGCTACTCCCAACTCGAGGTCAACCGCGGCCTGCCTGCGGCGATGCTCGTCCGCCATTTCGAACGCGCGGAGACCGAGTGGAGGGTCGTCCCGGCCGTTCGCAGCATGGTGAAGTTCAAGCGGTTGAACCTGAGCGACCCCTTCGATCTACCCATGATGGACGTCGTCTTCTTGCGCAACGTGCTCATCTATTTCGACCCGTGCACCAAGACCGACGTGCTGCAGCGGGTGCGGCGGGTGCTCAAGCCCGACGGATTCTTGTTCCTCGGCGGCTCGGAGACCACGATCGGCCTGGACGACGGGTTCGAACGGGTCGCGATCGGTAACGCGACGGTGTACCGTCCGCGCGGCGCCGACCCGCTGGAGACGCCGTTGCCCGAAAGCGGCGGAGCCCACGGGCTCGCCGGCGCGGCCGGGCGGGTCAGCTTCCCGCCGCCGCGGTTCGGCACGGTCCCGCCGTCCGCCGCCTCGCCTCTCGGACGCACGGCGGCGACTGCTCCCGCCGCTCCCGCCGCTCCCGCCGCTGGAGTGGTCGGCTCCTGGCCGTGGTTGACGCAGGTTCCACTTCCACCCCGGCCCGGGTCCGCCCGTTAGCCGCTCAACTTATTTTCGGTGACGCCGATGAACGTACGTATGAAGAAAGGGGCGGTCCGTTGCTGGCCATGGTGATCGACGACTCGAGCGCCATGCGCTTGATCCTCGGTCGGATCATGCGCGGTCTGGGTTTCGATGTCGTCGAGGCGCCGAACGGCGCCGAAGCGATTGCCCGCCTCCAAAGCGGCGCGATGCCGGAGATTGCTCTTGTCGACTGGAATATGCCGGTCATGGATGGCTTGGCGTTCGTCAACGCCGTCCGCAAAGAAGAGAAGTGGCGCCAAATCACGCTGATGATGGTGACCACCGAAAGCGAGCAGTCGCAGATTGTTCGGGCGCTCGCGGCAGGTGCTCATGAATACGTCATCAAGCCCTTCACGCCCGACGCGATCGCCGACAAGCTCGCGCTGCTCGGCGTGCTGGCCTACTGAAAGGACCTGGCAGGTGACGTACATCCCTAGCGCGGACGACCTCGAGGTCATCACCCGCGAGGTCTGGACGTCGTTCCTCGACGGCGACCCCGACGGTTTGCTGCCCGGCGCCCTTGAACTCGGAACCGAGCGAGTCACCGGGTGCGTGCACCTGTCGGGCGCGTACACCGGCTCCATCATGTTGCAGTGCTCCGCTCCGGCGGCGCGTGACGCGGCGGCGGCGCTGTTTTCCATGCAGCCGGCCGACGTCACCCAAAACGAGGTCGTCGACGCCCTCGGTGAGCTGGCGAACATGGTCGGCGGCAACGTGAAGAGCATGCTGCCCGGTCCATCGGCGCTGTCGCTACCGGCGGTCGTGCACGGCCAACTCGCGGTTCCGGGCGCGCAGGTGGTGCGCGAGGTCGCCCTGTCGTGGCGTGGCGAGTCGCTCGTCGTGAGCCTTTGGCAGCAGGCCGCTGCGGCGGCCTGAGGTCTGCGTGAGGCGGCGCCCTGATGCGCATTTTGGTTGTTGACGACAGCAGGGCGATGCGGATGATCGTCGTCCGCACCTTGCAGCTCGCCGGTTACGACGAGCACGAGATCGTGCAGGCGTCGAACGGCCGCGAAGCCGTCGAATTGATCTCTCAGGCACCGCCCGGGCTGGTGCTGTGCGACTGGAACATGCCGGAGATGAGCGGCCTTGAGCTGCTCACGGGATTGCGTGCCGCCGGCTGGGACGTGCCGTTCGGCTTCGTCACCTCAGAGGCCGCGCCGCAGATGCGCGAACAGGCATTGGCCGCGGGCGCGATGTTCCTCATCGCGAAACCCTTTACGCCAGAGGACTTTCAAGACGCCCTCGACCCCGTGCTCGCTTAGAGCTTCTTGGCGACCGCCTCGGAGTCAATCGGGTCGACGTTGAAGTCGGTGAGTCCTTCGATCGAGCCGCATTCAACGCAACGCGCGGCCAGCGCCACCCACGTCACGTCGTCCGGGCCTTCGGTGTGCAGCCCCGCGGCGACCTCGGCGATCGACTGGCCGCAGCCCGCGCAACTCCACATCCGCGGAAACGTCCAATGCTCGGCGGAGTCGAGGACGTCGCTGGTGTGCCCGCAGCTTAAGCAGCGCCGGCGCGCGATCGACTCGCTGGCGTCGGCCTCGACGTAGAACCAGGTGGCCGGCTCGTCGGCGTGCCGCTCGCTCGGGCAAGTCGTCAAGACGGTGCGCGAGATCGTCGGGCAGTCCTCGAGTTGCCGCAACCACGCTTGGAGGTCTTCAGCCGATTCGCCGATGCGTCGTCCGGCCACCGTGCGCAGTGCCATTGGTCCTCCTCGCGTGGGTTGCGACTTAATCGTCGGATCGCGAGGCGGGGCGCTTGAACTTCTTTACTCGGACGACGCGGTGCTTTGCGGCGCGCTGCCGCGACCACGGCCCCCGCGCGAACGACGCCGCTTTCGCGGCGCCTCAGCGGCTTGCTGGTCGCTCCGCACTGCGGGAGCCACCTCGGACCCCGTGGCCACCCCCTTGGTCGCGCCGCGGGTGCGGCTGCGCTCACGGGGGGCGCGGGTGCGCTCGCCCGACTTCGCCTCCGACTTCGCCCCTGACTTGGCCCCTGACTTGGCCCCTGACTTGGCCCCTGACTTGGCCTTCGACCTCGCGCCCGGCTCCTTGCCTGCGGTCGCCTTGCGCGGACGTCGGTTGCGGTCGCCACCACCCAGGTCCTCGAGCTTCTCGGCGCGCAGGCCGACCCGGGTGCGCGCCTCGACGGGCAACACGCCGGTGGCCGTGCGCGGGATCGACAGTTCGTCGTACAAGGCGTCGGACGTCGAGTAGGTCTCGGGCGGGTCGGGGAACGGCAGGTCGAGGATCTGGTTGATCCCTTTCCAGCGGGTGAGGTCGTCCCAGTCGACGAGCGTCACGGCGACGCCGCTGGCACCCGCCCGGCCGGTGCGGCCGATGCGATGAAGGTAGGTCTTCTCATCGTCCGGGCAGGAGTAGTTGACGACGTGCGTGACGCCCTCGACGTCGATGCCGCGGGCGGCGACGTCTGTCGCGACGAGGACGCCGATCTTGCCGGCGCGGAAGGCGCGCAGGGCCTGCTCGCGCTGGCCCTGCCCGAGGTCGCCGTGCACCGCCGCGACGGCGAACCCGCGCTCGGCGAGGTCGGCCGCGAGCCGGTCGCACTGCCGCTTGGTCTGGCAGAACACCATCGACAGGCCGCGGCCCTCGGCCTGCAGGATGCGCGCGAGCATCTCCGGCTTGTCCATGGAGTGCGCGCGGAAGACGTGCTGCGCGGTCTCGGGAACTGTGCGGCCCTCGTCGGGCTCCTCGGCGCGGATCCGGACCGGCTGGTTCAGGTAGCGGCGCGACAGCGAGATGACCTCGCCGGGCATCGTCGCGGAGAACAGCATCGTCTGCCTGGTCGACGGCGTGAGCGCGAGGATGCGCTCGACGTCGGGCAAGAACCCGAGGTCGAGCATCTCGTCGGCCTCGTCGAGCACCAGCACCTCGATCGCCGACAGGTCGAGGTGACCTTGGCGGGCGAGGTCGAGCAGCCGACCGGGCGTGCCCGCGACGACGTCGATGCCGGCCTTCAACGACTGCACCTGCGGCTCGTAGGAGCGGCCGCCGTACACGGCCATCACGCGGGCGCCAAGACCCTTGCCGGCGACCTCGATGTCGGCCGCGACCTGCAGGGCGAGCTCGCGGGTCGGGACGACGATGAGCGCGTGGGGACGGTGATCATCGACGAACTCGATGCGCTGCAAGAGCGGGGCGCCGAACGCGAGGGTCTTGCCGGTGCCGGTGCGGGCCTGGCCGATGAGATCTGTGCCGGTGAGCGCGAGCGGGATCGCGAGTGCCTGCACCGGAAATGGGCTTGTGATGCCGACGGCGGCGAGCGCCTCGGCGGTCTCGGGCGCTATGCCGAGCTCAGCGAAGGTGGTCAGAGTGAAATACCTCTCGGGAAAATAGTTGAAGCCAGTCTAGCGGTCGACGCTTAATCGCCCGGTGGACGCGCGGGCCACTACGCCTGCGGGCGGGCGGGCCACTACGCTGCGGATTCGTGAGCGAGCAACTTGACCTGCTCGGCGACCCGGTCTACCGCGACGCCGTCACCGACCTGCTCGGCGTGCTCGCGTACGCCGAACTGATCGCCTTCGAGCGGCTCGCCCACGACGCCCGGATGGCCCCGACGCTCGGCGACAAGGCGGCCCTCGCCGGGCTCGCCACCGCGGAGTTCGGCCACTACCGCCTCATCGAGTCGCACCTCGACGGCCTCGGGATTGCCGCGGAGAAGGCGATGGCGCCCTTCGTCGTCCCGCTCGAGGCCTTTCACGCGAAGACCCCGCCGTCCGACTGGGCCGAGAGCTTGGTGAAGGCCTACGTCGGCGATGGCATCGCGGCCGACTTCTACCGGGAGGTCGCACAACTGCTCGACCCCGCCACCCGTGATCTCGTGCTCGAGGTGCTCGCCGACGCCGGCCATGCCGAGTTCGCGGTGGAGCGCGTGCGGCAGCTCATCCAGGCCACGCCGACCATCGCGGGCCGGCTTGCGCTGTGGGGCCGGCGGATCGTGGGTGAGGCGCTGGCCCAGGCACAGGCGGTGTGCGCCGAGCGCGACGCGCTCGTCACATTGCTCGTGGGCGGGATCCCCGGCGCCGACACCGACCCCGACGAGCTCACCCACACCTTCGGCCGCATCACCGACGCCCACATGGCCCGGATGGCGGCCATCGGCCTGTCGGCGTAGACGTCCGACCGGCCCGGCGTCACATAGCGCCGAAGCCGACGCGCCTTTCGAGCGACTCGCCGATCTCCACGTACGCCAGCTTCTCGACAGGCACCAGCACCCGGCGGCCCTTCTCGTCGGTCAGTGACAGCAACCCACCGGCGTCGAGCGCGGCGGTCACCAGCCGTTCGATGTCGTCGGCCGGTTGAGGGCTCTCGAGCACGATCTCTCGCGGCGAGTACTGCACGCCGATCTTGACCTCCACGCCAGGCCCTCCGCGTCGTCCGATGAACTGATCAAGCCGTGTGCACTGATCAGCTTGAGGCTAGCGGTACTCCTCGTCGCCGAGCGGAACCACCCGCTCGTCGTCGATCGCGGGCTCCGCGGCGTCGACCGGCGTCGCGTCGTCGATCACCTCAGGCTCGTCAACGACCTCGATTTGTTGATCGACGGCGTCGAACTCCGACTCCTCCTCGACGCCCAGCGGGTCCACGGGAACTCGTCTCGCGGTCATCGTCAGTCACCTCCAGGCTCAGGTGCCGCTCACGGCAATCGTGCCCTTCGTCCGGTTGGCAATTCCACCAGATCGGCCAGCAGATCGCCCACCTCGTCGACCCGGCGCAGCACGTCGTCCGCGACGAACTTGAGGTCTTCCACCGAGGCGCAGTTCGACACCTCGTCCCACGTGATCGGGGTCGAGACCGTCGGCTCCGGACGCGCCCGCAACGAGTAGGGGGCCACCGTCGTCTTCGCCGCCGCGTTCTGGCTCCAGTCGATCAGCACCTTGCCGTGCCGCAGCGCCTTCGTCATGTCGGAGACGATCAGTTCGGGCCGGGCCTTTTCGAGCCGGTGCGCGAGCGATCGGGCGTACCCGCGAGTTTGCTCGGACGACGTGAGCCGCAGCGGCGCGTACAGCTGCATGCCCTTCGACCCGCTCGTCTTGGGGTAGGCGGCGATCCCGTCGTCCGACAACGCGTCGCGCAACAACAACGCGACCTCGCAGCATTCGACGATCGTCGCGGGGGGTCCGGGGTCGAGGTCGAGCACCAGCAGGTCGGCGTCGAGCACCGTGCCCTTCCGGTCGACCCGCCACTGCGGGACGTGCAGCTCGATCGAGGCGAGATTCGCCGCCCAGACCAGCGTGGCCAACCCGTCGACGACGACGAAGTCGATGGTGTCGCGGTTCTTGGTGCTGCCCGGCACCGGCAGCGTGACGGTGCGCACCCAATCGGGCGTGCCCCGCGGCGCGTTCTTCTCGAAGAAGGACTGCCCGTCGACGCCGTTCGGGTAGCGCTTGCGGGTGAGCGGACGCCCGGCCAGGTGCGGCAGCAGCACGGGCGCGACACGCGCGTAGTAGTCGAGCATTTCCCCTTTGGTGAACCCCGTCTGTGGGTACAGGATCTTCTCCAGGTTGGAGATCTGCAGCCGCCGGTCACCGACCTGGACGGTCTGCCGCGCGGCCCCCGATGGTTTCGCGGCCGTCGCGGCGTCAGAAGGAGACCGGGGCACGACCTAGTGCTCCCCTCGCGAAGGAAGGCTCATGCGCAGCATCTGGAAGGGGTCGATCTCCTTCGGGTTGGTCAACATCGCGGTCAAGTTGTACTCGGCCACCGAGGAGAAGGACGTCGCATTTCACCAGGTGCACCGCGAGGATGGCGGCCGCATCCGGTACAAGCGGGTCTGCTCGATCGACGGCGAGGAGGTGGCGTACAACGACATCGCCAAAGGCTACGAGCTTCCGGACGGCGAGGTCGTGGTCCTCACCGACGATGACCTGGCCGAGTTGCCGCTGACGACGAGCCGCGAGATCGACGTCCTGCAGTTCGTGCCGCTGGAGCAGGTCGACCCGATCTACTTCAGCAAGAGCTACTACATCGAGCCTGACCCCAAGGCGACCAAGGCCTACGTGCTGCTGCGCGACACGCTGGAGGAGTCGGGCAAGGTCGCCATCGTGAAGGTGGCGCTGCGCCGCCGCGAGGCGCTGGCCACGCTTCGGGTGCGCGAGGGCGTGCTCACGATGGAGACCATGCTGTGGCCCGACGAGATCCGCGCGCCCGACTTCGGTTTCCTCGACGAGTCGCCCGAGGTGCGCAAGCAGGAGATGGCGATGGCCGCGTCGCTGGTCGACTCGCTGTCGGGCGACTTCGACCCCACCGAGTTCACCGACCAGTATCGCGAGGCGCTGGAGTCGCTGATCGAGGCCAAGGTCGAGGGCCGCGACCTGGTGCCCGCGCCCGAGACCGAGGTCGACGGTGGCGGCAAGGTCGTCGACCTGGTGGCCGCGCTGCAGGCCAGCATCGACGCGGCGAAGAAGGGCCGCACGGGCGGCGCGTCGTCCGATGACAGCGTGAGCGCTCGGCCGGCGGCGAAGAAGACGCCAGCGACGAAGGCAGCGGCGACGAAGGCAGCGGCGACGAAGGCAGCGGCGGCGAAGAAGGCACCGGCAAAGAAAGCGGCCGTTGCGAAGAAGACGGCCGCGAAGACC
>JAICLV010000248.1 GCA_025925185.1 Acidothermaceae bacterium
CGAGCTCATCGGCGAGCTCCGAGCACAACCGGCGCCCGCGGAGGAGCTGCCGCCGTTGTCCGATCTCGTCGGTCGGCGGTTCGCGCCCGCCGCGCCCGATGTCGTGTGGTGCGAGGTCGTGAAGCTCAGGGCGACACCAGGCGTCGCTAGCCCGGAGCTTTCAGTAGCGAGTGGCTGACGGCGGGGCCGCGTCCGCGAAAACGCCCTCCTGGTGGGGGAAACTGCGCTTGTCGAAGGTGCAGCATCCCAAACCAGAAGGGCACTTCCGAGATGAACGCTACACGTGCCGCGCAGCGTGTGAAGGTGACCGATGACGGCAAGGGTGTGGCAGGCCACGCGGGTGCGTTGCTACTCGCTGAGCTCGCGGATCGGGTCGGGTTGACCGAGGGATTGTCGGCGGCGATGGCGCATACGCGACGGCGTCGTTCGGCTCATGATCCCGGTGTCGTACTCGCGCATTTGGCGACTTCGCTCGCCGATGGCGGCGACTGCCTGTCCGACATCGCGGTGTTGCGTAACCAACCGGATCTGTTCGGGTCGGTGGCGTCGGATCCGACGGTGTGGCGCGTGATCGACTCGATCCACGCTGACGGGCTGCGCAACATCGCGAGGGCGCGGGCGGCGGCGCGAGCCAGGGCGTGGGCGGCGGGCGCGGCGCCGGCGACGTTCGTGATCGACATCGACGGCACCCTCGTCGATGCGCATTCCGAGAAGCAGGACGCGACTCCCACGTACAAGCGAGGGTTCGGGTTCTATCCGATCGTCGCGTATCTCGACGAGAGCGGCGAAGCACTCGCCGGCTTGTTGCGTCGCGGCAACGCGGGGTCGAACAACGCCGCGGATCATCTCGAGGTCCTCGACCGGTCCCTCGCCCAGCTGCCTGTGGCTCCAGCCGAGACGGCGATGTTGGTGCGGACCGACTCGGCCGGCGCAACGCACGACTTCGTGGACGGCTGTCGTGAACGCCAGGTGCAGTTCTCGATCGGCCTCCCCGTCGACCAACGCGTCCGGGACGCCTTGTGTTTGGCCCAAGAAGAAGACTGGCAACCCGCGGTCGAGGCCGACGGGACCGCCCGGCCCGGCGCCTGGCTGATCGAGCTCACTGACCTCATCGAGCATCGCTGGCCTGAGCACACCCGGGTGATCGCCCGCCGTGAACGACCGCATCCCGGCGCGCAGCTCTCCATCTTCGATCAGCACGACGGGTTCCGTCACCAGGTCTTCATCACCGACCAGACCGACACCGACATCACCGCGCTCGAACTCCGCCACCGTCACCGCGCGCACGTCGAGAACCGCATCCGCGCCGCGAAAGACACCGGACTCCGCAACCTCCCATGCGTCGATTTCGTCTGCAACGACGCCTGGCTCCAACTCGTGCTGATCGCGCAAGACCTCACCGCCTGGATGCAAGCCCTCTGCTTCGACGGTGCACTGCGCGTCGCGGAACCCAAACGGCTCAGACACCGCGTGCTTCACGCCGCCGCTGCCATCGCGCACACCGGCGGCCAGACCATCGTCCGGTTCCAACGCACCTGGCCCTGGGTCAGCGACATCGTCACCGCGTTCACGCGGCTACGCGTCGCGTTCCCTCGCTGACCCCGCGCGCTCAACTCTCGCCGAACACCGACACCGCGCTCGCGTCGCACGCCCCGAACCGTCGCGACCGACCACCAACCGGCGTTCACGCCGCCAACAATGCGCCCAGACCACAAGACCCGAACTCGGCGCACTCGATCAGCGTCCACCACGGCCGCGACCACAACCAACAGGGCCTACTGAAAGGTCCGGGCTAGCCCTCTTCGCTGACCGGCCCCGTGCCGACTGGGCCCCTCGACCGGGGCCGCCGAGGCGATTCCACGCTCGCGTTGACTGGCGCGCACCGCCCGGC
>JAICLV010000160.1 GCA_025925185.1 Acidothermaceae bacterium
CGCGCGACGTGAGGTCCTCCACCGCTCGAGCGCGGGGAGGCTCAGGTTCGGTCTGTTGTATCACGTATCCAAGATCGCCTTCTGCGAGTTCCGCGGTCTCGTTTGGTGTCGTGCGTGGCTGGCAGGATCGCGAGCGCTCACAGCACCGTCAACGACCGCGTTTCGCAGAGTGGAACGTCCCGGCTGACCACGACGGTCAGCGGCGCCATCGTTATCTCGGCGCTACCTTCAGGTGGCGCGCAAAGCCGTCCGCAGCGTCTGCTCGGCAGCCGGGCCAATCCCGAGCTCATCGAGGCCAAGCAGCGCTGCGCCCGCGATGGCGGGCACGTCATTGATGCGGATGACGGCCTGCGGCGCCTCCTTGGCCATCCAGGCGTCGATCAGTTTCATCAGCAGTGGATCTCGGGCGGTGACGACACCGCCGCCGAGGACGACATCGGTCGGTGTCTCGAAGAGGTCGAGCCGGCGCATCGTCGCGCGCGCCAGCAGCGCGATCTCCTGAGCCTGTCGATCCACGAGTGACATCGCGATCGGATCACCGTCGGCGGCGACGCGGAACAACACCCGAGGCAGCTCGTAGAGCTGGTGCGGCGTGATGTCGCCGAGGTGCAGGCCGATCACGGCGTCGTGCACGCGCGCCACACCGAAGTGCTCGATCACGCCTTGCCTGAGGAGGGTCCTCTCGCCGCGGCCGTCCTCATCGCGCACCGCGTGCCACATGACATGGCGCGATAGGTCGCCGCCGCCGCCGAAGTCGCCGCTGATGCGTCCGATCGCGGGGAATCGGACGACGCGGCCGTCGGGGCCGAGCCCGACTGCGTTGATGCCGGCGCCGCAGACAATGCCGACGCCCCAGTGCGACATGGTGCCGGCCCGAAAGATGGCGAAGGTGTCGTTGTCGACCGCGGTGGTCACGCTCCAGCCGCGCTCGCGCAGCGCGTCGTCCATCGCTTTTTGCTCTTGTGGCGTGTCCACGCCGGCGAGATAGGCGGCGGTGTGTCGCGCGAACGGTTTCGCTCCGTCCGGCGGGATGCCGGCGGACTCGGCGGCGCGCGCGACGAGCCGACCGATCGCCGTCAGCGCCGCCGCCAACCCAACGGTTTGAGCCGACGCGCCCGGTCCGTTGACGCAGGACAACAGGCGGCCGTCGGCGGCGACGAGGGCGACGTCCATCTTGCTGTTTCCCCCGTCGATGGCGAGCACCGCGACCGGCGGTTGCGGCTCGATCACGCTTGCGCGGGCGCCGCCGCCCAAGGCAGGAACCGCGCGTTCTCGGCGAGCAACCGATCCGTGAGCGTCGCCGCGAGTTCAAGTTGACCGACCAGCGGATGGGCGAGCAATGCGTCGAACACCCGGTCGCGGCCGCCGCGGGTCGCCGCGCTGACGGCCAGTTCCTCATACGCGGACACGTGCGCGATCAGCCCCGCGAACAGCGGTTCGACCGGCGCCAGCGGAACCGGCTGCGCGCCGTCGCGGCCGACGACCGCTGAGACCTCGATGACGGCGTCGTCGGGGAGGAACGGCATCGTGCCGGCGTTGCGGACATTGACGACCTGAACGTCTTTCGTGTCGCGATACAACGACGACATCAGCTGCACCGCGGCCTCCGAGTAATAGGCGCCGCCGCGTTGCTCGAGCAACGCGGGCTTCGTGTCGACCGAGGGGTCTGCGTACATGTCGAGGAGTTGACGTTCGACGTCAGCGACGACCTCGGCGCGGGTTGGCATTCCCCGACTCGCCGCCACGACGTTGTCGTGCTCGTAGTAGTAGCGCAGGTAATACGACGGGACGGCGCCGAGACGCCGGACGAAGTCCGCCGGCAGGTGAAGGTCGGCCGCCACGTCGTCAGCATGCTCGGCTAGGAGTTTCGGCAAAACGTCCTTGTCGTCAAGGAAAACGGCGCGCTCCCACGTCAGGTGGTTAAGTCCGACGTGGTCGAGCCGCACCCGGGCCGGTTCGACACCGAGGTAGCCGGCGAACCTGCGTTGGAAGCCAATCGCCACGTTGCACAAGCCGACCGCGCGATGGCCGGCGTCGAGTAGCGCGCGCGTGACGATGCCGACCGGGTTGGTGAAGTCGACGACCCACGCGTCGGGGGCGGCGATCTTGCGGGCGCGTTCGGCGATGTCGAGGACGACGGGCACGGTGCGCAGCGCCTTCGCCAAGCCGCCGGCGCCGGTCGTCTCCTGACCCACGCAGCCGCACTCGAGAGGCCAAGTCTCGTCGCGGTTGCGCGCGGCCTGCCCGCCGACGCGAAGCTGGAGCACGACGGCGCCGGCAGAGTCGATGCCCGCGTTGAGGTCGGACGTCCAGCTCACCTTCGCGGGGTGTCCGTGGCGCGCCATGATGCGCTGCGAGACGCCGCCGACAAGCTCGAGTCGGTGGGCGTCGGGGTCGACGAGCACCAGCTCTTCGAGGGGGAGCGCGTCGTGCAGCCGCGCCATCCCGTCGACTAGCTCCGGGGTGTACGTCGAGCCGCCGCCAACCACCGCAAGCTTCATCTGGGAGCCGTCCGTCCGCCAACGAGTTAGTAAGGATTACTTACTAACCGTAGCGAGCCGTCGAGAGCGCCGTCAACCGCGGCTGCTCAGGGCTGCTCGACGATGCCGCCAAGGGGCTGGCCGGCGCGACACTTGTAGACGTACTCAGCTACGGACGTTCCCTTGGTGTATTCGACGTCTACCGCGGGATCACTGTGCGACTTCACGGTCAAGCGGTAGCTGGAGTCGGTGAGTGACGCAGTTGCACCGACCACGGTGTCGCCGTAACACGTGATCGTGATCGAGCCTTGAGGAACGACGATCGTCTGCTTGCTCGCGGGCGCAGTAAGAGACGGCGACGGGGACACCGGTGCACTGGGCGAGGTCGAGGGTGACGAGGATCCAGGAGGGGAGGTGCTCGGCCCGGGCGAAGTGCTTGGCGACACCGGCGGCGAACTGGACGGAGTCGCGCTGTGCGGTGGCGGGCTCGTCGACGGCGCCGAGGAGTGACTCGGCCGAGAGGTCGTGTGGGTCGGCGTCGTGGTCGGCGGCGGAGCTGGGGCCGTGGTGGCCTGGGTGGCGGGCGCGATCGGGCTGGAGGCCGAGCTCGCGGAGGCCGCGGACGCGGCGGACGCCGACTGCTCGCTGGCCTGCGCGGACACGCCAGCCTGAGAGATCACCCGGGGTGTCGAGCCCGCCACCTCATGCCCGACCCGGTTGACCGCGGTGAGGGTGACCGCGGTGACCAACGCGCACGACATCGCCCAGCCGAGCGCCAGCGCCAGCGGTCGTCCGGCCCAGCCGCGTAGCGCGCGCGCGAACGACCGGCGCTGGTGGCGTGGGTTGGAGTTCTCTGGCACGTGTCTAGTGTCGGCATCTCGACGTCGTCAGTGAGTTAAGGAGATCTCAAAGCACCCGCCGCCAAACCGGCCCGATCCGCCCCGCCGTCCACAGTTTCGAGCGTTAAGTGAGTACCGTCAGACCCGTGCCACGACTCCTGCTGATCGAAGACGACCCCGGCATCCGCACGACGTTGACTCGTTCGCTGAGCGAACGCGGTCACGCGGTCGCGTCGGCGCCGTCGGCGATGTCCGGGCTGCAGGCGGTCGTCGACACCGCGCCCGACCTCGTCGTCCTCGATCTCGGGTTGCCCGACCTCGACGGTGGCAAGTTGATCCAGATGGTCCGCGCGGTGAGCAAGGTGCCGATCATCGTCGCGACCGCGCGTGACGACCAGGCCGAGATGGTCCGCATCCTCGACGCCGGCGCCGACGACTACGTCGTCAAGCCGTTCGCCTCCGATCATCTGGAGGCCCGCATCCGCGCGGTGCTGCGCCGGATGGCCAGCGGCGACGCGGTGGAGGCGGTTGTCGTCGGCGGGTTGCGCATCGACCAGCGCACCCGCGAGGCGAGCCTCGACGGCGACCGGCTCGAGTTGACCCGCAAGGAGTTCGACCTGCTGCTGTTCCTCGCCGAGCACCCGGGCGAGGTCGTGAGCAAGCGGGTGTTGCTCGCGGAGGTGTGGCAGCAGGCGTACGGCGGCGCCGACAAGACCGTCGACGTTCACCTGTCGTGGCTGCGACGCAAGTTGGGGGAGTCGGCGGCCACGCCGCGTTATCTGCTCAGTGTTCGCGGGGTGGGCGTCAAGCTCGTCGATCCGACGAGCACGACGGGCTAGGCGCGCTGGCCCGGCAACGTGCGTACTCGGCTGCTCGTCTTGGCGGCGGCGACCACCACCCTCGTCGTCGTCGCGTTCTTGATTCCGTTGTCGCTGCTGGTCAAGAACCTCGCGAAGCAAAACGCCTTGAACGACGGACTGCGGCAGTCTCAGGTCGTGGTCGCGGGCCTACAAGCCCTCGGCAGCGGCGACGACCATAACGCGATCGGGTCGGTTGTGACCTCCGCGAACGGCCAATCGCCAGGGGGAATCTCGTCGTCCGTCGTGTTGCCCGACCTGACGACATGGGTCGGTGGCGTGCCCCCGGACGCCGACTCGGCGAGCCTGAAGCTCGCCGCAGGGACGCCGAAGGTCGGTGAGAACACCCAGCAGGTCAACGTCATGTACAAGGGCGGCCTGGAGATCTGGAACCCGATCAACCTCAATGGCGAGACCCTCGTCGTGCGCACCTTCGTGCCCGCGGCGAAGGTCAAGCACGGCGTGAACCTCGACATCGCGATCCTGATCGCCGTCGGGCTCGGCATGCTCGCCGTCGCGATGCTCGTCGCGGACCGGCTCGCGCAGCGCACCGCCCGCCCGGTCGCCGCGCTGGCCGCCACCGCGAACCGGCTCTCCGGCGGCGACCTTTCTGCCCGGGCGCCACTTGATGGCCCGCGCGAGGTGATCGCCGTCGGGCTGGCGCTGAACCGGCTCGGCCAACGCATCAAAGAGCTATTGGACGACGAGCGCGAGCAGGTCGCCGACCTGTCGCATCGGCTGCGCACGCCGCTCGCGGCGGTGAAGCTCGCCGCCGAGGCGCTGCCGAAGTCGCCGGAGGCGGCCAGGCTGGCGGAGCACGTCGACGCGCTGGAGCGGTCCGTCGGCGACGTGATCCGCGAGGCTCGCCGCGGGGTGCGCGAGCAGGTGACGCCAGCGTGCGACGTCGTCGACGTCGTCCGCGATCGGGTGGCGTTTTGGTCGGTGTTGGCGGAGGACCAGGGCCGACGGCTCGACCTGCGATTGCCGCCCGTGTCCTGCCAGGTTCGGGTGGCGACCGACGACCTGGCGGCTGCCGTCGACGCGCTGCTCGAGAACGTCTTCGC
>JAICLV010000188.1 GCA_025925185.1 Acidothermaceae bacterium
CGACACGGCCACCCAGTGCGTGAAAGCCGCGATCGAGAACGGGATCACCACGTTCGACACCGCCGACGTCTACGCGAATACGGCCGCCGAAACCGTGCTCGGCGAAGCCCTCAAGGGCGAGCGCCGTCAGTCGCTCGAGATCTTCACCAAGGTGTTTGGCCCGACGGGTCCGAAGGGCCACAACGATGTCGGCCTGTCGCGCAAGCACATTCTCGAGTCGATCGACGGATCCCTGAGGCGCCTGCAGACCGACTATGTCGATCTCTACCAGGCGCACCGCTTCGACTACGAGACACCGCTCGAGGAGACGCTGCGGGCGTTCGACGACCTCGTCCGCGCCGGCAAGGTCCACTACATCGGCGTCAGTGAGTGGACCGCGGCGCAAATCGCCGACGCGCTGCGCATCGCTGGCGAGATGGGCTTCGACCGCATCGTGTCGAACCAGCCGCAGTACAACATGCTGTGGCGGGTGATCGAGGCCGAGGTCGTGCCGCTCTCCGAGCGCGAAGGCGTCGGCCAGGTCGTGTTTTCCCCGCTGGCGCAAGGAATTTTGACGGGAAAGTACCAGCCCGGTCAGCCGCCTCCCGCCGGCTCGCGCGCCACCGACGACAAGGGCGGCGCCAACTTCATCTCAAGGTGGCTCTCGGACGACGTGCTCTCGCGGGTGCAACAACTCAAGCCGATCGCGGACGACGCGGGGTTGTCGCTCGCGACGATGTCGCTTGCCTGGGTGCTGCAAAACCCGAACGTGTCGGCGGCCATCATCGGGGCGTCGCGGCCCGAGCAGGTGGTGGCGAACGTCGAGGCCTCAAGCGTGCGGCTGGACGCCGAGATTTTGAAGCGGATCGACGAGGTGCTCGACCCGATCATCGAGCGCGACCCCGGCCAAACCCAGCAAGTGTCGAAGCGCCCCTGACATCGGCCCGCCCGGCCGCCGCTGACCCGAGCCGCCGAGACTGTTAGACAACGACGTCCCTGTCTTTTCGCGGCTTCGCGTCTAACAGTCGCGCGGCAGACCCAGGCCGCGCCACGACGCGACGTGCACCTGCGCGATCGCATCCGCGTCGGCGACGGAGGCCGGCCGAACCCTCACACCGAGTCGTGCGGATCCAGGCTCATCGGGCCGTAGACCACCCGGTCGTCCTCGAGGAGGGTCACCCGGGCGACGCCGCCCGACAGCAGCCCCCGCCACTCCTCGCCCAGCCACGACTCGGCGTCCGACTGCGTCGGGAACGTCTCGGCGGCCGGGAGGTCGATCGGGGTGACCGGCTCGCCGTCCGCGCTCTCGTACCGCCAAGTCCATCCCATGGGCGGAACGTTATCGCGTGCGGCACCCGCTTTGACGTACCTGACGGCGACGTGATTTGCTCACGTCCGGATAAACAACTGAAGACGCGTCCGACACGCAGGGGAAGCCGGTCCAAATCCGGCGCTGACCCGCAACCGTAGGCCGCTCTCGACACTGTGAGCGGCGAGCCGGAGCACCTGCCGGGCGCGAAACGGCTCCCTTTTCCGTCGAGGTTCGCGGGGCGGAGCCCGGGTCTCCCGACCCGACCTCGCCCCCACGTCGCCGACATTCGGCTTCGTGGGGTTTGTCGTCTTCGGGCGACCGCGGGTCTGCGTCCGTCGCGACCAAGACCCGTCTCGAGAGGAACATCATGCGTGTTCGCACGGTCCGGCTAGGCATCGCGACGGCGGCGTGCGCCGCGCTCTCGGTCGGCCTCGCGGCCCCCGCCTTCGCCGCCGCGAGCCCCGGCGACGCCGGGCTGTACGGCGCACAAGACCCGACCTACGACGCCGTCTACCGGCAAAGCCTCGCGATCATCGGACTGACCGCGAACGGCCAGACCCCCGACGAGCAGGCGGTCGCGTGGCTGCTCGCCCAGCAGTGCTCCGACGGCGCCTTCACCGCCTACCGCGCCGACGTGAGCCAGCCGTGCACCGACAAGCAAGAGGACGAGAACGCCACCGCGATGGCCATCCAAGCCCTCACCGTCTTGCACAAGCCCACCGACACCGCGCTCGCGGCGTTGAAGAAGTTCCAGTTGCCCGACGGCGGTTTCTACGACAGCTCCGCGTTCGGCGCCCCAGCGTCCGACGCGAACTCGACCGGACTCGCGCTCAGCGCGCTCGCCGCAGTCGGCGTCGACCCAGCGACGGTCAGCAACGGCGGCAAGACCGCCGACGACTATCTGCGCTCGCTGCAACTGGCCTGCGCGGCCAACGGCGGCGGCGCGTTCGACTTCCAGCCCGAGAAAACCCTTGATGCCAATGATTATGCGACCGTTCAGGCGCTGCTCGGCCAACTCGGCAAATCGCTCCCCATCGTGCCGGCAACCCCTGCGGCCGCAGTTCCCACGTGTGCCGATCCCACCGACACCGCGTCGTCCGCGTCGGCCGCCATCTCGTATGTCGCGGCACGGCTGGCCGGGTCTAAGGGCGCCATCCCGTCGTCGCTTGGCAGCGGCACAGACTGGACGACGACCGCGAATGCGGTGCTTGACCTCGTCGCGGCCGGTCAGGGCGCCGACGCCGTGACCCTTGGCGCGGCAGCGTTGCAGGCGAACGCAAAGGGCTACGCCCAAACCGGCGCCGGCGCGCTCGGCACCTTGCTGCTCGTCGCGCGCGCCACCGGCGCCGATCCGGCCAACTTCGGCGGATTCGACCTCGTCACCGCATTGACCCGAAGCGAGCGCGCGGCCGCACCCGCGCCGAGCCCGTCGCCGTCGCCGTCGGCCACAGCGGTCGCGGCGCCCGCCCCAACCCTGCCGATGACGGGCTCGCCGCACACCACGCCGATCGCCGGCGTCGGTGCGGCCCTGCTAGCGCTCGGTGTCGGCGCGTTGTTCGCGAGCCGACGCATCCGCACGGGCCCCCAGTCGTGATCCTCGGACGACGCTTCGCGGGCGCGGTGGTGGCCGCGCTCGCGATCGTCGTCGTTGGTGCGGCCGGGTTCGCCTCAACGGCGAACGCCGCGACCGCCTACCGGTACTGGACTTACTACGTCGCCGCTCCTGGCACGGCAGCCTGGACTTACTCCCAGCGCGGCCCGGCGGCGGAGCATCCGCAAGACGGCGAGGTGCAGGGCTGGCGGTTCGCGATCCAGGCCGACCGCTCGGGTGGCCTCATCCCGCGGTTATCGCCCGACTTCGCGAAACTGTGCGGCGCGCAGCAGCCACAGTCTGGCAAGGTGCGGGTCGGCATCGTGCTCGACTTCGGTGTCGCCGACGACGCGCCGGCGGCCGAACGCCCTCCAGCGAGCGTGGTCACGGGGTGTGTGCAGGTGGCAGACGGCGCCAACGGGGTCGACGTCCTCGACGCGGCGGTCGGCGCGGGCAACGTGCGGATCGGCCAAGGCCTGATCTGTGGCATCAACGGCTATCCCAGGTCGGAGTGCGCGGACGTGGTCGCCGCGCCGAAACCGGCCGCGCACAAGTCCGCCAGCCCGAAAGCCCCTGTGGCAACGGAAAAGCCGACGGTCGCCCCGACGACGGCGACGCCGGCGACGCCGAGCGGCACGCCGACTGCGATCACCTCGACCTCGCCGACGCCAACCGCGGCCCCTCAGACGGCCGTTGTTCCGAGTTCGAGCTCGTCATCCCTCAGCCCGACTGCGAGTGCGAGTGCGTCAGTCTCGTCACTTGACGACCTGAAAAAGCCGAGGCACAACGGATTTCCGGTTGGCGCGGTCGTTGGCGGCGTGCTCGTCGTCGGGCTCGGAATCGCGGCCGCCGTGCGCGCGGTGGTGACCCGGAGATGACACGGTCGGTGCATCCAGGAGCCTGGTGGGCGTGGGCGCTGCTGCTCGCCACTGCTACGACCCGCACCACAAATCCCTTGCTGCTAGGACTCTTACTCGCTGTCGCGGCGTTCGTCGTCGCCGGACGACGGGCGCAGCGTGGCGGCCGGGCGTTCGGGTTCTTCCTGCGGCTCGGGCTGTTGGTGCTGCTCATGCGGCTCGCCTTCGAGGCGATGTTCGGCAACCCGCTGCCCGGCCATGTGTTGGTGCGAGTGCCGAGCGTCCCGCTGCCATCGGCGCTCGCCGGGTTGCGCATCGGCGGTCCGGTCACCGCCGAGTCTTTGGTGTCGGCCGGTTACGGGGGGCTGCAGCTCGCCACCTTGCTGATCTGCCTCGGCGCGGCGAACTCGCTCGCCAGCCCGCGGCGGCTGCTGCGATCGTTGCCGGGCGCGCTTTACGAGTTGGGTGTCGCCGTCACCGTCGCGATGTCGTTCGCGCCACAACTGGTGCTGGCCGGCTCGCGGATCC
>JAICLV010000006.1 GCA_025925185.1 Acidothermaceae bacterium
CGGGCACGTAAGGCCCGTGAGGACGAAAGCGGCTTCACGCTTATCGAACTCTTGATCGTCATCGTCATCCTCGGCATCCTCGCCGGCATCGTCGTCTTCTCAGTCGGAGGAGTCACGGACACTGGTAAGGCATCCGCCTGCAAGGCCGACGCAAAGACCGTCGAGGTTGCTGCAGAGGCATTCCGTGCTCAGAAGGGCTGGTACCCCGGCGACACGACGAATGACGCCACGGTACTGACCTCGGCTCAGGCCCAAACTGAACTGCAAACGGCCGGCTTCTTGAGGGACGTACCGAACTCAACGGATTACACGGTCACATTGGCCCCGAACACTGGCAAGGTCACCGCGACGGGGTCCTGCACCGTCTCGTAGTTGCTGCGTTGGGGAGGATGGATCACCCATCGGTCCTCCCCGACGCGACTTCGTTCGAATCCGAGTTGGCGCGTTGTGGGGTGGGGAAGAGTCGATGGACGAACAGTCCGTGGGTGGGCGTCGGGTTGACGGGCTGCTCGAGGTGTTGTGGCGGGCGGGCGGCACTGACCTGCTGCTGACGGCGGGAATTCCGCCGCAGGTGCGGGTGCACGGGGAACTCAGTGCCGTCCCGCAGGCCGCGGTATTGAGCGGCGAGGACACCGACTCCTTGCTCGCCGAACTGCTGAGCGCCGAGCAGGCCGCGATGTACGCCGAGCGCAACGAGTACGACTTCTCGTTCAGCTGGCGCGACGAGGCGCGCATCCGCGGTAACGCGTTCCGCCAGCGCGGTGCCACAGCCGTTGCGCTGCGGATGATCCCGAGTGACATTCCGCGGCCAGAGCAACTCGGGCTACCCCCGGTGCTCGCCGACTTTGCGCGACGCCATCAGGGATTGGTCTTGATCACCGGCCCGACGGGCTCCGGCAAGTCGACGACCCTGGCCTCGCTCCTCGACCACGTGAACGAGAACCGGGCCTGCCACGTGATCACAATCGAGGACCCGATCGAGTACGTGCATCAGCACAAGCGCTCCGCGGTGAACCAACGCGAGGTCGGGCAGGACACCCATTCGTTCCACGCCGCGTTACGCGCTGCGCTGCGCGAGGACCCCGACGTCCTGCTTGTCGGCGAGATGCGCGACCTGGAGTCCATGCGGTTCGCGCTCACGATCGCCGAGACGGGCCACCTGGTTTTCTCCACCCTGCACACGAACGACACGGCCCAGGCACTCGCGCGTATCGTCGACGTCTTCCCGGCCGATCAGCAGGCGCAGATTCGCGTGCAACTGGCCGCTGCGTTGACCGGGATCGTCTACCAGCGGCTGCTTCCTCGGGTCGATGGCGGTCTGGTCGCGACCTACGAGGTGTTGGTCGCGAACTCCGCCGTCCGCAACCTCATCAAAGAGGGCAAGACAAACCAGCTGCGCAACTGCCTGGTGACCGGCCAGAAAGAAGGCATGGTCACCTTCGAACAGTCGCTCTCGGCGCTCGTGCAGGCCGGTGTCGTCACTTACGAGGACGCCGTCGCACGCAGCCTCTACCCAAAGGACGTCGAGCGCGAGCCCCGGATCCGAGCGAGCGTGCCCGCATGAAGTTGGGCAAGCACCGAGGCAACGAAGCGGTCGCGACCGCGCCGGCACTGGTTGCCCCCGCGCAACCTGCGGCGCCGAAGGTCATCAGCGACCTGTCTGTCAACCCAGGCGGCCAGCGGCTTGGTGAACTGCTGCTACAGACGAACCTCCTGGGTTACGAACAGCTCATTGAAGCCCTGCAACTGCTGCAGGTCGAGGGCGGGCAGCCACTGGGCCGGATCCTTGTCGAGCGGGGAAATCTCGATGAGCGCGACCTCGCTCGCACGCTGGCCATGCAGCAGTCGCTCGACTATGTCGACCTGCGGCAAGTCACCCCCGATCCCGAGGCGACCGCGCTCCTGGACGAGGAGACCGCTCGCGCGTTGGTCGCCGTCCCCATCTCTCTCGATCTCGATCGGGTGGTCGTCGCGATCGCGGATGTCGGCGACGACGTGCTGGACAAGCTCGCCGCCGCGATTCACCGGCCGGTCACCCTCGCGGTGGCTGCGCCGTCCGACATCATGCGTGCGATCGGCAACAGCTACCGGGCGCTCAGCGGCATCGGTGCGCAGGTGCAAGCATTCGAAGCCCGCGACTCCTTGCGCAAGGACGCCGCCCGCATCGAGACGGTGATCGCCAACGACGACGCGCCCGTCGTCCAAGTCGTGCAGAAGCTCATCACTCAAGGCCTTCGTGACCGGGCGTCCGACATCCACATCGAGCCGCAGGAAGAGCGGGTCAGAGTGCGGTACCGCATCGACGGCGCGCTGCACGACGTGTTGTCGTTGCCCGGCTCGATGGGTCCGGCGATCGTGAGCCGGATCAAGATCCTCGGCGGAATGAACATCGTCGAGCGGCGTCGTTCTCAAGACGGCCAGATAGCGCTCGAGATAGAAGGCCGGGCACTCGACGTCCGGGTCGCGACCACCGCCACCATCTGGGGCGAGAAGGTCGTCTTGCGGTTGCTCGACAAGAGCCGACCGCTGTTCAGGCTCGCCGACCTCGGAATGCCCGAGGACACTGCCTACCGTTACTCGCAATTGCTGCGCGCGCCGTACGGCATGGTGATCTGCGCGGGCCCGACCGGCAGCGGCAAGACGACGACGTTGTACGGCTCGCTGACCGAGATCAACAGCCCCGACCGCAACATCATGACGATCGAAGACCCGGTCGAGTACACCTTCCCTTCGATCAACCAGATCCAGATCAACGAGCAGGCGGGTGTGACGTTTGCGGGTGGGTTGAAGTCGATCCTGCGCCAAGACCCGGACGTCATCCTCGTCGGTGAGGTGCGCGACGTCGAGACCGCGCGGATCGCGGTGCAGTCGGCGCTGACCGGCCACTTCGTGCTGTCGTCGGTGCACGCCACCGACTCCGTCTCTGCGCTGCACCGGCTGCTCGACATGGGGATCGAGACGTTCCTCGTGGCATCGTCCGTGACGGCCGTGGTGGCGCAGCGACTCGTGCGTCGTGTCTGCACCTACTGTCGGGTGCCGTACCAGCCGGCGGCGGAGGAGTTGGCTTTTCTCGACGCGGTCGGCGGTTGCGTGCCAGAGCGAGGTTTCGTGCATGGCGCCGGCTGCAACTTCTGCGCGCAAACTGGCTACCTCGATCGCATCGGCGTGTACGAACTGCTGACGGTGACCGACGCGATGCGCGAGCTCATTCTCGATCGCGCGTCGCACGACGACCTACGCAAGGTCGCCCGCGCCGAAGGCATGCGCGTCCTGCAGGAGGAAGCGTTGCGGCTCGTCGGCGCGCAGATCACCACGCTGGCGGAAGTGCTTCGTTCGATCTATGTGGTGGGGGGCTGACATGCCGAAATTCGCGTACGTCGCGACGACGCCCGACGGTTCGTCGGCAACGGGCGTCGAGAAGGCCGACAGCCGCCAGGCAGCGGAACTCGCTTTGTACGAGCGGGAGTTGCGCGACATCAGGGTCACCGAGAAGAAGAGCTTTCTCCAGGTCGAGGTGTCGCCGCCCCGCGTGAAGCGCGAAGAGGTCATGCACCTCTCGCGTCAACTGGCCGCGTTCATTCGCGCAGGCATACCGATCCTCGACGCCGTGCACACTCTCGGCGAGGAGGCCACCAACTCCTCCGTGAAACGCATGATGGCGGACGTCGAGGCGAGCCTTCGCGGTGGCGAGACGATGTCGGACTGCCTTGACCGGCACCCGAAAATCTTCCCCGACTTCTACCGCGGCATCCTCCGCTCGGCCGAGCTCACCGGCCAGCTCGACACCGTGCTCGACCAGCTCGCGGCGTACCTCGAACGCGACCTGGACGCGCGACGCAAGGTGAAGGCGGCCATGATCTACCCGGCGATCATCGCCGGTATGTCGGTCGTCACGGTCGTGGTGTTGTCGACGTTCGTGCTGCCGCGCTTCAAGACCTTTTTCGCAAGCCTGAACGCCAAGCTGCCATTGCCGACCCGGATTCTGCTCGCAGTCACCGATTTCCTCACGCAGTGGTGGTGGGCCCTGCTTGGGGGGATCCTCGTGCTGGCATTGGGGATCGTCGCGGCCCTCATGACGGAGGGCGGCCGCCACACCCGCGACCGTCTCGCGCTCGCGTTCCCCGTGCTCGGCGACACGATCCAGTTCGCGCTGGTGGAACGGTTCTGCCGCATCCTCGCGTCGATGGCCAACGCGGGAGTCTCGTTACCGGAGGCGTTGCGAGTTGCGACCGCCTCGCTGCGCAACCTCGTCTACACGCGAGCGCTTGCGCAAGTCGGAGAGGCGATGCTCGAAGGCGAGGGCCTCGCCAAACCGATTTCCGACACGCATCTGTTCCCGTCGACCGCCACCCAGATGATGCGCGTCGGCGAAGACACGGGCACGCTCGACACCCAGCTCGAGGTCGCCGCGCGATACTACGAGCGCGAGCTCGACTACAAGATCAAGCGGCTGACGGCGCTCTTCGAGCCGGCAGTCATCATCGTGATGGGCCTCATCGTCGGCTTCGTGGCTATCGCGCTCGTCTCGGCGATGTATGGCATCTACCACCAGGTGAAGACCTGATGGACGCGCCGCCGTCGGTCAGCCGAAAGGACGCCGGCGAGACACTGATCGAGCTGCTCGTCGCCGTCGTCATCATGGGGATCGCGGTCGTCGCCGTGGTGGGCGGCATCAGCACCAGCATCATGATGTCCGACATCCACCACAAGCAGGCTACGGCTGGCGCGAACGTGCGCGACTACGCCGAGGCGGTCGAGAACGCGGTCGCCACGTCGACGACGACCGGCGCGATGTACACGGCCTGTGCGACATTGCCCGCCGGCGCGCACCCCGCCTACAGCCCGGCGCAGGTCGGCTACTCGGTGCCCGCGGGATACACAGCGCAGGTCACGAGCATCACCTACTGGAACGGCTCAAGCCTGACGTTCGGCTCGACCTGTACCGTCGCCACCGACAGCGGCGTCCAAATGGTGGCTATCAAGGTCGCGAGCGGCGACCTTCGGGCCACCGAAACGCTGAGGGTCATCATCCGCAACCCGTGTAGGAGCGGGGATGCGGCATGCAGCTGACCAGGAGAGACGACGGCTTCACCTTGGTCGAGCTGCTGATGTCGATCGCCATTCTCGGGATCATCGCCTTCCCGCTGGGCAATGCCGTGATCGCCTATCTGCACAACACCGATGCGACGATCGGTCGGCTCGGTGAGTCGCACGACGCGCAGATCGCGGCGGCGTATTTCGCGCAAGACGTCCAAAGCATCGGAACCCGCGACTGGGCTTCGGGAAGCTACCCATTCCCGCTGCAGCAATCGGTGTGGACGGCGTCGGCGGCGGTCTCGAACCCGTGCGGCAGCGCTGGGACGACGGTGGCGCAGTTCACGTGGGACGACATCACCACCAACGCCGCGACACCACCCGTGCCGCAGGTCCGCGTCGCCTACGTCGTCGAGGTCGACGCATCGTCTGGGGAGCGCCAGCTGCACCGGCTGAGGTGCACCGCGGCGTCGTTGTCTGCGGCGTCGTCCCCGCCGACGTCCGACATCGTGCTTGTGCATCACCTCGCCGCGGCCGGCCCGGACACGGCAGTCGCGCAGGTGAGCTGCTCGACGACCTGCACTGCGGCGCCGGCGGTGCCGCAGGCGGTGAGCCTCGTACTCACGATCGACGACCCGCGCAACACCGACCCGCCGTACGTCGTCACCCTCACGGGGCAACGGAGGCAAAGCTGATGAACAGGCCGGCACGGCGAGACGACGGCGGGGCGGCGCTGATCCTCGCGCTCATCTTCATCACGGTCGTGGCCGTCGTCATCTCCGTCGTGCTGTCGTTCGCCGACACGAACCTGCGGGTGACCGTCGCCGCAACGCGGCCCCAGGCGACCGCTGCGGCGAACGCGGACGGGGCCGCGCAGGTTGCCGTCAACGCGCTGCGCAAGAGCGTCTACAACAGCGCCACGGGCCAGCACTGCTTCGCTGACGGGGCGGGAAACCTCACCCAGGACAACCTCGCGTTGTCGAACTTTCCTTCGGCTGGAAGTTCGGCGTACGTTTCGTGCTCCCCCGACCCGGCGAGCGGCACCGTCGTCCCGATCAACAGTCACAACAAACCGGGCAGTGCGATCCTCACCCTCTCGAACGCAGCTTCCAATCCCGGAGAAGACGGCATCAACGTCTCGGTCTCCGGTGGCGGCACCCTTCGTGTCCACGGCGGCATTTTCTCCAACTCGACGATCAATGCCTCCGCGGGAAGCATCACGACCGACACCTGGGTGCGGGCCCGGGGCACATGCAGCGGTCCGATCAGCAGTCCTGACAAAATTTGCTCCTACGCTGGGGCCGATGTGCGGGCCGCAGACCCGAACTACCCTGCGCCGACCGCAGCGGCGACGCCTCGAAGCGTCCCCGCGTGCAATGGCCACAACAAGCTTGTCGAGTTCCAGCCCGGTCTCTACACCGATGCGAACGGCTTGTCGTCGATGATGCGCAGCAGCGGATGCAAGGACAGCATCTGGCATTTCAATCCGGGCACCTACTACTTCGACTTCTCCAGCGCATCGCACGTCTGGACGATCGACACCGGCTGGCTGGTGGGGGGCACGCCCTCGACACCGCTTGTCGCCGGCACCGCGCCGACCATTCCGGGGTCATGCGTCAGCCCGATCCTGTCGACGACTGCGCAGGGCGTTCAGTTCGTTTTCGGTGGCGACAGCCGGCTGTCGATAAGTCACGCGCAGGTCGAACTCTGCGGGACGTGGGGTTTGAACAGCCCACCCATCGCGGTGTATGGCCTGAAAGCCGCCGTGGGGGCGGTTCACGCGCAAAGTGGCTGCGTCGTGGCGTCGCCCTATCCGTCGACCGGTTGCGCGATGATCCTCTCCGACAACTCGCCGAACAGTGAGTTCTACGTCCAGGGCACGACGTACGCACCGAACGCCGCCATCGACCTCTCGCTCAACAACGAAACCGGCCAGGTGTTCAAGTTCGGCGTCATCGCACGCACGCTTCGGCTCAACATGACGGGCAGCTTCTCGCTGACTTCTCCCGTGATCGAGCTGCCAGACGATTCGCCCGGCTTCACGAATGGCGACACGGTCGTCTATCTGACCGTGCACCTGTGCCCGGGCGTCGCGCTTGGTTCAAGCTGCGTGAGCGCGGCGCCTCCGACGTCGCTGCGCGCCGCGGTCGACATCGGCGATCCGACCCCCGGCACGGTTCAGCCCGGGAACCGGCAGATCGCGATCACCAACTGGTCCGTCCAGCGGTAGCTGGCCGAAGCGAGACGGGCGCCAAGGCACCGAGGCGCCGTTCGCCGGCGCGTTGACGGACGGGTGCGGCGTGCCTTCGGCGACCGCGCGCCGCTGCGGTTTCTCAACGTCGTGAGCCTATGGTCAGGGTGACCGAACACCGGGTATCCATCCACCACGCAAACCTGACCCCACCGAGCCTGCTAAAGCACGCGTCGAGCTGTGACGACGACGTGGGCGGGGCGTCCGGACGGAGGCACCATGGAACTGCAGTCGTTGGCTGATCGTCACGTGCTGAGCGGTGCGACGGGCGATGTCGCGATTTTCCGCGAACGGTCTCGGCAGCGGCGGCTGGCCAAATTGACGGTCGTGTTCACGCTGGTCGCCATCTGGATATGGCTGCGGATCCTCAACGGCGAGTCGCCCTTCGTCCGGTTCCCGCAGCTGCCGCCGAAACTTGCTCAGGTTGCCCCGCTGCTCTTACTGGTTGTCATCCTGGGCGCCGTCTTGTTGCTTCCGCTGCTCACGGCCGGTCGTTCGCCGCACGTGCTGTTCCGTTCCAGCGAGATCGAGACGTCGTTGGACGACGTCAAAGGCTCCGCGGTCGTCGTCGAAGAAGTCGTCAAGACGCTGAACCTTTTCCTCGCGCACAAGACCTTCAAGGAACAGATGGGCGGCACCCCGCGCCGTGCGATTCTCTTCGAGGGTCCTCCGGGCACCGGCAAGACCTACATGGCCAAGGCCATGGCCAAGGAAGCGGGCGTCCCATTTCTCTTCGTCTCATCGTCGGCGTTCCAATCGATGTACTACGGCCAGACCAACCGCAAGATCCGCTCGTACTTCAAGGCGGTGCGCAAGGCGGCCCGCCGCGAGGGTGGCGCGATCGGGTTCATCGAGGAGATCGACGCGGTCGGAGCCGCCCGCTCGGGGATGGGCGGCGCGAAGGGCGAAGGAATCACGGGCGTCGTCAACGAGCTGCTGATACAGCTGCAGTCGTTTGACGCGCCGTCGCCAGGTACGCGCGTGCGAAACAGGCTCGGTGAGTGGATCAACATCCTGCTGCCACCGCATGCCCAGCTGAAGCGACGACGTACGCCGCCTGCGAACATCCTGGTGATCGGTGCGACGAACCGAGCCGGCGACCTCGACCCTGCGCTGCTGCGGCCCGGCCGGTTCGACCGTTCGATCTACTTCGACCTGCCCAGCCGGTCGGGGCGGCGCGAGATCATCGACTACTACCTCGGTAAGAAGGCGCACGAACCCGAGCTCGACGACCCCGCCAAGCGTGATCGGCTCTCTGCCATGACGTCGGGCTACTCTCCGGTGATGATCGAGCACGTGCTCGACGAGGCGCTCGTATTCGCTTTGCGCCGTGGCGCGAAGCGACTTTCGTGGGCCGACATCCAACGCGCGAAGATGACCGAGGAGATCGGGCTCGCCCAACCCGTCGAATACACCGAAGCCGAACGCCGAACGATCGCAACGCACGAATCGGGGCACGCCGTTGTGGCGTGGCTTGCAGGCAAGAGCCGAAAACTTGAGGTGCTGTCCATCATCAAGCGCAAGGAAGCGTTGGGATTGCTCGCCCATTCCGACGCCGAAGAGCGCTTCTTGAAATCGGAATCGGAATTGCGCTCGCTCATCCAGATCGCAATGGGCGGCATGGTCGCCGAGGAGCTGTTCTTCGGTGAAATCACTTCTGGGCCTGCGGGCGACCTGAAAGCGGCAACGAACTACGCCGCGATGATGGTCGGCAGCCTCGGCATGGCTGGCAGCTTGTTCTCCTACGAGGCGATCGACACGCCGCAATCGAACATCGTCGCGAAGGTCGCGTCGACCGAGGCGGGCAAAGCGAAGATCGAGGAACTACTCGAGATGACCAGACGAGAGGTGCGAAACGTGCTCGACGAGAATCGCCATGTCGTCGAAGGGCTACGTGATGCGCTGCTCGAACACGACGAACTCATAGGCGACGAGATCGGTGCGGCGATTCTCGCGGCCGCGAACGCACCGCGTGAGGGTGCCAGGGTCGCGCAAACCGATCTGGCCGTCAGCGATCACGCAACGACCTGAGCAGCGCCAGGTCTTCCCGGTGCTCGGGCGCTTTGCCTGGGGTCTCCAAAACGACGGGCACCCCACGTGTCGCCGGATGACGGAACAGCTCGGCGAACGGCTCCGATCCGATGCGCCCGTGCCCGACCCGCTCGTGGTTGTCGCGGTTCGATCCGAGCGCGTCCTTGGAATCGTTGGCGTGGATGAGTTTCAGCCGCCCGCGCCCAATGACGCGAACCAGCGCGTTCAGCGTTGTCCGCACGCCGCCTGGCGCCGCCAGGTCGTGGCCCGCGGCGAACGCGTGGCAGGTGTCCAAGCAAACACCGACGCGTGGATGCCAATCCAACGATTCGAAATACGGGCCCAGGTCCTCCACGGTGGCGGCCAACGACTGGCCAGCTCCGGCAGTGGGCTCGATCAGCAGGTCGGGTCCGTCGTCGGGAAGCGCCTCAAGTAGCGGCAGAACCGAGACGCCCACTTGTTTCAACGCGACGTCGCGCGACGAGGCTGTGACCGCTGACCCGGCATGCACCACCACACCGCGCGCGCCGATCGCGCATCCTCGTGTTAGCGCGTGCGACAGCGACCGCACCGAGTTCTCCAACGTCGCGGCGGTGGGGGAGCCCAGGTTCACCAGGTACGGCGCATGCACGAACGTCGGTATCCGCGCCGTGGCGCAGCCCGAGCGGAATTCGTCGTCCTGCTTGGGGTCACCGGCCGACCGCGCCCAGCCGCGTGGGTTCGACAAGAACACCTGCACGGCCTCCGCGCCGACGTCGCGGGCGTACGCGAGCCCGCCGGCAGCGAGGCCTCCCGCCACCGGCACGTGCACACCGATGGGAGAGGGCTTGCGAGGTGGCATCAGCTGGCGTTGATCGTGACGACGGTGCCTTTGGGCTTCATCGAGCCGCCCTTCGGGTCTTGGCTTGTCACCACGCCGAAGCGGCCCTTCTTGCCGACCTTCACCTTGAAGCCGGCCTCGGTGAGGATTTTCTCCGCCTGCGAGATGCTGGTCCAGCTCAACGGATTGGCCAGATCGCTTGTGACGTCGGGGACCTTGAACAGCTCGGGACCCTTCGACACGTCGAGCGTCACCGTCTGTCCGCGCACCCCGTTGCCGCCGTTCGGGTTCTGCGAGATGACTTTGCCCTCAGGCACGGTGTCGCTGAAGTCTTGCGTCGTGGCGACCTGGAACCCGGCTTTGGACAACGCGTCCGCGGCCGCCCCGGCGTCCTGACCGGAGTAATCCTTTATCGCAATGGGTTGCGGACCTTGGCTCACCGTGACGGTGACGGCTTTCCCGTAGTCGACGACGGTTCCCGGCGGGGGGTCGACCGAGATGACGCCGTTGGCCGCGATGCTGTCGTTGTACGCCATCACGGGCGGCGCGACCTTGAATCCCGCTTGCTGCAAGGCGTTCTTGTAATCGTCGTACGAACCGCTTTGATCGAACGGAGGCACGGTCGCGGTGTGCTTGCCTTTCGACACGTGCACGGTCACCGACGCGCCGCGCTTCACCTGGTGGTTAGGCTGCACGCTTTGGTCGATGATGTCGCCCGCCGAGACGGTGCTGCTCCACTGCTCGTCAGGGCTCACCACTAGTTTCACGTGCGCGCCAGACGCTTTCGCTTGTGCGTCGACGACCGACATCTGCATGAGGCTCGGCATCGTCGTGTACTGCCCGACGCCGTACCACCAGCCGGCGCCACCCGCGCCGGCGGCGAGCAGCAACACCAGCACCAGCCCGATCAGCCCGCGACGCCGGCGCCGCCGCGGCCGCGGGGCGTCGTCGTCCGCCACGGCCGGCACCCGAGCGCCCGGGGGCGGGCCACCAACAGTTGGCGGCAGTTCGACGACGAGCGTCTGGTGCCCGCGCGGCGTCACCGTCGTGGCGCTCCCGGCGTCCGCCTCGAGCGCGGGCAGGCCGCGCCGCACGCGCGCCACCTCCGCCAAGAACGCTGCGGCGTCGGCCGGACGGCGGTCGGGGTCGCGCGCCGTCGCGTGCGTCACCAGCGCGTCGACGGCCGGCGGTAGTTCATGGACCTCGGACGACGGCGGCGGCACGGTTTCGTTGGCGTGCTTGTAAGCGACCGAGATCGGCGTCTCGCCGTCGTAGGGCGGATGCCCGGTGAGCAGCTCGAACAACATGATTCCGGCGGCGTAGACGTCGCTGCGCGGGTCGGCGACGCCGCGGGTCACCTGTTCAGGCGCGAGATAGGCCACCGTTCCGATCAGCGTGGTGGCGCTCGTCGCGGTTCGCCCCGCCACCGCGCGGGCGAGTCCGAAGTCGGCGACCTTGACCCGGCCGTCGTCTGAGAGCAAGACGTTCTCGGGCTTGACGTCGCGGTGCACCAGGCCGGCGGCGTGCGCGGCAGACAGCGCCGAGAGCACCGGGGCGAGGATCGACAGCGCCTCCTGCGGCGACAACCGACTCCGCTCGCGCAGCAGGTCGCGCAGCGTGCGGCCGGGCACGTACTCCATCGCGAGGAAGACGTGGCCGTTGTCGTCTCCCTGGTCGAAGACCGCGACGACATTCGGGTGCGAAAGCCGCGCCGCCGACTTGGCCTCGCGGATGAAGCGAGCGACGAACTCGTCGTCGTCCGCGAACAGCTGGTGCATCACCTTGATCGCGACAAGCCGATCAAGCCGGACGTCGAGAGCGCGGTAGACGGTGGCCATGCCGCCTTTGGCGATGCGCGACTCCACCTTGTACCGGCCGTCGAGCAATTGGCCGACAAGGGAGTCGGAGACCGTCGCATCCACGAGGACCGAGTCTACGTGCGGGTGTCGGCTTGGCCGGTCAGGCGCGCTTCGGTCCGCAGGTCGCTGAGGATGGCCTGCACCACGCGGCTCGCGGCCCGACCGGCCTGTTCGCCGGTCAGCTCGCCGCTGCGGGTGAGCAGGTGCCAACTCACCGACCCGCCGAGCAGGTACACGGTCTCGAACAGCGCGCGCGCGTGCTCGGGTGGAAGATGCGCGAGTTCGGGCGCGAACGCGGCGGAAAGGACGTCGCGGCGACGCTGCCGGCCCGGATCGGAGCCGCGCGCTAGCGTGACGACGGCGACCGCGCGGGCGGGGTCGCCGATGTGATCGAGCGCGATGTAAAGCTCGGGTAGATGCTCCACGAGGGAGTCGAGAGACTCCTCGCGGTCGTGGCGCAGCCGGGGCCGGTCGCCGAGCAACTCGGTGAGCTGAGCGCCGACCATCTCGGTGAGCGCGTCCAACAGCGCCTCGGTGCCGGGGAAATACCGGTAGGCAGTGCGTTCGGCGACGTCCGCGCGTGCCGCCACGTTGCTCATCGACAGCGTGTGGATGCCGCCCTCGAGGATCTCCTGCGCGACCGCGTTCAGGATCGTCTCGCGCGTTTGCGCCACCTGGCGCTCGCGCAGCGGGCTGCGGTAGGCCCGGGGCGCCGGGGCTGCGTCCGCGACATCTCTCGGCACAGGGTTGACAGTATCAAAGAATCGATGTCAGGATCTCTGCCACAAACTTTGTCGCAGCACGAGGGGGCTGGCGCGGTGGCCGACTTGACGAGCGAGAGCGACGTCCGCGACGTCGTGCGCGTGGGGGCGGCGGGCAGCGACGACGCCACGCTGGTGGGCGGCAAAGCGCGCACGCTGAGCGAGCTCACGCGCGCCGGGTTCTCGGTCCCCGCCGCGGTCGTGCTCACCACGGCGGCGTGCGCCCGCGTCGCGGCGGCGGGCGGGGAGGCGCCGCCCGATCTTCGGACGGCGATCGCCGCCGCGATCGCCAGCCTCAATCACACCGGACGACGGGCGGACGGCGGCCGGCTGGCCGTCCGTTCGTCCGCCGTGGGCGAGGACGCCGCGATCGCCTCGTACGCCGGCCAGTACCGCACGCTGTTGAATGTCCCCGGCGACGACCTCGACCAGGTCTGCCGGGCGATCGCGGACGTCGTCGCCTCGTCGTCCAGCGAGCGCGTCGCCGCCTACCGGCGCAGCGTCGGCGAAGGGTCGGCCGCCGACACCGCGCAGATCGCCGTCCTGCTGCAACGCCAGGTCGACGCCGACGTCGCGGGAGTGGCGTTTACCGCCGATCCCGTCACCGGCGACCGCGGCGCCGTCGTGATCAGCGCGGTGCGCGGGCTGGGCGACCAGTTGGTCGACGGCGTCGTCTCCGGGGAGCAATGGAAGGTGCGCGACGGCGTGGCCGATCGCCTCGGCCCGGCTCCCGAGCCGGTGCTTGGCGCGCGGCAGGCGGTCGCGGTCGCCGAGCTCGCGCGCAGCGTCGCCGAGCGCGCCGGCGTGCCGCAAGACATCGAGTGGGCGATCGAGGGCGACGTCGTCCAGCTCCTGCAGGCACGTCCGATCACCGCGCTCCCGACGCCGCCCACGGATGAGTTGCCCGACGGCGACTGGGTCAAGGAGACCGGGCGGCGCGCCGACCTCATCACGCCGTTCGGCGCGTCCGTGGCGCTGCCGCTTGTGAGCGGTGCGCTGTCCGCGGCGTTCGCGGAGGCCGGCTCGCTCGTCGAACGGGTCGACATGCGCAGCGTCGGCGGCGAGGTCTACTTGCGGATACTCCCGGTCGGCGGCCACGCCGGGCCGCCGCCGCCGTGGCCTGTGCTCGGCCTGCTCGCCCGCGTCGCGCCACCGCTGCGGGCCCGCTGCCGGGCCGCGCGTGAGGCGCTGTGGCCAGGCGTGGCCGAGGGCCTGATCGAACGCTGGAACGCACGATGGCGGCCCGAGATCACGGCAACCGCCGATCGGTTGCGCGCCCTCGACGTGACAGCCATGTCGAACGCGGACCTCGACGCGCACCTCGCCGCGGCGATCGAGCTGTTGCGCCGCGGGCTCGAGCTGCACTTCCGCCTCGTCCCGCCGTACGCCATCGCGGTTCACTCGCTGGTGACCGCCTGTCGCGACTTGCTCGGCTGGGACACCGCCCAGACGTTGGAGTTGCTCACGGGACTGTCGGCCGCGACGTCCGAGCCGACGCGCGAGCTCGCGGCGGTGGCCGAGCTGGTCGGCGACACGGTGGCGGTCCGCGCGGTGTTGTCGGCTCCGGGCGCCGACGTGCGGCGGCGGTTGCGCGACGTCGACGAGTTGGCGGCCGCCGCGTTTGACGCCTGGTGCGACCGCTACGCCGTGCGCGTGTTGGGCGAAGACCCGGGCGCGACGACGCTCGCCGAGCAGCCGGCGATGCTGGCCGGACTGCTCGACGCCGAACTCGCACGAGCCGAATCGCCTGCGACTGTCAACAAAGACAGGGAGCTTGCCGTCGAGCGCGCTCGCTCGGCGCTCGCCGGCGAGCCGCCGGAGGTTCGGCAGCGGTTCGAGACCGCCCTCGCGGCCGCCGAGCGCGTCTACCCCACCCGGGAGGACACCGCCGTCTGGGCCGCCTGCCACCCGGCCGGGCTGGTCCGCCGCGCGTTGGTAGAAGCCGGACGACGCTTCGCGCGCTCGCGCGCGCTCGATCGGGCCGACGATGTCGTGTATCTCGATGTCGAGGCAGTGCGTGCGGCGCTCGCTGGAGACCTTGACGGGCTGCGCGGGAGGGTGTCGCGAGCGCGTTCTGAGCAGGCATGGGTGGCCGCGCACCCAGGGCCCGCCTTCATCGGCAAGCCGCCGGCCCGCACTCCCGATGTGCGCGGCCTGCCCCGGCCGGCCCGGTTGGTGAACCAGGCGCTGCTGTGGACCCAAAGCCAGCAGCACAGCAAGCCGGCGCCGCGCGGTGCCGCGGGCGCGCTGCGCGGTGTGCCGGCGGCGCCGGGCCGGCACACCGGGCCGGTGCGTGTCGTCCGACACTTCGCACAGTTCGACCAGGTGCGGCCCGGTGACGTCGTCGTCTGCCCGGCGACCGACCCGTCGTGGTCGGTGCTGTTCGGCGTCGTCGGGGCGATCGTCACCGAGGGCGGCGGCGCGCTGTCGCATGCGGCGATCGTCGCGCGTGAACACGCGGTCCCCGCCGTGCTGGCCGTCGGCGGCGCGACCGACGCGTTGCACGACGGGCAACTCGTCACCGTCGACGGCACGGCGGGCACGGTCGTGCTTGCCGTGGTCGGCGACAACAACCGTTCCTAAAGACGCTCTTGCCCTTGAAGGAGAAGCGATGCTTGAGACCCCGACCGCGACGAGTTCGGGTGCCGCGGCACCAAATCTGAGTGGCGCGAGGCGCACTATCGACGTCGTCTACGGATACCTCATGTGCGCGTTCGTGCTCGCCGTGCTCGTGCAGATTTACCTTGCGGGCGTGGGCGCGTTCGGCGAGCACAAGAAGCCCCACAGCGGCGCGATCGACCCGCATGAGGATCTCGGCCACTACCTCGGCATCGCCGCCGTCGTGTTGCTCGTCCTGGCGCTGATCGCACGCGCGTCGTCGCGCACGATGGTGTTGACGTTCGTGCTCGCGTTGCTCACCGAAGTGGCGCAGGAAGGCTTGGCCAGCGGTGGCCGCAGCGACAAATGGGTCGGGGGCCTCCACGCATTTGACGCCGCGCTGATTCTCGCCGTGGCCATCTGGTTGCTCATCTCGTGGCGGCGCCGGCAGGCCGCCCGCTAACTCCATCCCGACACCCATCGCACCGACGGCTCGACGTCGTTGCAACGGTGATGCACGCGCCAAAAACCCATAAGACGGAGGCAATCATGCGCACATTGGTCGACTACGTGCTCCGGCACAAGCTGCTCGTGGTCCTCGGCTGGGTGGTGCTCGCCGTCGTCGGCGCGGCCACGGCGTCGCGCACCGTGACCCGGCTCACCGACACCTACGCCATGCCGGGACAGCCCAGTTTCACCGCCAACAACAAGATTTTGGCCACGTACGGCACGGGCGGTGGCCAGGAGCCGATCGTGCCGGTGGTGACCGTCCCGCAAGGGAAGTCGGTGCGCGACGCCGACGTGCAGACGCAACTGTCGAATGTCTTCGGCGCGGCCGCGACGGCTGGCGCCGCGCGGGTCGTCGACTACGCCACGACCCACGACGACGTGTTTGTCACCGCCGACGGGCGCTCGACGTTCGCGTTGGTGTTCACGCCACCCAATGACAAGCAAGACGGCTTGTCGGCGCGCGACCACGCGGTCGCGAAGGCGGTCTCGGCGGTGGCCCCCGCCGGCTGGACGGTGCGGGTCACCGGGATGCGCGAACTCGTCAACGCGGCGCCGCCGAAGAAGGGCGTCGGTGTCGTGGCCGAAAGCCTGATCGGAGCGCTCGGCGCGCTCGTCGTGCTGCTGTTCGTGTTCGCCAGCTTCCTCGTGGTGCTCCCGCTGGTTGTCGCCGCCGTGTCGATCCTCACGACCTTCTTGCTGCTCGGCGCGCTCACCACGCTGACCGACGTCAGCTTCATCGTCGAGTATCTCGTCGCGCTCATCGGTCTTGGTGTCGCGATCGACTACTCGCTGCTGGTGCTCACCCGGTGGCGCGAGGAGCGCGCGCGGGGAGCCGGTCGAGAGGAGGCCGTCGTCGTCGCGATGCGCGCCGCCGGCCGGTCGGTGGTGTTCTCCGGGCTTACCGTCGCGGTGGCGCTGCTCGCGCTCGTCGTGCTTCGGGTGCCGTTCCTAAGCAGCATCGGCTACGCCGGTGTTTTGGTTCCGCTCGTCTCCACCGCCGTCGCCGTGACGCTTTTGCCCGTGCTGCTGGTGACGATCGGGCCGAAGCTTGAATGGCCGCGGCGTCGCACCGAGGCGTCGGCCGGCCGGGCGTGGCGCGCATGGGCGCGGTTCGTGCAGCGGCGACGCGCGATCGCGGCGATCGTCGGCGTCGCGGTGCTCGTCGTACTGGCGATCCCGCTGCTGTCGTTGCGATTGGGGGAGCCGCACACCAGCACCCTCGCGCAGACTGGCGACGCCCGGGTCGCCCTCGACACGCTCACCGACGGTGGCGTGCCGTCCGGTGTGTTGACGCCGATCGAGATCCTCGTCAAGGGCGATCCGGCCGGTGTCACCGCGAAACTCGCTGACGTTAAAGGAATCGCGGCGTCGGTCTCGCCGAACACTCCGGCGTTTCGGCGCGACGGAACAGCCGTCGTCGACGTGTTACCCGTCGCGGAGGCGGGACAGGGCGGGGGCCGGGCTACCGTGCGGGCGGTGCGCGCTGCCCTGGCTGTTGACGCGACCGTGCTTGGCGTTGGCGGCGTTGGCGCGCAAAGCATCGACGCCGTGCACGCGATCTACGGCAGCTTCCCGCTGATGCTCGGGCTCATCGCGATCGTGACGTTCCTCCTGCTGGCGCGGGCTTTGCGGTCGGTCTTGCTCGCGATCAAAGCGGTGCTCGTCAACCTGCTGTCGGTCGCGGCGGCGTACGGAGTGCTGGTGCTGGTCTGGCAGGAGGGCCACGGCTCGAACGCCATCTGGGGCGTCGCGTCGACGGGCGTCGTCACGTTCTGGGTGCCGGTCTTCGTTTTTGCCTTCCTGTTCGGACTTTCCATGGATTACGAGGTCTTCATCCTGACTCGCATCCGCGAGTCGTATGACCGCACCGGCTCGACCGCCCTCGCCACCGTCGAAGGCCTCGCGCGCACCGGGCGGCTGGTCACCAGCGCCGCGCTGATCCTGGCGTTCGCCTTCCTCGCGATGTCGACCGGGCCGCAGACCGACACCAAGATCATGGCGACCGGTTTGGGCGCGGGGATCTTGGTCGACGCGTTCGTCGTGCGCACGCTGCTCGTTCCGGCGCTGGTCGCGCTCTTCGGCCGCTGGAACTGGTGGTTGCCGACGCCGTTCGCGAAGCTGCTGCGGGTGGCGCCGTCAGCCGCAGCCAGCGAACCGCCGGCGTCGACGGGTTCCACGCTCCCGAGCCAGCCGGTCGGCGGCGCACGGGTGCCTACCTGAGAAACTCGTTCGCCGATCATCCAAGAGGATGGGCGCATGGCACCTCGCGTCGTCCTGTTCGACCTCGACGGAACGCTGACCGAATCCGCGCCCGGGATCGTCAACTCGATCGCCCACGCCCTCGACGCGGTTGGCGCCCCACCGCTCACGCAAGACGCGCTGCTCCGGTTCATCGGCCCGCCGCTCATCGGGTCGCTACGCGACATCGCTGGCTTGGACGACGCGCAGGTCGATGCCGCGCTCATCGCGTATCGCGGCTACTTCACCGAGCGGGGAATGTTCGAGAACTCCGTCTACGACGGCATTCCCGCGCTGCTGCAGGCATTGCTGGACGACGGACGCCGCCTCGCGGTGACCACCGCCAAGCCGCTGGCGGCCGCCGTCCCGATCGTCGAGCACTTCAATCTCGGTCAGTATTTCGAGGCGGTGTGCGGCCCCGAGACCGACGACGTCCACGAGACGAAGGCGGCCGTGATCGCCGACGCGCTCGCCCGACTCGACGTCGTGCCGTCGCGTGACGTCGTGCTGGTCGGTGACCGCGCGCACGACGTCGAAGCTGCGCGCGCAACCGGAATTTCGTGCGTGGGAACTCTTTGGGGCTACGGTTCCCGCGAGGAGCTGGCGGGCGCCGACGAGTTGGCCGCCGACGTTCACGAACTCGCGACGCTGCTTGGTGTCAGGCCTTCCGTCGGCGAGGAGGCGCGCGCGTAACGGCGAACGGGGATCCGGCCGGCCCGGGCCGCCAACCGGCCCGCCTCGATCGCCTTTCGCATCGCCGCCGCCATCAACGCCGGGTGCTGCGCTCGGGTGACCGCCGATGCCAGCAGGACGGCGTCGCAGCCCAGCTCCATGGCGAGCGCGGCGTCGCTCGCGGTGCCGATGCCCGCGTCGAGGACCACCGGCACGTTCGCCTGCTCGACGATCAGCTCGATGTTGTGCGGGTTGCGAATGCCGAGCCCAGAGCCGATAGGGGCGCCCAACGGCATCACCGCCACGCAACCGAGTTGCTCGAGCCGGCGGGCGAGGATCGGATCGTCGTTGGTGTAAGGCAATACGGTGAACCCGTCGTCGACCAGGCGCTCGGCCGCATCAAGCAGCTCGACCGGATCAGGCAGCAGGGTGTGCTCGTCGGCGATGACCTCAAGCTTCACCCAGTCGGTCGCCAACGCCTCGCGGGCCAGTTGCGCGGTGAGCACCGCGTCACGCGCCGTGTAACAGCCCGCGGTGTTGGGCAATACCCGCACACCTCGGCTGGCGAGCACGTCGAGGATCGAACCGCGCGCGCCAGGGTCGACCCGCCGCATCGCGACGGTGGTCAACTCCGTGCCGGACGCCGCGAGCGCGGCGTCGAGCACGTCGAGGCTCGGCACACCGCCGGTGCCCATGATCAGCCGCGAGGAGAACGTCTCGCCAGCAAGCACAAACGGGTCGTCCATCGGTCAGCCTCCTTGCACAGCGGTGAGCACCTCAACGCTGTCGTCGTCCGAAAGTGTCGTCGCGGACCAGGAGCCGCGCGGCACGACCACGCCGTTCAACGCGACCGCGACTCCGCTGGGCGCGACGGTGAGTTGCGTGACGACCTCGGCCAGCGTGACGCCGTCGGAGTCCTCCCGTGGCTTGCCGTTGACCGTGAGCTTCATGCGTCCGCCTTCGTGAATCGGCGCGGGTCGAAAGCCGTGTACTCAGCGGGGATATCACCGCTGAGCAGGTACTCGACGATGATGTCGGCGGTCAGCGGTGTGAGCAGGATTCCGTTGCGGTAGTGGCCGGTCGCCACGGCGAGGCCGGGCAGCATGGTCGGGCCGAGCAGCGGCGCGTTGTCGGGGGAGCCGGGCCGAAGTCCGGCCGACGTCTCGACGAGCGCGAGCTCGGAGACGCCGGGCAGCAATTCACGCGCGTCTGACAGCAATTCCGACGCCGCGCCCACCGTGACGACCTGGTCGAAGCCTTGCTCCTCCATCGTGGCGCCGAGCACGATCTCGCCGTTTTCCCTAGGCACCAGGTAAATCGGCCGACCGCGCACGACCGCTCGCACGTTGCGGCTGATCAGGGGATGCGCGACGTCGTCGCGCAGTCGCAGGATCTGGCCCTTGACCGGCCGCACCGGCGGAACCACCTCTGGAGGCAGGCCTTTTACCTCGCCGCTCCAACAACCGGCCGCCAGCACGGTGGTCGGCGCTCGCAGGTGGTCAACCCCGACGACGGCGTCGCGCTCGACGACGAGCTCGCCCGCATTCGCGCGCTCGATCACCACGCCCGCGCGGTCGCACGCGATGAGCAGCGCGTCGACGAGTCGCCGGTTGTCGACCTGGTGATCGCCCTCGACGAGCAGCCCGCCGCGCACACTCGGCGCGAGCAGCGGTTCGAGCGAGCGGCAATCGCGCGAGGTCAGCGGCCGCGACGACAACCCAAGCGATTCTTGATACTTGTGCAGGTCGTTGAGGGCCGCCTTGTCGTCGGTGTCGAAGGCGACCGCGAGGGTCCCGCACTCGCGGTAGCCCACCGTCGTCCCCGCGGCTTCTTCGAGCTCGGCGACGAACGACGGATAGCGGCGGGACGACGCGAGGTTCAACGCGAGCACCGCCTCCTCGCCGTAGTGCACCTCGGTGACGGGCGCCAGCATCCCGGCGGCGTAGTGCGACGCGCCGCCCCCGGGGTTCGGATCGACGAGGGTGACGGTCAAGCCGCGCTGTGCCGAACGCCAGGCGATCGACAAGCCGATGACGCCGCCGCCGACCACGAGCACGTCCGAGGCTGGATCCTTCGGCACGCATCCTCCCTTCGCCGGCATGACCCGGAGCAGGTTCGACGGTCGGCGGCCGCCTCAGCCGCCCTCTCAGTCCGGTTCGCGCCGGACTCCCGTGTGACACCCAGCCTAGTCCGCTACCCGGATGACGAGACGAAGCCGTCATTGACGGCGAAGTGTGTGTGCGCCAGGACGACCAAACCGACGGCAGCTTGCACCACGCTCAGCGCCATGATCAACAGCGCCGCGCCGGCCAGCGCCTGAGGCAGCCGACGCTTGTCTTCCTCGAGACTGCCCGTTCCCCAAATCGCAAGGATCGCGAGCAGCGCCGCGATCGCCCCTGCGACGAGTTGGGCCACGGCGACCGCGCGCTCGCCAAAGAGCGGGTCGCGGTTGTGCGAGATCGCGAGCGCCGTCGCGAGGTAGTTCGGCAGGGGCGCGAAGAGCGTCATCGTCGCGATGGCCAGCGCCGCGATGGCGAGCGCGGAAGGTGTGAAAACCGCCGTGACGGCCTGGCGGAACACCCCGGGCCCGCGGTCGAAGCCGTCGTCGTACTCGTAACCGTCGTCGGTGTCGTCGGTGTCGTCGGTGTCGTCGAGATTGTCGCCGTCGGTGGGCGGCTCGGCGTCCCCCAAGACCTCGTTCATGGCCAGAAACGTAGCGTGACAGGCTTGTCGGGTGGCCGATGTTGACCAACTCATCACCGAATGGCGCACCATCCCCGAGGTCGCCGACCATCTTGGCGCCGACGTCGCGAAGGTCAGGCAGCTGCTGCGCGAGCGCAAGCTGCTCGCGGTGCGCGACGGCGGCGTCTTGAAGGTGCCGGCCGCCTTCATCCAAGGCGGCGCGGTGCTCAAGGGCCTGCCAGGCACGCTGACCGTGCTCGCCGACGCCGGTTTCTCGGACGACGAGTCGCTGCGGTGGCTGTTCACCCATGATGACTCGCTGCCCGGCTCGCCGGTGCAGGCGCTCGTCGAGAACCGCGGCACGGAGGTGAAGCGCCGTGCCCAAGCCCTCGCTTTCTGACGCCCGCGTTTACCTGTGCGTCGACGCGCGCGAGCCGCAGGGCGATCTGCCTGAGTTCCTCGACGCCGTGCTGTCGAACGGCGTCGACATCGTGCAACTTCGGCAAAAAGGCCAGAACAGCATCGAGGCCAAGCTTGAACTAGAGGCGCTCAAGGTCTTCGCAGCCGCCTGCGAGCGGCACGGAAAGCTGCTCGCCGTCAACGACCGAGCCGACGTCGCGTGGGCAGCCCGATCGCAGGTCTTGCATCTGGGCCAGGACGACCTGCCCGTTCCCGTCGCGCGCGCGATCGTCGACGACGACGTGTTGATCGGCCGGTCGACGCATGACACCGCGCAGGTCGAGGCCGCCGCGGTCGAGGAGGGCGTCGACTACTTTTGCGTCGGGCCGTGCTGGCCGACGCCGACCAAGCCCGGCCGCCCCGCGCCAGGGCTCGAGCTCGTCCGGCATGCGGCCTCACTTGGCGCCGACCGCCCGTGGTTCGCCATCGGCGGCATCGACTTGTCGAACCTCGACGAGGTGATCGACGCCGGCGCCCGACGTGTCGTCGTCGTCCGGGCAATCGCTGACGCCGACGACCCTGGCGCGGCAGCTTCTGCATTTTCGCGCCGATTGCGCGCGGCGGCGCCGGTACCCTAGGCGCATGTCCTTGGGTCGCGCGTCCGTGTTGAGCGATCGCGCGAGCACGATTCGCGAGTTGCTTGCCAAGGGCGGCCATTCGTTCTCATTCGAGTTCTTCCCCCCGAAAACCGAGGCGGGGGAGCGGTCGCTGTTCCAAGCGCTGCGCCAGCTCGAGCAACTACATCCCACCTTCGTCTCGGTCACCTACGGCGCCGGCGGCTCGACGCGCGACACCACGGTGCGCATCACCGAGCGCATCGTCACCGAGACAACTCTCACTCCCGTCGGGCACTTGACCGCCGTCAACCACTCCGTCACCGAGTTGCGACGCGTCATCGGCCAGTACGCCGACGCCGGCATTCGCAACATGCTCGCGCTTCGCGGCGATCCTCCGGGAAACCCGCAAGGGGAGTGGGTCGCGCATCCGCAAGGGTTCCAGCACGCTGACGAACTGGTCAGGCTGATCAAAGACTCGGGTGATTTCTGTGTCGGGGTCGCCGCCTTTCCGCAGCTGCACCCACGCTCGGCGTCGGTCGCCGACGACACCCGCTACTTCGTGAGCAAATGCGAGGCCGGTGCGGACTTCGCCATCACCCAGATGTTCTTCTCCGCCGCCGACTACCTGGCGTTGCGCGACCGCATCGCGGCCGCCGGCTGCGAGGTCCCCATCATCCCCGGCATCATGCCGCTGACGTCGATCGCCCAGATCGAGCGGTTCGCTTTGCTGTCCGGCGAGGATTTCCCGAAGGCGCTGGCCGACAAGTTGATGGCCGTCGCCGACGATCCCGACGCCGTCCGCGCCGTCGGCATCGAGGCGGCGACGCGGTTGTGCGACACCCTCCTCGCCGAGGACGTGCCTGGTCTGCATTTCATAACGCTGAACAAGTCGCCGGCCACCCGAGACATCTACCAGAACCTCGGTCTCGCCGACTTCTCCTGACGCTTCGGCTGCGGAACCGCTTGCGGGTGTGCTGCGTCCAACCGGCGCTGTCTCACCTGTGCCGGAGGTCGCCATGAACGTCACCGTCCCTCTTCGTCCGCTCGCCGTCGGCGCGGCGGTCGCCGTCGTGGTCGTCGGCGCGTACGCGCTCGGCAACGCAGGACGATCCGCCTCGGCGGCGCCACCGTCGAGCCCGGGCACGGCCGCGAGCCCGTCCGACACCGCGGCGAGCAGCGGCATCAGCGTCAGCGGGGTCGGCCGGGTCACCGGCACACCGAACCTGCTACGCCTGCAGACCTCGATCAACGTCGTGCGCCCCGACGTCAACAGCGCGTTGCAGCAGGCCAACACCACGATGGCCAACGTGCAAGCGAAGCTGAAGGCTGACGGCGTCGCGGCCAAAGACCTGCAAACCTCCGGACTGTCGGTGCAGCCGCATTACACCTACGGCGGCAACACGCAGAAACTCGACGGCTACCAGGTCAGCGAGAACCTCTCGGTGGTGCTGCGCGATCTCGGCAAGGCCGGGTCGGTAATCTCGGACGCCGCCCAGGTCGGCGGCGACGAACTGCAACTCGGCGGCGCCACCCTCGACCTCGAGGAGGACGACGCGCTCATCGCGCAAGCCCGCGAAAAGGCGTTCGCCGACGCCAAAGCGAAGGCCGCTGCCTATGCCGACGCCGCTGGTCGCTCACTCGGAGCCGTCGTGAGCATCTCGGAGAGCACGCAGTCGCAGCCACAACCATTCCAGTTCAGCGCCGCCATGCCGATGGCGGCCGGCGAGAAGGCGCCCGTGCCGATAGAGGCTGGATCGCAGGACGTCACGGTCACCGTCTCGGTCGTCTGGGCGATGAACTGACGGTCGCCGCAGCCCGCCCGGTCACCGACTCGGTGTGCGACACTGAGTTCGCACAGCAACGCGCGCTCCGGGGTCGGTGTAAGTCCGAACCGGCGGTTACAGTCCGCGACCCGGGTCGGCCAGGCGCCTGACACGCCCAGCCATCCGGTTGAGCCGGTGGAATTCCGGCACCGACGGTGAAAGTCCGGATGGGAGGCAGCGCGCGGGCGGCCTGCGGCGCGCGCTTGCCAAGGGCCGGCTCGCTTCTGCCTCCAAGGTCTCCGGTCCGCGCCCGACGCGAGGAGACCGGATGTCCGCCGCCACGGAGCGCGAGATCGCGGCGATGCGCCACGCGATCACGCTCGCCCGCCGCGGGCTCGGCTCGACGAGTCCCAATCCCATCGTCGGTTGCGTGATCTTGGACGACGCGCAGCGCGTCGTGGGCGAGGGCTTTCACCGCCGCGCGGGCGGTCCGCACGCCGAGGCGGCCGCGCTCAGGGCGGCGGGCGTTCGCGCGCGCGGCGGTACCGCAGTCGCGACGCTCGAACCATGCCGCCACACCGGACGCACCGGCCCCTGCACGCAAGCCCTCATCGAGGCGGGCGTGACCCGGGTCGTCTACGCGGTGCCTGACCCGTCGCCAAGGGCGCGCGGCGGCGCCGACCAGCTGCGCTCCGCTGGCATCGAGGTCGTCGGCGGAGTGCTCGCCGACGAGGCTGCCCGGTCGAACGAGGCGTGGCTGCATTTCGCCAGCACCGGCAGGCCCTTCGTCACCTGGAAGTTCGCCGCAACGCTCGACGGCCGGACCGCCGCCGCCGACGGCACGAGCCGCTGGATCACCGGTGCGGCCGCTCGCGACGACGCGCATCGGCTTCGCGGCGAGCACGACGCCGTCATGGTCGGCAGCGGCACCGCGCTCGTTGACGACCCATCCCTGACGGTTCGCCGCGGTGTCTTGACATCGAGACAGCCGCTTCGGGTCGTGGTCGGACGACGCGAGCTCCCGTCGTCCGCGAAGGTTTTCGACGACGCCGCGCCGACGTTGACGGTCAGGGAGCACGACCCTGACCTCGTGCTGAAAGAGCTCGCCGGTCGCGACGTCGTCAGTGTGTTGCTCGAAGGTGGCGCCACGTTGGCCGGCGCGTTCATGCGCGCGGGCCGGGTCGACAAGGTGGTCGCCTACCTCGCGCCCGCGTTTCTCGGCGCGGGGAAGTCCGTGCTGGCCGACGCGGGAATCACCACGATCTCCGACATCTTGAGATGGCGTGTCGACGACGTCGAGGCCGTGGGTCGCGACCTGCGCTTGACCGCCCGACCGACGAGCGTAGGGGAGTAGCGAGGTTGTTCACCGGCATTGTCGAAGAGCTGGGCGCCATCGTGTCGGTCACCCCGACCGCCACGGGAGCAGACATCGCGGCGCGGTTGGAGATCGCCGGCCCGCGCGTCACGAGCGACGTCGCGCCCGGCGATTCCGTCGCCGTTTCCGGCGTTTGTCTCACCGTCGTCGACGCGTCCGCCGGACGATTCACCACCGATGTCATGCGCGAGACCCTCGACCGCACCACGCTCGGCGCCGCGGCACCTGGCAGCGCCGTGAACCTCGAGCGCGCGGTCACCCTGCAGACCAGGCTCGGCGGCCACCTCGTGCAAGGACACGTCGACGGCACGGGCCGTATCGCCGCTCGCGAGCACACGCCACAGTGGGACGTCGTGCGCATCGAGATCCCTGGGTCGCTTGCGAGATACGTCGTCGAGAAGGGTTCGATCGCCGTTGACGGCGTCTCCCTCACGGTCGTCAGCTCGGACGACGAGGGGTTCACCGTCAGCCTGATACCGACGACGCTGCAACGCACCACGCTGGGCGTGAAGGGCATCGGCGACAGCGTCAACCTCGAGGTTGACGTGATGGCGAAGTACGCCGAACGACTGATCGTGGGCCACCGGCTCGAAAGCGCCGGCGGTGTCGCGTGAACTGGCTCTACAACGCACAGCTGCACATTGGCCATCAGGCGATCTATTACCGTGAAATCATCGGGAACCTGCTCGGCCTAATTTCCGCGATCGGTGGCATGCGCCGACAGGTGTGGGCTTGGCCGATCGGGATTGTCGGCAACGTCTTTTTGTTCACCGTGTTCATGGGTAACGCGTTCGGCGACTCGACCCAGGCGCCGTTGCTCGGTCAAGCCGGCCGACAGATCTTCTTCATCATCACGAGCGTCTATGGCTGGCAGCGCTGGGCGAGCACTCGGCGCAGCGCGCCGACCGCGCCCGCTGTTTCGCCCCGCTGGGCCACCCGCGTAGAGCGGATCCTCTATCTCGTCGCGGCGGCCGTCGGCATCGGCGTTTGCTACATGGCGTTCCGGGTGATCGGCGAAGGGTTTCCCGTGCAGTGGTGGTACTACCTCGCGGATGCGTGGATTTTCGTGGGATCGATGGTCGCGACCTATGCGATGGCGCGCGGCTGGATCGACTTCTGGCTGTGCTGGATCGCGGTCGATTTGGTTGGCGTCCCCGAGTTGATTCACTTCCGCTATTACCCGTCGGCCACGCTGTACGCGATTTACGCGGGCTTCGTGATCTGGGGCTTCTTCGTGTGGCGCCGCGTGGCGCGCGTCGAAGCATCGCCGCCGCTCAGCCCGCTGCAAGAGGCGGTGAGCTGATGTTCGACCCCATCGAACGCGCGATCGCCGACATCGCCGCAGGCAAGGCGGTCATCGTCGTCGATGACGAAGACCGCGAGAACGAGGGCGACCTGGTCGCGGCCGCGTCGAAGGCGACCCCGCAACTCATAGCCTTCATGGTCCGCCACACCAGCGGCGTGATCTGCGTGCCGATGGAGGGCAAAACACTCGACCGGCTCGGCCTGCCGCCCATGACCGTGCGCAACGAAGACCGCAAGCAGACCGCCTACACCGTCTCCGTCGACGCGAGAAATGGCGTCACCACCGGCATCTCGGCGGCCGATCGCGCGCACACCGTCAGGGCGCTCGCCGACTCGGCGACCGAGCCATACGAGCTCACCCGGCCCGGCCACGTGTTTCCGTTGCGAGCGGTCGACGGCGGTGTCTTGCGCCGCACCGGCCACACCGAAGCGGCTGTCGACCTCGCCCGGCTCGCCGGCCTCACCCCCGCCGGCGTCATCAGCGAGATCGTCGACGACGACGGCTCAATGGCGCGGCTGCCGCGATTGACGCAGTTCGCGAACGAACACGGTTTGGCGATCGTCTCGATTGCCGATCTCGTGGCCTATCGCCGTCGACACGAGTCGACAATCGAGCGCGTCGTCGAAACCCGGCTTCCGACGCCGCACGGCGAGTGGCGCGCGGTCGGCTATCGAAGCACCCTCGACGGCACCGAGCTGGTCGCACTCGTCATGGGCGACATCGGCAACGGCGAGAACCTGCTCGTGCGCGCGCACTCCGAGTGCCTCACCGGCGACGTGTTCGGTTCGCTGCGTTGCGACTGCGGCCCGCAACTCGACGCCGCGATGTCGATGATCGGCGCCGAGGGCAGGGGAGTCGTGCTCTACATCCGCGGCCACGAGGGCCGCGGAATTGGCCTGCTGAGCAAGCTGTTCGCCTACCGGCTGCAAGACGCCGGAGCCGACACCATCGACGCGAACGTCGAGTTGGGACTGCCCGTCGACGCGCGCGACTACGGAACCGGGGCACAAGTGCTGGTCGACCTCGGTGTGAAGTCGATGCGCTTGCTCACCAACAACCCCGCCAAGCGCGCCGGGCTCGAGGGATGGGGGCTGCGTGTCGCCGGCCGCGTCCCGCTCCCTACCCACGCGAATCCGGATAACCTCCGTTATCTGATGACGAAGCGCGACCGCATGGGCCACGACCTGCAGCTGCCGGTCGTCGTCCCCACTGTCGACGACCAGACGGGAGGGCTGTCGTGAGCGGCGAAGGTAGGCCAGCGCTCGCAACCGTCGACGCCGCGGGCCTCGGCCTCGGGATTGTCGTGACGCGATGGAACACGCAGGTTGTGGAGGCGTTGCTCGATCGCGCCGTTGCGGCCGCAAAAGCCTGCGGCGTCGCCGAGCCGACCGTCGTCCGCGTCGCAGGGGCCATCGAATTGCCCGTTGTCGCGCAACAGCTCGCCGTCGACAACGACGCCGTCGTGTGCCTCGGTTGCGTGATCCGCGGCGGTACGCCGCATTTCGAGTACGTCTGCGACGCGGTCACCGCGGGGCTCACCCGCGTCGGGCTCGACGCGGCGACCCCGATTGGCAACGGGGTCTTGACTTGTGACAGCCTTGGGCAGGCACTCGACCGCTGCGGGCTACCCGACAGCGTCGAAGACAAGGGATGGGAGGCGACGGTGGCCGCGCTCGACTCCGCGCTCGTGCTGCGCGAGTTGCGACATCGCCGTCCTGCTGTCGGCCCCGGCTTCAGCCGGCCGGCGACAAGCTGACCTCACGTCGTCCCAAGTCTTCGAAAGGTTCTTCGATGCTTTCCCTCGTCCTGCCGAAGGGCTCGCTTGAGCGCGCCACCCTCGACCTCTTCGAGGCCGCCAACCTCACGGTCAGCCGCGGCTCCGAGCGCGACTACCACGCCTCCATCGACGATCCGCGGGTCGGAACCGTGCGATTCCTTCGCCCGCAAGAGATCCCGACGTATGTCGACGAAGGTCTGTTCGACCTCGGCATCACCGGCCGCGACTGGATCACCGAGACCAACGCCGACGTCGTCTCGCTTGGCGAGCTCGAATACTCCAAGGCCACCAGCAATCCGGTGCGCATCGTGCTCGCCGTCGTGAGCGACAACCCAGCAACCAGCGGGGCCGATTTGCCGAACGGCGTGCGCGTCTCAACCGAGTTTCCCGAGCTCACCCGCCGCTACTTTGACCAGATCGGCGTCAAGGCGACGATCGTTCCCAGCTACGGCGCCACCGAGGCGAAGGTGCCCGACATCGTCGACGCGATCGTCGACTTGACCGAGACCGGCACCAGCTTGAAGAAGCACGGGCTGAAAATCATCGACACGCTGCTCACGTCGCGCACCGAGCTCATCACCAACGCGACCGCGCACGGAGACGCCGACAAGCGCGCCGCCATGGAAGACATCCTGCTGTTGCTCCGCGGCGCGATCCAGGCGCGGGGGAAGGTGCTGATCAAGCTCAACGTCTCCGACCGGCAGCTGCACGACGTGCTCGCCGTGCTGCCCGCGATGGGATCTCCCACCGTCACCGCGCTCGCCTCCGGCACCATGCACGCGGTCGAGTCGGTCGTCGCGAAAAAGGGCGTGAACACGCTCATCCCAACGCTGAAGGCAGCGGGAGCGCGCGACATCCTCGAGATGGACATCTCAAAGATCATCGAATAGCGCGGACGACGGCCGCTTCGCGGAGTTGTACCGGGGGCATGCCCAGCGGGTCAGACATCTCGCACGGGCAAGGAGAAGTTCGATGGACTTTGACGACATCACGAAGAAGGCCGGGGCCGAGGGCGGCAAGCTCGAGAACGAAGGCGAGCAGAAGGCGAAGCAGGAGTTCGAGAAGGAAGCGCCGAAGTACGAGCAAAAGGCCAAGACCGAGGGTGAGGACTGGGCCAAGAAGGAAGCCGAAGACCTCAAGTCCAAGTTCTAGCGGAGTCGCTGCGGCGATCAGCCCAGACAATCAGATCAGCGCAAAAAACTCGGCCTCAGCGTCGTGCCATCCGGCCGGATCGCCCGCCACCACCAGGTCGGCCCGCCTCCGCGTGACATCCGCAGCGAAGTGTGCGCGCTCGCCGATGATCCACTGCTCCCAGAAGTCGCGCATGTGCTCGCCGTCGCGCGCCAGGCCGCGGGCAAGCCGGACGTCGGACGGCGTGTCGACCCACACCGTCATCGCCAGCGCGTCGGCGAACGCGCTTTGCGCGGCCCCCACCCCCTCCACGACGACGACCGGCGCCGGCGCGACGTCGTGTCGCTCGGCGAACCGCTTCTCGACCCAGTCGTAGCGCTGGTACCGGCCCGGCTCGCCGCGCCGCAGCGGCTCGATCACCCCCGCCCGGAGCCGCGGCGCCCAGCCGAACTGGTTGTCCCAGCTCGCGAAGTCGTCCGTGTGCACAACCTGGACGGCGGCGGCGCCGTCGAAGCTGGCCGCGAGCCGCGTCGCGAACGTCGTCTTGCCGGCGCCACCCGGGCCGTCGACGGCGACCAGCCGAACCGGCCCGCACGACGGCGGCAGCCCGGCGATCGATGCGGCTAAGTCGACAAAGCGACGCACCTCGAGGTGAGCCATGGTGATCGCGACCGTACCGCAGCGCACCGGCGCGCCGACCACGAGCGCGGCGCGCTGCTACGCTGGTCGGGCGACCGGTGCCGCATCCGTGTGCGACACCCGCAAGTGGAGGCTCCGCATCACGCTTCCCACCTCGCTGACCAGGTCGGTCGGCAGGTCCGGTCGGCCGCGACGGCACCCGTAGGGCGTCGTCCGGCTTACTTGTGGAGCCCTCGCATGCGCGTCGTGCGGGGCTCTTCGCATGTGAGTGCGCATGTGAGTGCTAGGGCCCAGGCATGGCTGGCCGCACCTAACCAGACCCGTTGGAGGTCCCATCAGCGTCGAGCCCCGCATCAACGACCGGATCCGCGTTCCCGAGGTACGGCTCGTCGGCCCAGGCGGCGAGCAGGTCGGCATCGTCCGCATCGAAGATGCTTTGCGTCTGGCAGAAGAAGCAGATCTCGATCTCGTCGAGGTCGCGCCCATGGCCCGCCCGCCCGTGGCCAAGCTCATGGACTACGGCAAGTTCAAGTACGAGTCCGCGGTCAAGGCCCGCGAGGCGCGCAAGAACCAGACGCAGACCGTCATCAAAGAGATGAAGCTGCGCCCGAAGATCGACACGCATGACTACGAGACCAAGAAGGGTCACGTCGTGCGGTTCCTCAAGGAAGGCGACAAGGTCAAGATCACCATCATGTTCCGCGGCCGCGAGCAGTCGCGGCCCGAGATGGGCGCCAGGCTGCTACAGCGGCTGGCCGAAGACGTCGTCGACCTCGGCTTCGTCGAGGCAGCGCCCAAGCTCGACGGCCGGAACATGATCATGGTGCTCGGGCCACACAAGAAGAAGGCCGACTTCAAGGCTGAGCGCGCGGAACGCGCCGAGCATGCCGAGGCCGAACGCGCCGAGCACGCCGAGCACGCCGAGGCCGAACGCGCCGAGCACGCCGAGCGGGCGAGGAAGGCGACGCCGGCTCCGGCCGCGCAGGCCGCCGAGACGGCGGCAGCGCCAGCCGCGCCAGCCGCGCCAGCCGCGCCGGCCGCTCCCGTCAAGGACGCGGCCAAGACCGCGACCAAGGCGGCGGTGAAGAAGGCGCCCGCGAAGTCGGCCGAGACGGCAGTCGCCGAGAAGCCCGCGGCGAAGGCAGCGCCGGCGAAGCGGTCGTCGTCCAGCCACACGTCGTCGCCTGACAGCGCCGCATCCTGATCCATCGCACGACCAGCACAGACCAGACCGCAGACGCAGAAACGGAGAACACGGCGCCATGCCGAAGATGAAGACCCACAGCGGATCCGCCAAGCGGTTCCGGATCAGCGGCAGCGGCAAGATCATGCGGCTGCGGGCCAACCGCAGGCACTACCTCGAGCACAAGCCCTCGACCCTCACCCGGCGACTCGATGGCGAGGTCCAGATGGCCCCGGCCGACGCTAAGCGAATCAAGAAGTTGCTCGGTCGCTAGACCGGCCCGCCCTGACCGATCGAGCCTGTCCCAGGCCCAAGTAAGCCCAAGCAAGGAGTCTCCACGTGGCACGCGTGAAGCGGGCGGTCAACGCCCACAAGAAGCGCCGAGTCGTACTCGAACGCGCCAGCGGTTACCGCGGCCAGCGGTCGCGGTTGTACCGCAAGGCGAAAGAACAGTTGCTGCACTCCGCGACCTACGCCTATCGCGACCGCAAGGCGCGTAAGGGCGACTTTCGCCGGTTGTGGATCCAGCGCATCAACGCCGCCGCGCGTTCGCACGACATCACCTACAACCGGTTCGTCCAGGGCCTGAAGGCCGCCGGCGTCGAGGTCGACCGCAAGATCCTCGCTGAGCTGGCGGTCAACGACGACGCCGCGTTCGCGGCGCTCGTCGAGGTCGCGCGCGCCGCGCTGCCGGCTCCCGCCACCGAAACCGCAGCCTGAGCGTCACCATCAGAGCGGACGACACCTTGGCTGAGCTGACCAACGTCAGCTCAGCCAAGGTGA